>WGNT01000161.1 GCA_016124425.1 Cytophagales bacterium
CAAATACTTTCCCGTGAAGGATTAGGCATGCCCAAGACAGCTTTTACCAACTTCTCCAAGGGCGGAGAAAAACAACTTGTAGAGCGCGTAGGCGGAGCTCCATTGGTGATAAAGCTATTGGAAGGAACGCAAGGGCTTGGTGTGGTGCTAGCAGAGACAAAAAAGGCCGGTCAGTCGGTAATTGAAGCTTTTCACGGACTGAAAGCAAGAATTATTGTTCAGGAATTTATCAAAGAAGCGAAGGGGGCGGATATTCGTGCTTTTATTGTAAATAACAAGGTGATTGGCGCGATGAAGCGGCAGGGGGCTGAGGGAGAGTTTAGATCCAACCTTCACAGAGGCGGCAAGGCCGAGGTGATAAAACTGAGTAAAGAGGAAAAAACCGCTGCCCTTAATGCCGCAAAAGCTTTGGGGCTTTCCATAGGTGGGGTAGACTTGTGGCTATACGATCGGGGGCCGCTCATTCTCGAGGTAAATAGTTCGCCAGGGCTTGAAGGAATAGAAAAAGCAACTGGAATTGACATTGCTGGAAAAATCATTGAATTTGTTGAGGCTTCCGTAGAAAAAAAATATAGTAAACGTAAAAGCTCCCGTGATTCATGAAACCAATCCGAATAGGCACAAGGGGAAGTAAATTAGCGCTTTTTCAGGCTCATCACGTCGCAGAACTACTGCTGAAAAACAACTTACCGTCTGAAATTGTCATTATAGATACGAAGGGAGATCAAATTTTGGACGTTGCTATTTCTAAGATCGGAAGTAAAGGAGTGTTTACGGAGGAACTTGAAAATCAACTGGAAGATGGCTCCATAGACATAGCCGTTCATAGTGCAAAGGACATGCAATCCAGCCTTCCGGAAGGCTTTGCTATAATTGCCTTCACGGAGCGGGAAAAACCAAATGATGTTATCGTCAGCCATAAAGAAACTATTTCCTATACCGATCCTTCTCAGAAACTTCGGCTTGGGACTTCCTCAACCAGACGGGTAGCTACGTTGAAGCATTATTATCCACATGTAACAACCGTTGATATACGCGGAAATCTTCAAACAAGAATCGCCAAAATGGAATCTGGCCATTGTGATGCACTTCTCTTGGCATATGCGGGAGTACACCGTATGGGGTACGACCATATGATTCGGCATGTCTTGTCACTTGACGAGTTTACGCCGGCTGTAGGTCAGGGCTCGATTGCCGTTGAAGCGTCTAAGCAGTTGGATGAACAGCTGGCATTAGAAATTAGAAAAAGCATTCACGATAACGACACCGGATATTGTTTACAGGCCGAACGATCTTACCTCAAGGTACTAGATGGAGGCTGTAGCATACCTATTTTCGGATTGGCAACGGTAACGGGGGACTCTTTGCTGTTGAAGGGAGGTATAGTCCGACTTGACGGCGGTACAAAAATTTCCCATATGGTGTCAGGTAGTAAAACGTCCGCGGAAGCGTTAGGTAGAGAACTTGCCCAAAAGGTTCTGGAAGGCGGAGGAGAAGAAATATTGAAAGAGATTAAATTCACATTAAACAAATAAGTAAATGCGTTTCGAACCTTTCGGGATTTTATTGCTTTTAATTATCATCGGTTGTTCTACCGAAAAGGATTATTTGGTCACCATTCATACCAAACATGGGAATATGTATGCGATCCTGTATGATGAAACCCCAAAACACAAAGCGAATTTTATCCAGCTAGCCGAAGCAGGAAGGTTCGACTCTACGGAATTCCACCGTATCATCAAGGATTTCATGATTCAGGGTGGAGATGTGTTTGGAAAGGAAAACTTGCCGCCGGACCAATGGCACACCATCCCCGCGGAATTTAATCCAGATCTTATTCATGAAAAGGGAAGCCTTTCCGCCGCCCGGCAGGGAGATAACATTAATCCGACGAAAAGCTCAAGCGGATGTCAGTTCTACATCGTTCAGGGAAAGATTTATGATGAACTTACCTTGAATACCGACCCACGCAAATTACAAGAAGCTTTTATGAAATACCTCCAGCTTGAAAGTAATCGGGGACTTAGGGATCGATACGCACAGATGTTTCAGGAACAAAACTTTGACGGGCTCAATGAGCTTATGCTGTCGAAGAAAACAGAACTTGAATCGTTTTTTAATATAAATTTAAACCAGGATAAGGAAATACGCGCCAATCAAATCCAGGCCTATACCACAGTGGGGGGGACCCCACACCTAGATGATACCTACACGGTATTCGGAAAAGTAATTAAGGGCATGGATGTATTGGATAAAATTGCAGAAGAAGAAACAGGATCTGGAGACAAGCCGCTGAATCCGGTACTCATGCTGGTAGATGTCGAAGAGATTAGCAAGAAGAAGATAACACAGGAATATGGGTACGAGTACAAATAGAAAGAAGACAATCCTTATAACGGGTGCTAACGGGCTCGTAGGACAGAAACTTGTCGAATGCGGCATCACCAACGAACAGTGGGACATTATTGCCACAGGCCGGGGAGAAAGCAGGTTCAAATCAAGGAAAGAGGACTTCACCTATGAACCGATGGATATTACCGGAATAGAGGAGGTATCGAGGGTATTTGCTAAGTATACGCCAGATTATGTCATTCATTCCGCTTCTATGACTGATGTGGACCGGTGCGAAATCAATCGGGATCTATGTAATGAACAAAATATTCATGCGACGGAAAATATTGTGGCAGCGTGTGAAAAACACGGCTCACACCTAATTTTTATTTCTACCGATTTTGTTTTTGACGGTAAAAAGGGGCCCTATACAGAAGATGACAAGCCGAATCCAGTGAATTATTACGGATGGACGAAGTATGAGACTGAAAAATCCATTCAATCACGGAAGCTCGCATGGACGATTATTCGTACGAACCTCGTCTATGGGATTGGCCACGATTTAACAAGATCGAATATTGTTTTGTGGGTGAAACATGGGCTTGAAGTAGGAAAGGAGATGAGCCTTGTTGATGACCAAGTACGAACTCCGACATTAGCCGAAGACTTGGCAGCGGGATGTCTACTCGTAGTTTCCAAAAATGCCACCGGCATATTCAACATCTCAGGAAAGGATCTACTTACCCCCTATGACATGGCCATCTTGACTGCGGATTATTTCGGTCTTGACAAAGAAAAAATAACAAGAACTGATTCTTCACACTTTAATCAAGTGGCCAAAAGACCTATTAAAACCGGCCTGATAATCGAAAAGGCACAGAAAATATTGGACTTCCAACCGAAAAGTTTTGCAGAAGGGATTGCTATTGTTTCAAAACAGTTTAATTTAGCCAAAGAAAATTTATAATACTCTAACCATCGATACCTACCTTTATTCTCATGCAAAAAGCTAAGCACGTACCCTCCAGGGGCCAATGGGGTTCAACTTTTGGATTTATTATGGCGGCAGGAGGGTCCGCAGTCGGATTAGGCAATATTTGGCGATTTCCCTATATCACAGGCCAAAACGGGGGAGGAGCTTTTGTTTTTGTGTATATACTTTGTGTGTTATTGATAGGGATTCCGCTGTTGTTAAACGAAATAGCCTTAGGAAGGATATCCCGGAAAAACCCGGTTGGTGCTATCCGCGTAACGGGAGGAAATAAATTTTGGCAAAGTGCGGGCGTTCTTTGTGTGATTATATGCTTCGCCGTCCTCAGTTATTATTCCGTGATAGCCGGCTGGACGATCGGTTATATTTTTACGGAACTAATCAATTTACCGATGGATTTTGAGGTTTTTGTACAAACGCCGATGTATGTAATCCCCCTCTGCTGTTTGTTTATATTAATCACTATTGGCATTGTTCTCGGCGGAATTTCCGGTGGTATAGAGAAAGCAGCAAAGTTTCTAATGCCTGTATTATTTATCATCATTGTTTTAATAGCTGCAAGGGCAGTGACCCTACCCGGTGCTGGTGCGGGCATCGATTATTACCTATCGCCCGATTTCTCAAAAATTAACGGCAGAGTCATTCTGTCTGCCTTAGGGCAGGCGTTTTTTAGCATGTCAGTAGGATGGGGACTGATGATCACCTTTGGATCTTATTTACCGAAAGAAGGCAATATCATTCAATCGTCCGGATGGATTGCGGGGATGGATACCATGGTGGCACTTATGGGGGGATTAATGATTTTCCCTGCGCTGTTTGCCTTACTCCCAGGAGTAAGCCCCGATGGAGGTCCTTCTTTGGTATTTAATGTTTTACCGAAAGTATTTGACGAAATTCAGCCTTTTGGAAACATCATTGGTGCGATGTTTTTCGTGTTGTTGTTTGTGGCAGCGCTTACCTCTAGCATTTCCATGTTGGAGGTTCCAGTTGCCTATTTTATCGACGAACGCAAATGGAGCCGAAAGAAGGCCACTTGGATCATCGGTATTAGTGCGATGATCTTATCTATTCCTTCCTCTTTAGCGGCTGTTGAGGGAACTATTTTTAATACGTTTAGCTTCAGTTTTTTTGGAAAACCGATCTCGGGTTTCTTCGATATGATGGATTTCTTTTTCGGTACATTGGCCGTGGTGATTATTTGCCTTATGCTGAGCCTTTATACTGGCTGGGTAAAAAAGATAAGGAAGTATGCTGACGAACTCAGCAAAGGATCGGGTTTTGACGGATTCCCAAAAATCGCATGGATGTTTTTTATTAGATGGATATGTCCTGTTGTGATATTACTCGTATTGCTTAATATGGTCGGTGTCTTCGGAGAACCGGGAGAGGGCGGTTGATTAAAAGCTACTGGTTAGAAAAAGGGAAGGGCTGATGGGAAAAAATTCCATCAGCCCTTCACTTTTATAGGTAGCCAATAACTACTACCAACTTCTTGGGAAGTTTGGGTTGTATTCTTCTTTGTATTCGGAATCTTCCGTAAAGAAGTTCGAATCCACCCGTTTCGTTGTCACGGGTTTCGACGGAGAAGGTTTACTTTGTTTGGATTTCTTCTCGTCCATGATGGAGTAGAGCTCATCCCTACTTACGGTATTGAGTTTACTTGACTTAGCGGCGGCCTTTACGGAATCACTATTTACAGTTTGAATCAAACTGTTTAGTTCTGCCCCTTTGTGGATAAAGATTTGATTGGTAGTGATATTACCGGACACCTTTGCGGTGGCATAAATAGTCGTTTCGCCTTCAATGTACAAATCTCCTACTACTTCTCCACTTATGCTTATTTCAGCGGCAATGATATCTCCTGTGATGGATGCCTTTTCGCCGACGACAACCTTTTTATCGGTACGAATACTCCCAACCAAGATTCCATCGGCCCTGATATCACTCTTCGAAATAATATCTCCCGTGAGCTCAAATCCCAGTGACAATACCGTTACTTTACTAACATTCCCGCCATCTTCTTGTTGCTTATTGGATCCAAATTTCATACGCTTATCCTTCTTTTTCCTGTTTAAAAGTAGTAATGATTGTTGAACTATTACCCAAATCTAAGCCCACAGCCTTATCCTTTGCTCCTCCGTTGATAGCCAAACTATTATAACAATAGCCAATCGAAGCCAAATTCTCAGGAGATTCCGGAACGTGAATGTTTAAAAATCCGTCAAATTCTTCTCTAAACATATTTACTAGATCCGAGTAATTTGCGCCTCCACCCGCTAGATACAGGTCAGCTGATTTGGCAAAATCCCTATCCGTAAATGCCTTTCTCAATGAAGGAGAAATCACATCCTGGTAGTATTGGGCGATAACTTGCTTTCGTAAATCCTTCAAATCAATCCGCTTCCGATTCAGTATAATGGTCCCCTCACTGAAGTTCTGATCAATTTGATGCTCTGTCTTGAGATCAAGATAGTTATCTTTTTGAAGTTCCCTTGTTATTAAATTAATAGCATAACGCAAACCAAAGGTCGAAACACTTGATCGCTGTACCAATCCCCCCTCGGTACTGAGAATAGCCTCCATAGTACCATATCCTAGGCTGATCATAAAAAAATTCTTGGGAGCATCTGGAACAAGCTGTCGTACGGCCATACTTGCCCCTACAACTTCCGGAACGATAGCTACCCTATCAACTTCCACGGCCATCTTCTTGCGCCCGCCGCCGCCATAGGTTTGGGTATCATACTCGATGATATGCTCGTTTTCTAGCAACCGGTATGCCCCTTCTTTGAAAACCTGAAAGGTAGAAAAAGGAAAACCGGTCGTAACTGTAATCGGACTTCCCAATTTTTGGGAAGCTAACAAAAGGGCAGATTTTAAAAATATTCTGTAATCGACTTCCTCCGGCGAACTATTGATATTTCTGTGAGGAGACGTTCCTTCAGACAGCGCCAACTCACCAACAAGATACCCTACATTATCATGATAAATTTTTAGACCTGACACTAAATCCCTAGCCACATTCCTCAGTTCCAGGTTACTACTCTCCAATACGCTTGGATATTTGACTACTTCAATCATAGAAATTTCTCTGTTACGGTTGATTCAACATTTAAAAACAAAACAGTTTGATTCGATACTATTTTCTCTCAACTTGACCTAAGACAAACGTTTGAACTAGGGGATATTACTGCCTCTCACAAAAATATAGGTAATCTACTAACTTTAATATTTTTTTTAATAAATCTTCGCTAATGGTTGACCTATTGTGGATTTTCTGCTTCAATTAAGATCTATCAACTCCAAAATCCAACCATGATTCCTGCCGATAAGCCCCATAAAAAGCAATAATGACCAATATTGTCAAATTTTTGTTAAATCATAAATTTTTTCTTATGTGAAAGATCGTTTCCAAATTATCGCATTAATTCTTAAAATGCAAGACTAACACAACATTCTTGTCAATATTTATCCGATTGGCCAAAAATTTGTTAGAGGTTTGTTCCAACGTCAAGTACGTGAGATAAAAAAAAGAAATAAAAATCTATTCACTAAAGTAGTTTAATTATGAGTCAGAAAATCAACTATTTACTGCTAGCCTGCATCTTGCCGATGATTACCTTCATAGGGACGGTAGAAGCGCAGGAGTTTTCAATAGGACCCAAATTCGGAGTCTCACAAGGAAACATCCAAGTAAACGGAACCGATTTCTCTACCGGCGACGGGAAGCTTGGCTATCACGTAGGTCTTTTCGCGAGGTTAGGCGGAAACAGCATCTATTTCCAGCCAGAAGCCCTCTACACCAACACCGGCGGCGATTTCCAGACTACGCAGGGCGGTTCGACTATAAGCTATTCGGCAAATTTCAGTCGTGTTGATGTTCCTGTCATGTTCGGACTCAAGATGGCAAAGTTTTTTCGCATTCAAGCCGGCCCGATTATGTCTTTCCTGCTCGATTCAGAAGTAGACGCAGACAATTCAGCACTCGCGCCACCCGACTACAACAGTGCTACACTCGGCTATCAGGCAGGTATTGGATTAGACATTGCCAACATGATCATAGACCTAAAATACGAAGGTGGCTTGGGTAAGCATGCAGAAAGTATTGCAGGCTTTGCCACCGATCAAAGACAAAATCAATTGATCCTTTCGCTAGGAATAAGACTTTTTTGACATACATAGTCAATATTTAGACGCTCGTAAAAGGAAAAAAAACACCATCTAGACAACCTAAGCCAGGGTATCTAGATGGTGTCTTGGCTTATTCCGTAATGACTTGTATTCTGAGGGCGTCATGCCGGTAATTTTTTTAAACTGGGATGACAGGTGCTGCACGCTGCTATAGCCAAGTGCGTAAGAAGCTTCGCTAAGATTCCGGTCT
Source organism: Cytophagales bacterium (assembly GCA_016124425.1). Taxonomy (GTDB): domain Bacteria; phylum Bacteroidota; class Bacteroidia; order Cytophagales; family Cyclobacteriaceae; genus Lunatibacter. The sequence continues at coordinate 7,704 of WGNT01000161.1, forward strand.
CCGTAAAACAACCATTCCTTTACTTTTTCTATTTTCAAATGGATAAAGTACTTCTCGATTGTTATCCCCTCCATACTGCTGAAAAGATAACTTAAGCTCGAATAATCCTCCTTAATTGCGTCCGCCAGGAATCGGGTTAAGGTAAAGGAAGTAGGAATATCGTCATCGGCGACTACTTTCCTAAGGTGGTTTTTGATTCTCTCCACTTTTTGTAAGTCGCGATCCTGAAGCACTTCAAAGCCCAGTTCGTTCAACCTATTTGAAAGCGTATCCTTTTCGGAGTCTTCCAAGAACCGCAAAACCCTCACCGACCCAAGTTGAAGCTGATCGAAAGGAATGTTCAATTCCCTCAGCAGATATTCCACAGCGCGAAGGCACCTGGGGCAAACCATATTTTTTATTTTTACATCCACCATAGTGGAAGAACAATCCACCGACTTCGATAATTCCCATAAAAAAAGCCTCCAGTTGGAGGCTTCTTTCTTGCTAGTGGTTAAAATGTCCTATTTGGGGGAAGGCCGCCCCGGACGTAATAGCGATTGATCTACTGAACCGGTACTCGTTGGCATGAGCTATGTCGTACCAGAGGGCTGAAAATTGCCTACCTAGCGACTATCTAGCGGAGATATACTTTGCAAAACCGTCTGACTCAACGATTTGAAAGGAAACATTCTTCAGTGAATAAATATTTTTGAAAGTAAACCGCTTACCAAATGTCGCTTTGTCAAACTTCTCCTCATGAATCAGTTCATAACCCTCGTAGATCCTGACGGTCTTCTCAGTCTGATCCAAATTTGTCACCAAAAGAGCAATGGTTTTGTTATCCAGAACCTTTGTGTCCGCCAGATAAGTTGCCTTACGTTGCTCCGGAGATAAATCCACTTCAAATTGCTCCAGCTTATTCCCTTCCTGCGAAAAAACTTCCAGATTATAGGTGCCAATGGCAAGGTTGGTAAGGTCATAATTCCTGTAAAACAGCTTCTCTGCGTCAATTACATCTTTATAGACAACAGCGTTCTGATCGTTTTTAATAGATACCACGACTTTACCCATAGGCTTAGCTAAGTACTTTAGCTGGAATTTGTTGTCCCCCAATTTTTCAAGAGTCACTATTGGATCACCGTGACTTGTACCTGCGTAAACATAGGATCCGAATGAAACACAAAGGGCTAGAATTGTTGCGATAATTAATCTCATGATTTAATTTGTTAAGGTTTTAAAATAAAACTACAAACCTCTTTTTCAGGATATTCCTGTTAAATTTTCGATTGAGGTTAATTACTTTGGGCGAGTAATTGAATACCTTACGTAAGTATGAGGCAAATGTAAAGACCCGAATCTTTCATTGCAAATAAATCAACAATATTATTATATAATTAACAATACGGCAATAATTAGTTGATATTTTAAACATTCGATAATTCAGCATTACAATAGCTCATCCTTACCACAGTAGCTAGTTTATTGAGATTATAAATGGATTTTCCCCAAATAAGCAAATATAATTTTTTATCACCGTTAAATATAGTTAATAAAATTAAAAAGCTTTTGCTGGTAACCATAGTCCCACCGGAGGTTAAAGAGAAGAGCAACTAGGCAGATCGGTACAAATAGGTCGCTATTGCTCGATCTTTAGTTTGTAAAATACATTGTAGTCCCTTTCAATCTCTAGATTGATATTGTCGTTTACATAAAAAAAACCTTCTGAATCTCCAAAGTTAACCACGCCTGGTACGGGCAATCTGTCTATTATGCCGATCTGCCGGTCACTTTCTACAACAATGTATTGCGGCATAACATATTTCTTGACAGCCTCCTTGTATTCTGACAAGTTATAATATTCCTCTGATAAGGCACGAAGTTGCCGCATGACATCTTTAGGTATGCGGGTGTTGAAAACAATCAGGATCTTGTCCCCTACATACCGGATATCGAAAAACGCCGGGTAATCGCTAAAGTTGTCCTCCTCTGTAAATGCTAGTTGAGGAAGCTGCGCTGGACGGTTTTTATGGGTCAACGTAACGGCATACTTCAATTGCGGACTCCTTGATGAAAAATCATAAATAAATAACTGGTTGCCGATGGACGGAAGAAGTGCCAATTCCTGCTTCTTTTCATGAAATGCGATAATGGGCAGGCTAGGACCGACGTAGGTTCCTGCTACCCGAGGCGCCCATTCGGGCGGATAGCTTTGGAGCGTCTGACTTTCTTCCGTATCAAGGTTATACCTGTAGATCACATCTGCCTTTTCATAGTATGCCCCGCCTTCTTCTTTGGGATTCCTTTGCTTTGGGTCAAATAGGTTCGGTTCCCTCCCTATCATCAGTGCCTTTCCATCTTGGACAAAGGGATGAAAAGTAGTTTGGTAGGTGAACACAGACATAGAAAATAATCCTAAATGATTGTGCGGCACAGTCTTCAGCTTCTTACCCGACATTGAGTAAATATGATAGCCGTTGTACAAGCCTTGGGCAACCCATCGCTCTCTATCAAGAAATCTATACCCAAAGGCACCGTTGACCCCAACCCCATTTGGGCCATCATCGAGTACATTAAATACGTTTAGAATGGTACCCTTACTGTCTACAAGGTAGGGCTTTCTTGACCTCGTTCCCCGCAACAGGAAGTATCCCGTCGCAGGGTTATAATCGTCCATCACCAAGGTGGCCAATTCGTCTACAACCAAACTATCTACGACACTTACCGAAAGTTTGGTGAGCGGGCCCAAATCCTTCTGTTCTACATCCGCTGAACACGAGATTCCCAACAATCCCCAAAAACACAAGACACTAATTTTTTTTATTCGAAGCATCTTAAAGCACGCTATCCTGAAAACAATGAAGAAAACACATTGCAAGTTTAATTATTTTTTCCACATAAATACCGGCAGCGCAACAAACACCCCCACGAGGCTAAAAATGAGTCCACCAATAGTGCCAATAGCGAGAGAAAACCAGAAAATCTCTGCCTGCCCCTCCATTACAAAGGGGATCAACCCAAAACAGGTAGACAACACTGTCAGCAAAATAGGTGTTGCCTTCCCTGCTACCGCTTTAAGGATATTTCTGTTATGCGATCCGTTAGACCGGTTGTTGAAATCATTTACAATAAATATAGCCGCGTTTACTGCCAATCCACCCAACATCACAAAGGCGGCATACCCTCCCTGATCAAAGTAAAAGTCAAAGAGTGAAAATATCAGAAACAATCCGATAAAGGATATCGGGATAATAAAAATGATGTAGAAGGGTTGCTTAAAGCTTTCGAACAAAATCGCGCAAATGAAGAAAATACCTACCATGAGCACCAACAAAAGGCTATATTGGCGTTTTGCACGATTATAGTCCCACGAATACGTTTGTTTGGTGGCTGTATAGCCCAGTGGTAAAACGGCTTTTAATTCATCCAGTACTTCATCTAGGTATTCCCCACCAAATTTTGCCGAACCCATATATTCGAAAGACACCAAGCGGATATATTGCCTGTCTTCTTTATGTAATGCGTTGGTGGTAGTTTCTTTGCTTAGGCTTCCGAAACTTCCAATACGGAAGATTTCATCCTCCCCAGAGATCAAACTGGTGTTTTCCAAGTCAAACCTTGAGAACCGGCTCGATTCCCGCTCCCTAATAACCACGCCGTATTGCCGGTCATCAACAGTTAGATTAAATGCAGGGCCCTGTGGTTTTGATACGTCTGCTAGCGCATTAACAACACGAAACATATCAGAACCTGCGAGATTCATTTTCTCCTGGTCTAGCCGCAGCACATATTCCTCTGTTTTTTGTTCCTGCCAGGTAAGTCGTTCATTGGTATTTACTTCCTGTATCCGGCGGTGCGTCAGCAGCTTTTCGGCCAGTCGGTCTGCCTGCTTTTCAAGTTCATTGAAATTGTACCCCCGAAGTTCTACCCTGAAAGATGGAATTCCTTCTCCTCCCGGACCTGTAAAGAATCCTTGCCCCACTCCGTAGATATTCCAGCGTACCCCGCTCCAGTCGGTCGATTTCATAGCAAGCTTACCTTTCAGCTGATAAGGCAGCGCAGATCTCTCATAGGCATCTTTGAAGGTAATCTCTATGCGCGCGCGCTGACCCGATGAAACCGAAGTCACAAACTTATCAATTCCCTCCACACCTTTGAGGAAAGACTCAAACTCTTTGATTATAAAGTCCATCTGCTCTAGGGTATTTCCAAAAGGTAGGCCAGCATTTATATACAGCCTTGTCCGTTCCGGCTCGCGGTAGGAGGACTTTTCAAATACTCCCCGAACAAACATACGCATCGATCCTCCAAGCCCCTTATCTACCCAGGGACGGATTTCTTCTTGATAATAGGTGCTCCCTATGCTTTTGTTGTACCATTCCTGTCCCTCCCACTTCGCAGGCAAGTAAAAAACCGGCAGTCCAAAAAGTAATAGCAGAAGTGCCACGAATGACTTTTTGAACCGCACTGTAAACGCAATGGTGGTATGGAAAACACGGAAGGCTTTGACCCTGTTTCTAAGCTGTGAAATCCGGAGCTTCCTGCCCATATTTCGCTTGTCCTTGAACAACAGCTGATACATCGCCGGCGTAAATAATAAAGCCACTAGCAAGGAAACAGCCAACATGACAGCTACTACCACAGAAAACTCCCCGAGATTTTTTCTATCTTCCTCAGGAAGAAGGAACACCATAAGCAAGGCAGCAATGGTGGTCAGGGAGGCGGCAAGCAGGGCCAAAAAGACCTTCCTATTCTTATGCTTATGCAAATGGTCAATCATAATAATGGCATTGTCCACTATCAGCCCGAATGAAATGGTAAGTCCAGCCAAAGAATACATGTGAATATCGACCTGCAAAAGGTACAGAATGATGGCCGTAAGGCTAAGGTTAACAATGATGCCCAGAAACAAGGTGCTTAGATAGCGTAGGTTTCGGTTGACTAAAAAAATAAAAACTACTAGAATCAAAATCGATAAACCGGAGCGCTTGTAAATCTTATGCAATTCCTTAGCTAAAAACTCCGTTTCATCTGTTTCCAACCGAACCTCGAAGCCAGCAGGCAGCAAGGCCGCTTGTTCAGAAATCACCCCTTTGATAGTTTCGGCCAGAATCACCTTATTTACCCCTTCCCTGCTGTAGATCGACAGCGTTACGGAATTGTTGCCATTGATTCGGTAATAACTATTGGCCTCGGCTTCTTCGATAGTAATCAAGGCTAGATCCCTCAGGTATAAATCTTTTCCGCCGAGTGTTCCCAGGTGCAAATTCTCGAGTTGATCCATACCCGTGAGTGTTCTGTCGATTCGGAGAAAAAGGGATTCACCTGAAGCATTAAGAACCAACCCTGGATATTGGGTACCAAAGGCGTTCCTTATTCTATTTGTGAGCGCTGTTCGGTTGAAATTGAGCGCCTGAAGCTTTTTGATGTCATAGGTGATAAACAGGTTTAAATTATTCGCTCCGCGCACCTCTACTTCTTCGACTTCCACGATCCGGCTGAGGGCGGATTTAAGAATATCCTCGGTCACTTTCTTGATTTCAAACGAAGCAAAGGGACCGTTGATACTAAAGGTAAGAATGGGTGCCTTTTCAGTGACATTGCGCTCGGCGCTCTGAGTGACAATAGGGTAGGAAACTTTTCTGTCCATCGACGGATATACCTGCCGGATAAGGGAAGCAACTTCAAATTTCTTGTATTCCATATCCGTCTCCTTATCAAAGCGAAGCGTGATGCTTCCTCGATCGTAATTAGAGACCGAATTTATCTTTTTGAGCTCTGAAAGCTGGGAAAACACCCCTTCCAAAGGGGAGGTCCCTAGCTTTTCCACCAACTCGGGAGAGGATCCGCGGACACTATAGGTAACTTGCAAAACAGGTTCTCGTTCTCTTGGATTGAGGTCGACTGACAACTTCGGCACTAAAGCAAACCCAATAATGGAAATAACGAAAAACGCGATGACAAGACGAAATGGAGACATAGTCGGTTAGTTGTCAGTGTTAGAGATAATATAAAGGGTGTCTTTCTCCATAAATTAATAGCGATCTAAACCATCCTATCCGAGCAATATGTAGATATTCTAAAGCTGACATATCATTCAGCGATCCCGCCCCCCCGTGCCTATTGGTGAGGCGTGTTTAAATGCATACGGGCGCCGCCGAAGTGCTAGCCTCCAACCGATTAAGGATAAATGTCGCTTCTACAAAACACCTTTGAGTACATTAAGAAACAGCCTATTAAGGCAACAACTCTTAAAACTAAAAAAATAATATTTTAATCAAAACATTTTAGCAGCTTTATTCCCAGTTACCTATAAAAATTAACATAAAATAACCCCAGCTCCTATTCAGACCTGCCTACTCCCCATATATATTTAGGTAAATCAACAGCTTAGGCAGCTCCCGTAGTAAGAAAAACTTCAACTACTGAATTGATCCAATGGCAGCGGCTTACTCGTCGCCGAACCTACGTCGGTGCTAACGATAGGGAGAATGCTATAGGCTATATGAAGGCCATGCCGCTGCCATTCCCAAAAGTATTTGTAGAAAAGCCGTGAAAAATATCATGATTCGTTCAAATCTTGCGGATCCTCTAGGGTGTAGCAATGCTCGTGGCGCGTCATACCGATCTTGGGGTAATAAGCGACGGCTTTAGGAGCCGCTAACAAAATTAACTTTGCCAAGGGAGCGGCCCTTTTTGTCTCCCGAATCAATGTTTTGCCGATACCCATTTTCTGATAAGCTTCATCCACTGCAAGGTCAGAGAGGTAGGTACAAAAGCTGAAGTCAGACAACGCTCGGGAAACGCCCACCAAAAGCCCTCCATCGCGAGCTGTAAGGATAAGATTGGCATGTTTTAGCATGGCACTAATCAGCTCCTCATTGTCGACAGGCCTTCTTTCACCCAAGGTAGATCGGTTCAAGAGTGACACAAACTCATGCAAAGGCAGTTCGTTTTCGATTTGGTAGCGGATATTTTCCATAGTACGGATGGGATGGTATATTTTAATACCAGACGAAGTTAATCATTTGGATTAAATCTAATATATTGCGGGAGACAGAACTGAAATATTCCGTATAATAAAGCATTCATTCCGCAATAAACGTAAAACCAAAACACCTATGAAATCAAGACGTAATTTCCTGCAAAAACTCACGCTTTCCGCGCTTTCAATGCCTTTATTATCTTCACTGCATGCCGAAGAAACGCTAGATTGGGCGGACCGAGCGGACTACCAAGGTCCAGTTCTTCGTGTGGCTATAATGGGGCTAGGAAGCTATGGAACTCGTGTGGCCGAGGCAATGAAGGACTGCAAAAAGGCCAAACTTGTCGGGGTGATCAGCGGCACGCCATCTAAAATTACGGACTGGCAGTCCAAATACGGAATCCCGGCGAAAAACTGCTACAATTATGACAATTTTGACGCGATCAAAGACAATCCGGATATTGATGCCGTATACGTCATTACTCCTAATTCCCTTCACAAGGATCAGGTAATTCGGGTAGCACAGGCGGGAAAACACGCAATCTGTGAAAAACCGATGGGACTAAATGCGAAAGAAGGTCGGGAGATGGTAGATGCCTGTAAGAAAGCAAACGTGCACCTCCTCGTAGGCTATAGAATGCATTTTGAGACCAACACATTGGAGATACTGCGTATGAGAAATGAAGGAGAGCTGGGGAAAGTACTGTTTTTTCAAGGCCTAAGCGGATTCAAAATAGGTGATCCCACCCAATGGCGTCTCAACAGAGAATTGGCCGGAGGAGGTGCTATGATGGATATTGGCATTTATTCCGTAAACGGTGCCCGATATATGGTTGGTGAAGAACCCATTTGGGTTACCGCCCAAGAGACCAAAACTGACCCTGTAAAATTTAAGGAAGGAGTGGATGAAACCATTCAGTTTCAGTTCGGCTTCCCTAGTGGTGCTGTGGCTTCCTGCCTCTCCACCTATAGTATGGGCAACCTAGACAGATTTTTTCTAAACGGAGACAAAGGATTCGCGGAGCTGCAGCCCTCCACAGGCTATGGCCCCATCAAAGGCAGAACGAACAAAGGACCCCTAGAAAAACCGCATGTGACCCATCAAACAGTTCAAATGGACGAAATGTCCGATATCATACTGGCAGGAAAGAAAGCACCGGTGCCGGTGGACGGCGAAGAGGGATTGAAAGATTTGATCATTATTGATGCCATCTATAAGGCCGTAAAGACCGGAAAAAAAGTGCCTCTAAAAATTAGCTAACTAGGTTAGCAAGGGAAATTCAAGACTGTCCAAACCCTGTGGACAGTCTTTTTTTTGCGTTAGTTTTTAATTGGGAAGATGAAACCTGATCGGCAGTCGGACGCGCACACGAACAAGTTCGCCATCGTTTTCGCCTGGATTCCACTTTGGACTTTCTTCGACTAGCCGTTTGGCTTCTTCATCGCATCCTGATCCTATACCTCTCATTATCTGTACGTTCGAAGTCCGTCCATCCTTTTCCAAGATGAATACCACATATACCACTCCCTCCGTTTTTGCGTGTAAAGCGGCGTTTGGGTATCTCATATTTTCAGCAAGATAACTCTCCCATCCATCCTGACCACCTACTGGCCGAGGCATTTTATCTGCGACATCATACACCTGATCATCCTGAATTTCCCTCCACTCAGGGATCCATGAAATACCAACAGGATCAACAACATAATGCCTTCTCTTAAGTATATCCTCCATTGCAAATAATGCCCACCCAACAGAAAAGAGGACGACAAAGCTTTTGGGGTATAATAATGTAGGTTTCATAACATTTAAGGTAGTAACAATGGCGTTAAATTATTAGTAGATCTTGCAATATCAAAACAAACCCGCATTTTTTCCGAAACCGGTTGCAGTTTCGTTTTAGGCCGATTCCTAAAAAAAGACAGGAATCTCACCTAAAAACGCATTCGTATCACCTCACCGAATATGACAGCCCTCTTTTGCCTTTACTTCTCCCCTTAAAAAAGCGCAACACTAAAAAGAAGATGATTACTGAGAGACTAATCAGTACCATGCTCCATTTGGTTAACGTGACAAGACCCGCAAATCCAGCCAAAAACAGATATGTCTCCGGATGCTCGGAAACTAGAAAAATAAGGAGTATGTTTTCAAGATAATCCACAGGAAGTATCAGAAACGGAAAGAACGCAAGGCTAACAGATTTTTGAACTCGACACAATGCGAAAGCCAACATCAGGCAGTAAATGATTGGATAAATAAAATCAAGCAGCAAAGTCCCCCTTATATAGGTTTTTTTGTATGCTTCTCCATACGCCCCTATCGCCTCGTAAGCATATTCCGCAGAGTAGTACGGAACGGTGTCTAAAATCGGCGCATGGAAATCAATAAAGTAGAGCCCAAGGGATATGTTAGATAATACCGTCAAAATGATCAGAAGCACAAGATTGCGCTTAGTGGCATATTTCTGCATCAGACTTGTCATAGATATATGGATGTATAACTTACTGTACGGGTGAAGCAACTTTGGGGTCCATATTCTAAGATGGCACAAAACGGCTAACCGAATCGCTCACCTTTTATCCGGAGTAGGAAAGCGAAATTGCTTTGCTAATTTTCAATTCCCTTGCCCTAGATGTCACCCTTCTCAGGAAAACAAAAACTACCTGTTATTTTAAATATACTCGTTGACCGCTTTTGGCGCTTTCAATCGCTGCCTCAAGTATCTCAACCACCAAGAGGTTGTTTTCCAAGGAGGACAAATCAAACGGCTCCATTTGGATGCGACCCTGAATGATGCCCGCGAAAAAAGAAAAGGGATCATCATAGGGATAGGGGCGCTTTGCTAATTCCTGGGAGCGTTCCTTTCCCTCTCCTTTTAGCCGCATAACCATATTGGTGGCATTTTTGGCTATGAGGTACCCCGTTTGTCCATACACCTCCATGTCCTTTCTCCCAAAGGGCCAGTTCCACGAAGCCTGTATCACGCCAATCGAGGAGGGATACTGTAATAGAATAGTGGCGTCATCGTCTACCTTCGGGTAGATTTCCGGTTTGATTAGCTTAAGTTCGGCAGTGACTGAAATAGGCCTTTCTCCTTGCATTAGCCAAGTCATCAAATTGGCTCCATAGCAGCCAAAATCAATCACTGCGCCTCCACCATTTTGTACCGGATCGGCGAGCCAATCTAAAAACTCCTTTCTCACTCCTATTTCCATCGGACCTTCATGCCCATCATTGATAATGACCCTTCGGATAGGACCTATGCTATTAAGGTCATGCACGTGGCGGTACACTTCCTGATTACTGGCATACCAGGTAGTTTCATAGTTAGTTATGAGGTGGATGTTATGTTTTTCCGCAAGAGCTTTCATTTCGCGTGCATGTGCATTACTGACTGCAAGCGGCTTTTCGACCATGACGTGGATTCCTCTTGGCGCACATGCCTGCACGACTTCGAGGTGTTCGTAAATGGAACCAAAGGCAGTTACTCCGTCAGGAATTACCGCCGCAAACAATTCGTCCATGCTGGAATACCACAAATCCATCGATAAATTATTGGCTTTGAGCAGTCTTTCCGCAAGTTCGCGATTAGGCTCCACGATACCCACCAACTGCATATCTGCCTTACGTTGACTACGCAAAATCCAATTCACATGGGAATGGGTGAGGCCGACGACGGCGAGGCGAACAGGCTTCTGATCTTGTGAATAGGTCGAGCCTACAAGAAAGTGCCAAATCAAAATAAAAAAAACAAACCGCTTCATAGGAGGATTTTGGGTTACTACAACTTTGTGAATTCCTAAATGTACGCAATTATTGCTTTTTTATCAGTTCAAGAAAGCGATTAAATCTTCCCGGAGACGCATCTTTTCGAGATTTTCTTTTCATACGGTCCCTTTGGCGTTGCCGTTTTTGCTGTTCCTTTCCTTTGACAAAGACGGGTCTGACTGATATGCCCACTTGTCCCCCGTACCAAGGCCGTATTCCAATCAAATTTATGTTGGGCTTGTAATCTAAGGAAACATTGAGTTTCAGCAAAGTCATTTCTACACCTAGTATAAAATCCACTCCCAAGGCGGGGTTTCCATAGGTCGTAATTAGTTGAGCAGATTCCGGAACCCTTTCCTGACTCGTCACCATTCCGGCGGAAATTCCCCCGCCGTAAAAATAATTAAACCGCCTACTAATAAACGGTCTATGTCGCGCCAAAAGAACGTGGGCAGTGGTATTGTACGTGAAATCCGACTGTACTATTGCCTCTGCGGTAATTCCTTTTACAAGCCGCTGCTTAGCGGTCAGTCCGAGCGTCCGGAAGTCCTGGCTATTGCCAAGCCTTAATCCGGCGGCAGTGCCGTAACTCTGCGCAGAAGCGAAGTATGACAACGCCGTCATCAGAAATCCGATGCTCTGCACGCATGCCCACTTTGTTAGGTTCATCATAGCTTTTTATAATTCGAAGGATACTGTGTGATAGCCTAAAAATCATACCATCCTCTGGACATCATCGGTTTAATTGCCGGTTTGTTCCCCTTCAGAACCGCAAATCAATTAAATTATTATATCGTAGAATTTTTAATTACTTTTAACTAAACAAAAACCTAAACTATCATGAAATACTTACTCACCTTTTTGATCGGATTTATGCTCTCTCAGACCTGGGCGCAGCAGATTGAGGGTGCTTGGAAACTTACCCACCAAAATGGTCAACCGGTAAAAGACCAAGAATTTATCAAGATCTACCAAGATGGCTATTTTGCTTTTGGTGCCAAAGAATTGGGGACAAACAAATTCTTGGGAGCTGGAGGGGGAGAATTCTCTTTGGAGGGAAGCGAATACACGGAAAGTCTGGATTTCTACACGTTTGACCCTGACCAAATCGGGACAAAAAACACGTATGTGATGGATTTTGCCGATAAAAAACTCGTACTATCCGCACGGATAAAGGGTAAGGATCTGATTGAAATTTGGGAGAAAATTTCTGACAGGGACGACGCCTTGAACGGCACATGGGTGATAACGGGAAGAAAAAGAGACGGTGAAATCAGCAGCATGACACCGGGGGCGCGCAGAACGGTGAAAATTCTTGGCGGCGGACGTTTCCAATGGATTGCCTTTAACTCCGAAACAAAGGAATTCTCCGGAACCGGAGGGGGAGACTACACGGCTGAGGATGGGGAATACGTTGAAAAAATAACCTTTTTTTCCCGGGATGATAGCCGCGTCGGGGCGAGTTTGGAGTTCGACTTTGAGGTGATTGATGGAGACTGGCATCACAGCGGGATGAGCTCCACAGGCAACCCGATTTACGAGATATGGTCTTCTTATCAAGATGCGTATTTATCTAAAAAGAGGTAGTGGATGTAGGAAATTTACTGTATTTTTGGCCCCCTAATAGTAACTGAACAAATAATGGTCGCTGAAAAAAATAAAGTAGTTTCAATTGCATATGAACTGCATGTGGACGATGGGGAAAGCGGAAGGGAGTTTTTTGAAAAAGTAGAGGCCTCCGATCCTTTCGCGTTTCTTTTCGGTGCCGATAATGTATTGCCTAAACTAGAGGAAGCGATTGCCGGAAAAGGAAAAGGAGAGACGTTTGATGTCTTTATTCCTTATACAGAAGGCTACGGCGACTACAACGAGGAAAAAAAGGTAGTCGTACCGAAATCAGCTTTCAAAGAAAACGGCGAAAAACAACGCCATCTCATGAAGGTAGGCAACGTGGTCTCAATGCAGGATGACCGTGGAAATCCGATGCGCGGAGAAATCCTAAAAATAGATTATAGGGGTGTACTTATGGACTTTAACCCTCCTCTTGCCGGCTTTGACCTGTACTTTAGCGGCGAGATAGTTGACGTACGGGAGGCCGAGGAAAGCGAAATAGAGCATGGTCACGCACATGGTCCAGGTGGACACCATCACGCCTAACTTAGGCTAAAAAAGAAAAGTTAAGGCCTGCTATGGGGCAGACCTTAACTTTTTTATGATTTGCTTTCACGCACAGCATGGTCTACCGCACGTGCTGCCATAGCCATATATGTAAGCGATGGATTCTGGGTACTGGTGGACGTCATGCAGGCGCCATCCGTCACGTATACGTTAGGGCAGGCATGAAGCTGATTCCACTTATTGAGAATGGATGTCTTTGGGTCGTGTCCCATCCGTGCACCGCCCATTTCATGGATATCAAGTCCAGGTGCTCGCTTGTCATCCCGGGTCCGAATATTTTTAAAACCGGCATTTTCAAACATCTCTGTCATCTGTTCCAGGTAATCCGCGATCATCGCTTCATCATTCTGGTCATAATCTACCGCTACCTTTAGCTGTGGTATCCCCCAAGCATCCTTTAAAGAGGAATCTAAGGTTACCTGACTTTCTTCCTTAGGGATGGTTTCCCCCATCATGTGGGAACCTACTCTCCATGTTCCAAATTTGGGGTTCAATAGGCTTTTCTCTAGGTTCTCGCCGATATCCGATTGATCTGTAAGGATGCTTCTACTTCCGCTAAAGCCGGCTGCATATCCACGTAAGAAGTCTGTCTCCTGCTTATGTACATTCCTGAATCGGGGAATATAGCCGCCATTTGGCCGCTTACCTGAAGTAGCGTATTCAGCCAACCCTTCGTATTCGCCCGAAATACCCGCTCGGTAATTATGAAACGCAACAAATTTTCCCAAAAGTCCATTATCATTTCCCAGCCCGTTTGGAAAGCGAGATGAAGTTGAGTTTAACAGGACCAAATTGGTGTTGAGCGCACTTGCGTTGAGAAAGATAACATCCGCATAATACTCCGTGGTCTCCATTGTCAGGGCATCGATCACGAGTACTCCTGTTGCTTTTCCCTTTTGCTCATCGTAGATAATCGAGTGAACGACGGCGTTATTCTGCAGGGTCAGGTTTCCGGTTTTCATCGCCCAGGGCAGGGTTGAGGAATTACTGCTAAAATAGCCCCCAAAAGGGCACCCACGCTGGCAGAGGACCCTGTGCTGACAAAGCGCACGCCCCTGCTTGGCATAGAATTCCTCATTACCCGTAATGTGTGCACATCGGCCAATGATAATGTCCCTACCTGGGTAATTCTTCCCGACGAAGGTTTTGAAATAGTTTTCTACCGCTGTAAGTTCCATTGCCGGGAGAAACTCCCCATCTGGCAAATTTGGAAGCCCATCTTTATTTCCTGAGACTCCAATAAATTTCTCGACATGGCTATACCAAGGGGCGAGGTCGTTATACCGAATCGGCCAATCAACTGCAAAACCGTCTCTAGCTGGGCCCTCAAAGTCAAAATCACTCCAACGCTGTACCTGCCTGGCCCATAGCAAGGATTTGCCGCCTGTCTGATACCCTCTGATCCAGTCGAAGGGTTTTTCCTGCACATAGGGATGTTCTGTATCTTTTACAAAAAAGTGCTGTGCGTCCTCTCTGAAGGCATAACAGCGGCTTACCACCGGATTTTCTTTGCGGATATCTTCGGGAATAGCTCCACGGTGCTCAAACTCCCAAGGAGATAAATTGGTAGTTGGATAATCTTTGACATGGTCTACCGCCTTTCCCCTTTCGAGTACAAGGGTCTTCAATCCCTTTTCAGTAAGTTCTTTAGCAGCCCAGCCTCCGCTCATGCCTGAACCGATGACGATGGCATCAAAGGTGTTTTCTTTTTTATGTTGTAAATTGAGGTTAGCCATTTGGGTTGATGCGTTCTATTTCAGTTACAAGTTTACTGCCTACAAAACCTCCCGGAATCATTTTGTAAGGCATAATTTCTGTCATGTAGTAGTTTGAGGTCAGATACCCCTGCAAAGCAAAGCGCTTGGTTATCCCCAAAAAGGACTTAACCGAGGCTATTGCCGAATTATTGTCGGCTTCCATCTCCATTGTCGTTCGAAAGGCATCGGCAGATTCGCTCGTGTTCATCTTTCCAAACGTCTTTTTAAACGTTTTTTTGCTAAAGGAATCGAATGCTCTCAGTCCGGTGCAAAAATCGATCTGCTCCGCCTCAGAAAGACAGTCGTTGGCCATTACCAGGACAAAATCTGCCAGCCCTATCTCATCCGCTTTTTTAAGGTGTACACCAGGGAAAATGGTATTTGTCACATGGGCTAGCGTCTCCCGCTCCGCTTCCGTTACCTGAAGCTTCTGATAGGCTTCCAAGACCGATTTTTGGGAAAAATCACAGGAAGGAATCAGTATAGCGCCTCCAGTAATCCACGCCAGTTGTTTTAAGGCTAACCTTCTATCCATTGCTTGTTTTTTATGGGTCATAAGCGGTGTGAAGTTATGGATTTTTTAATTAATTACATAACCTTTCTTTGATCGGTAAGCGCCGCTTAAAAAATTAAATTAATTTTGCGGTAGTGTTTAGCTAACTGCCCAGCTGGGCTTACCCATACTCATCGATGAAAAAACTTTCCTTTTTGCTTGTTCCACTTTTCTTATTGTCTTTCGCCACCTCGGCCCAGACCCTTGTCCGAACTGTAGATTCAAGATCCGGTGAAGCCATACCTTTTGTATTTATCAAGCAAAACAATCAGCAGAGCTTTGTAACGGATGAATCGGGTGAAGTCAGCATTTCCTTGGAAGAAGATACTGAAATGATGTTCAGACATGTTGCATTTGGCAGTAGCACGCATACCGTACCGGCTCGCGGAGTCGTTACAGTCCGTCTGGAGGCTGTGGACAATTCCCTTTCGGAGGTGGTTGTTTCCTCCTTTCAAACCGAAAGACCGCTATTGGTTCAAGCTGCTGCCATTTCACGCGTGACCGAAAGCGAGCTCTACCGGTTTAACGAAACATCGATCGTCCACGCTTTCAATACCAAACCGGGTATCCGTGTTGAGGAACGGGCGCCGGCTTCATATCGCATTTCGATAAGGGGAAGTTCACTTCGATCCCCTTTCGGTGTTAGAAATACCAAAGTGTACTGGAATGGCATTCCTTTTACCGCCGCCGACGGTACTACCCCGTTGAACATTCTTGACCTTTCGAACATCGAAAACACGGAAATCATTAAGGGCCCCGCAGGAAGCATTTATGGAGCTGGCAACGGTGGGGTGATTAGCTTTATCAGCAAGCAACAGGTAGATGAAAACCGCATTAGCGCCGACTTCTCCGTAGGGGATTTTGGGATGATGCGTTACCGGCTAGGTATTGATCAAAAACTGGAAAACGGAGGAATCAGTTCCTCTTATGCGCATCAAAAAGCGGACGGATACCGCGACCACACAGCGATGGACAGACAGGTATTCCAAATGGCCGGACATTTCAATCCCTCTGACAGGCAAAAAATTACCACACAACTCCTTTACTCCGATTTGTTTTATGAACTTCCAGGTGCCTTGACCGCAGCGCAGCTAGCGGAAAACCCCCGGCAAGCACGTCCGGGATCTGCGGCACAGAATGCGTCTATTTCCCAGAAATCCATGTACGGTACTTTAGGGCAGGAATACCGCTTTAGTCCGAAAACTTTTAATAAAACCTCGGTCTATATAAACACCGTTGATTTTGAAAATCCCTTTAACTTGGATTACAAAAAAGAGACGCAGTTCAGCTACGGAGGGCGCACGAGCTTCACCCATGATGGGAAAATCGGAACCATTCCTATTCGCCTTATCGGAGGAGGGGAATACCAATTGGCAAAAACCGCGGCGCAAAATTTTGGAAACAGAAATGGAAGGGCAGATACCGTTCGGTTTAGTGACGATCTGATTACTACTACCGCTTTTCTATTCCAACAGCTGGAAGCAGAATTAAGCGAACGATTATTGTTTACCGTTGGCTTGAGTGAAAATTTTTCCAATTACGACATTACCAGAAATATCGATGCCCTTCAAGGCGTTCCGTCCGCGGCTACCCGCCGGTTTACTCCGGTGATTGTCCCACGCGTTGCCCTTTCTGCCAAACTCAACGAAACATCGGCGGTGCATGGTAGCATCAGCTCGGGATTTTCTCCTCCTACAATTGACGAAGTCAGAACAAACGAGGGATCAATTAACCTCGACCTTGAGGCAGAAAAAGGCATAAACTACGAAGTAGGCTACCGGGGAAGTTATAAGCAAGGTCGGGTCAACTTGGATGTAACTGCCTTTTACTTCAAGTTGGATCAAACGATCACCACCTTCACAAATGAACAGGGAGTCGTTCTTTTCAGAAACGCCGGCGCCACTGACCAGAAAGGAATAGAAGCCATGGTTGACTATGCAGTCATACGAAACCAACTCACGTTTTTGCAGGAAGTAAAGTTAACGCATTCCTTCACCGGCCATTATTTTACGTTTAGTAATTTCAGTAGGGGCTCCAACGACTTTTCTGGGAACGATCTTACTGGCGTATCGCCCAATACCCTTGTTAATCAGCTCGATATCCGGACCAAGCCTGGAATTTACCTGAACGTCACCCATCAATACGTGGACGAAATTCCACTGAACGACGCTAACACGATCTATCAAGATCCCTACAACCTCGTCAATATGCGGATGGGATGGCGTGGCAATCTAGGTATCAAGTGGACCATCGAGGCCTTTGCCGGCGTAGAAAACCTGCTTAATGAAACTTATAGCCTAGGTAATGACCTTAATGCCTTTGGAGGCCGCTTTTACCAACCTGCTCCTACCAGGAATTACTATGGAGGCATCAAATTAGGCATGAAGTATTGAGTCATGAGGGATAAGGATGTCGTCGCTTAAAAAAGATAATAACGAAATTTCGATATGATGAATAAACCTATTTTTAATGTAGAAGAGGTAAATAAAATCATCCGCAACCGACGCTCCATGTTTGTGGCACAGTTTAAGGAAAACGATCCTGTGGATGATAGTATTATTTCGGAGTTACTGGAAAATGCCAATTGGGCGCCTACACATAAGCTAACCGAGCCATGGAGATTTATCGTTTTCAGCGGTGAGGGATTAAAGAAGTTTGCTGAATTTCAAGCAGATTTGTACAAGCAGCGAAGTGAAAAAAGTGGCAATTTCTCAGAAGCTACCTACACGAAATTAAAGGAAAACCCACTAAAGGCCTCCCATGTGATTGCAATTGGCATGAGGCGCGACCTAAAGGCGAACTTACCTGAAATGGAGGAGATAGCTGCGGTTGCTATGGCGGTACAAAACATGTACCTGACTGCAAGTGCCAGGGGCCTGGCGGCTTACTGGGGTACCGGAGGGTGTACTTTCTGGCCGGAGGCCAAGGAATTTTTCGGGTTGGGCGAAGCAGATCAGCTTATGGGGTTCTTTTTTGTTGCCAAGCCTGCCTCAGACCGGTGGCCACAAGGAAAGCGCTCCCCTATTAGTGAAAAAGTGACTTGGATTAAATAAAAAAGAGGAAGGATGCAGCATCCTTCCTCTTTTTCCATTAACTAGGCAGGGCTTTTTAGTCAAAACCTAACAACTCTACGTCAAATATCAAAATGGAATTCTCCGGAATATTGGGCAGGTTTGGATTGTCTCGGTAGCCGGAGGGTGAAGGGATGATAAGCACACCTTTTGCACCACTTCTCAACCTACGGAATCCGGCAGAAAAGCCTTCAATAGCTCCTCCCTGACTCGCAGGTTGACCCAGGAAAAAGGTAAAGATATCGTAGTTCCGATCTTCATTATAAATACCGTGCTCCCTCGCTACGTCCTCAAGGTTTGTATCGAAAACAGTACCGTCCAACAGCCTGCCTGTATAATTGGCATAAACAACGTTTCCTGAACGGGGTCGGGAACCCTCTCCTTCTTCCTGTACAATCACCACAACTCCTGTAGCCGGATCATGAACCCTATATAAGCTGTCGTACTGAGCTGTTTGAAGGTAATTGGCAATCTTGACCCTATCAATGGCAAGATTACCTTCTACATCATATACGGGACCGCCAAACCTGTTTAGC
This sequence comes from Cytophagales bacterium, assembly GCA_016124425.1. GTDB lineage: Bacteria > Bacteroidota > Bacteroidia > Cytophagales > Cyclobacteriaceae > Lunatibacter. The sequence goes on from WGNT01000161.1 coordinate 26,529, forward strand.
TGATCTTCACAAGAAACTGAGAAGATCACTAGCGAAATCAAGGCGGCTATGAGTTGTTTTTTCATGGAGTTACGTATAAATTATTCTGGTCCTGTAACACTGACTACGTCCAAGTCGAATACAAGTACTGAATTTCTTGGAATGGGGCCGTTATCTGTTGTCCCATATCCGTAAAAAGAAGGAATTAGCACTGTAGCCTTCTCGCCTTCACGCAACCGGGACAGGGCGATATGCCATCCTACAATCACTGCGGACATTCCAAGCCGTACACTAAATGGCTCGTATGGACGATTTGGGTTAAAGAGGCCTTCTTCCTCCGCTATAGACTTAACAGAGGTATCAAATATGGTTCCGTCCAACAGATAGCCGGTATAATCGACACGTACAGTATCGCCGTTGACAGGTAATCGGCCGGACTCGTTTGTCTCGGTGATCAAGAGAACTACTCCAGACTCTCCAACTGTTTCCTTTCTGTGCTCGATATCAAAACTTTGGACGAACGTCTCTATTTTTTGCCTATCCTGTTCAAAAATGGCTTCCAGATTTTCTTCCTCTGACACACAAGAAACGAAAGCGCCCAATCCAAGAAGCACTAGAAAATTTAACGACAATTTTTTCATAATAAACAACTACTTAAACATTAGTCTGCCGGTTAATCCCAGCAGTTATTTTTGAACATCCGTTACTTCAACGTCAAATATCAGGATAGAGTTTGGCTTTATAACCTCTGATCGCTGTGATGGACCGTAAGCGAGTGGTGACGGGATCAGCAGTTTGGCAACAGAACCTTCTTTCAGGTACTGCAAGCCTTCATCCCAGCCGGGAATAACGCGACCTTGGCCGACAGCAAACGAAATAGGTTCGTAATCGCGTCCTTCTGTAAATGTGTTGCTCTCTTTTGCCCTACTTTCCACGCTCGTATCAAATACAGTACCGTCCATGACATATCCGGTATAGTCTACGGAGATAGTGTTTCCCTGCTCTACCTGATCCCCAGAGCCTTCTTTCTCTATGACGTAAAAAAGACCCGATTCCGTCTTGGTAGCATTCAAATTATTTTCTGAAATATACTTTTCAATTGTTTGTATGTCTTCCTCAAGCTGTTTTTTGGCATTCTCTTCTTGCTTTTTCTGCTGGGCGGCCATCAAGTCATTGTAATAATCCTGAAAAACTTCCTGCTCGATCACGTTCACCACACCGATCTCTATGGTGATGTTCTCTGCACTGTCTAGAAACGGCGGTAGGTTAGCGCCAAATATTTTATTGGCCTTTGACATTACCCGGATACTATCTCCCTTTTTCAAATTCAAGAAAATCTCGTCGATTCCGGACTGCGCGTCGGCGCTGTCCTGATGCTGAAGGTAAGGTGGTATAGGCTGGTCATAGCTTGATATGAACACAGAATCATTTCCAGTCTTAGCGACAAAATTATACAAGACATAGTCACCGTCCTTGGTGGCTTCCTTTCCTTCACTTACATAGGTGTACTCGATCCCGTCCGAAGTAGTCTGTGTCTTTTTACAGGACGAGACGGCAATGCTGGCAAGAATGATACCGGCGCCTAATAGGAGGTTATTGATTTTTTTCATTGATAGATTCTAGTTGATTGTATAAGGAATGTTGATTTTCTTTAATATGTTTTTCGAATTTCTCGACCGTTTCATCTAAGGTGAGGTCGGACATACCACCTGCCGCATTTTTGTGGCCGCCCCCGTTAAAAAAACTAGCTGCAAACTTATTGATTTCTACCTCTTCAGCGGATCGAAAAGAAATCTTTACCCCATCCTTCCTTTCCGTAAAAAGGGCAGCAATTTTAATGCCGTCTAAGGAAAGAGCGTAATTTACAAGGCCTTCTGTATCTCCTGTCTGCGAGGCGTACTTTCTCAAATCCTTCTTGCTGATTGAAAAATAGGCCGTTTGGTATGCTTCCAA
>WGNT01000102.1 GCA_016124425.1 Cytophagales bacterium
AAGTAGAAACAAAAGAAGCGATGGTGTCCGGATTATGAGGCAACGCAGCTTGTCAGTCAGGGTAGTTTCAGTGTGCTCGAATTATGAGGCAACAGGATAGAAGGATCGATACGGAGGAATGTTAATGGAAAAAACGGTCATTTGTTTTGGAGAGGTGCTATGGGATTGTCTGCCAAAAGGATTATTTCTGGGTGGGGCACCTGTGAACGTCGCATTCCACGTTCAGCAAAACCAGAACTTTACCGGTTTTCCTGTCTCCGCAGTGGGAAATGATTTTTTAGGCGGGGAAATAATTCGAAGACTTCAATCCTTTGGCATTCCAACGCACGGCATTTACTTGAATGAAGATCGGCTCACAGGAGCCGTGATAGCAGAAATTGATTCTCATGGGAATGCGGAGTATCGGTTTCTGGATGATGTGGCATGGGATAAGATCATTTACGATGAGGAGTGTTTGCCAGATTCCCAAGGGGTGGAGGCCATTGTTTATGGTACTTTGGCCTTCCGGTGTTATGAGAATGAATCGATTTTGGCCAACTTATTAGCCCGTTACCCAGGCGCCAGAAAGGTGTGCGACATCAATTTAAGGAAGCCGTTCGATAATTTAGATAAGGCACGCAAATTATGTCAGAAAGCTGATTTGGTGAAACTGAACCATGACGAACTGGCGAGATTATTGGATAAATCGAGTGCCACCAATTCAAGGGATGTCGAAGTTCAAATCCTTGCTCTTCACGAGCAGATGCCAGAAAAAGACTTATGTGTCACAGCTGGAGCCTCAGGTGCGGGCATATTCCGTGTATCAGAAAATAAATGGTTTTGGGAAGATGCAGTTCCCGTTTCTGTGCGGGATACAGTTGGGGCAGGGGATTGCTTCCTCGCCACTCTCATTGTTGCACTGGCTGACGGCCTCTCGAGCGGGGATGCTTTACGTAAGGCGTGTCGGATGGGCGAGTTTGTTGCCTCACAGGATGGCGCTATGCCCTTGCACCCGGAAAATTAAGCCCAAAACTCATTTCACCGAAATCATGATGGCTTCCTTCATTCAATACTGTTCTTCCAATCCATGAATCTCACTTGTGCTTCATCTCGCAGAGTTGGAATGGGAATGTTAGGATACAAAAATTCACATTCTGGAGCACAGCCAAGACGGGTTTGATATCCGCCACCCACAAATAAAGGACTATCTCGAGTTCTTTCATTCAGCCAGAAAATCTGGATTTTCATTGAAAATTCCCTTTCTCTGTCCCACTCAATGACACTTTTGTACTATCTTTCTGAACGTGAAAATTTTTTCTCAAGAGTCGTCAAGCTCGGTCGCAAAGAAAGGTGCGTTCATGGATGAACGTAACAGAACAAAAAGTTTGTTCAAAGGTCTGGGTCAAACCTGAAGGATCAAATTGGCCCTGGGCAAGGATGCCCAAATTCTTACTACTACCCGATTTTCGGGTGGACTCAATGGAAGGAGTCTTATTATGTCATTAGTCATTAATACCAATACAGCAGCTCTTACTGGATCTCGTCTTCTCTCTGAATCTCAATCCATGCTGGCAGGCTCTCTGGAGCGTTTGTCTTCTGGATCCAAACTGACCCGTCCTGAAAATGATGCAGCTGGAAGTGCCGTGTCATTCCGGTTCGACGCTCAGTTGAATCGTATCGGCGCAGCTCGTCACAACGTCGGAAATTATATTTCCTACTCACAGACCCAGGATGGCTTCCTCAAAAAAACTGCCTCTGCCCTGGATCGCATGTCAGAACTCTCAGTTCTGGCTCAGGACGAAACTAAAACCGATTCTGACCGTGGGCTTTATCAGAAGGAATTCGCCACACTCGGCGCTTACATCACCGATCTGGCATCAAAGGACTACAACGGTGTCAGCTTATTTGACGGAACATCCCGAGGTGTCACCACAGATAGTGATGCAAATAAATTTGATGCTGTGGGAGTCAACCTTAACACCACCACATACTCCAGCGCCACCGGCTCGAATATTTCTACAACAACAGGCGCCAACACCGCTTTGACCAACGTGAAAGCTGCCATTAATCAGATGGCAACGGATAGAGCGACGGTGGGTGCCAACATTGCCCGACTCACCAGCCATGACGGCCAATTGTCTGTCTTGAATGAAAACCTGGCCGCAGCAAACAGCCGTCTGAAGGACGTCGATGTCGCCGAAGAAAGTGCCAAATTCGCCAAGTATAATATTCTTGTCCAGGCGGGAACAGCCATGTTAGCCCAAGCGAATGCTCAACCTCAGGCCGCTCTCCGACTCATTGGATAGTCATACCCATAACCCAATCTGGCTCGCTCTAATGCAACGCTTTCTGCCAGATTGAACGCGTCCACTCTCGGTAATTCAGGAGTGTGGATCCACACCGAATCGCTTATCCCAATTTATTCAGGAGGGGTCGATGACCCCCCTCCTGTCAGCAACACCAGCCTGAATCATTCAGGAATATAATATCAGACCATCGATTATAAGTTATTGTTTTAGTTTTTCCTTTGGATCCTAAAACACTTCCGGAATGCAGTAGTCAGACACAGACCCCTACGCGTTTCAACTTGAATCAGGTGTCTTCTGAGGTGAGACCTAAACCCGGTGCGAAAGTGATTCGGATTTTGACAGTCTCCTGTCAAAAGCGATCCCACGAAAACGAGGCTTATAAACGCCCAGTTCATCGTGGGGTGGAGGAGGAAACCACACAAACCTCCCGCAGCAAGGATGCTGCGATCAAGTGAGAAAATCCCTGAATCAGGGAATTACATGGAAGGAATAAAATGGTCATCAATACAAATACATCCGCGCTAAGCAGCGCTCGTCTGTTAAGCGAATCCAGTTCGCAACTATCAAAATCATTGGCCCGACTCTCATCCGGATCCCGACTGATCTCGCCTGAGGCGGACGCTGCTGGGACTGCAGTATCATTCCGATTCGATGCTCAGATCAATCGTATTGCCGCTGCCAACAGCAATATCAGCAACGCTGCCGCCTTCAGTCAAACCCAGGACGGATTCCTGCAGAACGTCGCCAAAAGTCTCGATAGAATGAGTGAACTCACTGTACTCGCTCAGGATGCAACAAAGTCTGATTCAGACCGAGCGCTCTATCAGAAAGAATTCAGCACCCTTGGTTCATATATCACGGACATTGCAACCAAGGATTTTAACAGTGTGAGTCTCTTCTCTGGTACAAACCTTAGCGTAACCACTGATAGTGAAGGCAACACATTTGCAGCCTCGGGAGTGAACTTGTCAGCTACCCAATATTCAACGGCTGTTTCATCCAATATCAACACAACAGCAGCTGCCTCCACGGCACTGACCAATGTCAAATCTGCGATTACTCAATTAGCTACAGATCGAGCAACGATCGGTGCCAATATCGCAAGTCTCACGCACAGAGGTTCTCAACTCTCTGTCTTGAAAGACAACCTGACAGCTGCCAATAGTCGAATAAAAGATGTCGATGTTGCCGAAGAAAGTACCAACTTCGCTCGATTAAATATCCTCGTCCAAGCTGGAACCGCGATGCTTGCTCAAGCCAACGCATCATCTCAGTCAGCTCTTCGATTGATATCGTAATAATTTCGAGTGAGTTGTTTTGCGGAAAAACCAACAGCCGGAGTTCCAGCTCCGGCTGTTTTCCGTTTCTATCCACTTCTCATACCCAAAAAAAATTTCCTTAATCCATTCATAATCAATATTTAAGAGAATATTTTTCCGCCAATTTCCCAAGTATTAAAATCCTGGAAAAAAAATACATTTTTTACTTGCTTATAGATTAAATAATCATAGAGTGTTCGCATTAGCCGAGTGCCGAGTTTAACGACAACTTTTAAATAGCGTTATGAGAAAGAATCTCACGTTGATCAAATCGTTGAAGATTGTCCATTCGAGAGGACTACCACCTCCAGGGCAATACTACACATCCAATACCATAACCTTATAATCTCCGCTACCAAGGCCCAACCTCGATCTCTCTCAACAATCGAAGTATAGATCAACAAAGGGGGGATCTACCCGAGTCATCATTGGTTGACTAATCTATATAGTCATGCTCGGAGGAGATACAGTTTTTGATATCGGATTATCCTGAAAAAATTGGTGGGGGCGGGGGATTTTCATGCCAGCGCTTTCAACAATACAAAATCCTGATTGGCAGAATTTCCCAATCTTCGGCCATTTCGCTCAGGAGAAAATCCTATATCAGAATGACATGCTGGTCGGAAGGCCAGCATGTTTATTTATTATCCGATTATATCCAATTCCATTATATGGTTTCTCAACAGGAATCAGAATTTCATTATGGCTACAAGAGCTTACTGCTGATTTGGTTTCTCTGCTCCATGTATTAAGCAAGGTTCAGACATGAGTGAGCTTGTAAATGAGTGAGACATCCCAGTTTAACATGACTAAAAAGTTCATTCTGGAGAAAAATTAGTTTTTGTGGACAAATTTTTTAATGCGCTCCATCGCGATTTCAAGTTGCTTTGTCGATGTTGCGAAGCAACAGCGTACGAAGCCTTGTCCGGATGGACCGAAAGCAGTACCCGGAACACAGGCAACGTTCTGTTCTTCGAGAAGCCCCAGAGCAAAATCCTTTGATGAGTATCCTAATGCAGAAACACAGGGAAAAGCATAAAATGAACCGCGAGGAAGATGGCAAGTCAACCCCGTCTCATTTAAAGATTTAACCACTAAATTGCGTCGTTGGGCATACTCATCCCGCATCATTTCTACTGAAGATCGTCCGTGGCGAAGTGCCTCAGTAGCCGCTTCCTGAGAAGTGATTCCGGCACAAAGCATTGAATACTGGTGAATTTTCATCATGCCCTCAATTAATCCAGATGGACCACAGGCATAACCAATTCGAAAACCTGTCATGGCAAATGCTTTGGAGAATCCATGCAGGAATAGACAGCGATCCCTCAGGCCAGGAATGCTGGCTATGCTATGATGTTCTCCTTCGTAGGTCAGCTCAGAATATATTTCGTCCGTAATAATGAGCAAATCGTGTTGTTCGGCAAGTCTGGCAATTTGAATCAATGAATCCAATTCCATGGTCCCACCCGTAGGATTCGTGGGAAAATTTAAGAGGATTGCCTTTGTTTTAGGAGTTATGGCTTGTTCGATGGCTTCCGGCTTGACAGAAAATGAATCCTCAGGGTGACAGGCAACAGGTACAGGAACTCCGTGAGCCAAAACAATCCCAGGGGCATAACTGACATAACACGGCTCATGATAAATCACCTCATCACCCGGATTGAGTATAGCCCGCAATGCCAGATCCAAAGCTTCGCTCACACCTACAGTGACTAATATTTCGCTATCGGGCCGATAGGATATCCCAAAATAGGTTTCAACATATCTGGAAATTTCTTTTCTGAGAGCCATGGTTCCCAAGTTGGAGGTGTAACTGGTTTTTCCGTGTTCAAGGGAATATATGGCTGCCTCACGGATATGCCAGGGAGTTACAAAATCTGGCTCACCAACTCCGAGCGAAATGACATCCGCCCGGCCTTGCACCAATTCAAAAAAATCTCTAATCCCAGACCGGGGAATCATTCTCAATTGGTCTGTAATCCATCTGGCAGAATCATTTCCACTGACACTTTGTTGCATCGGCGTCAATAATTACCAAAATAATGAATATTTTGAAGTATTTTCATAAAATGCAGGCAAAAGAATCATCCTTAACTGAAACGGGCACTAAAATCGTTGCTTAGACTCATAATCCAGAGGGAACCAAGGCAGTGATTTCAAAGCCATGATCTGCATCCATCAGTGGATTTCTGATATTTCATGACGAAAGAAGCCACAGCGCAGGAATGAATACGAATTGAGAGTCCCAGGCGCAGAAACGCAAGGCTTCGTCAGCACCCACTTTATTGGGCGAATCAACGATAATGCGCAAAATAATTAGAGATTACACCAGATATGTTCTACCCCAGAAGTCAGAGCCTGGGGGAGGGGAGGGGGGGAAACGGAATGCGCCGTTCAGATTTTCCAGCCACTTTTACGGGAAATGGCGGGTAGAAATCAGATGACAACGACAATACTTCGTTGGACATTGGAACAATAGTTGGAGAACGGCCAGCAATTTCTCTCCACACAGTTCGTTCTGATGGATCTAATGAGTTCCAATGGGTCAATCCATCCGAAACCCGATCCTGCAAGTCCCTTGGAAAAGATAAAAAGCACACCAATGCGTTGGCAGATCGCTCTTTCTCATCCATGGACATCTTGGAGAATGCCTCCAGAACCTTTTGCATTTTTGGAGCCTTGTTCAATTTGTGGGAGCCGAGAAAATCCTTTTGTTTTTCGTAAGGAAGTTGGAGAAAATGATATAAATTAGCCCATTCAGATGACATTGCCGGGCGGTTTACAGGCATGGGGGGAGCATTTTCCGACGACAGGCTGACGAGATAGGAAATTGTCGCTTTTTTCGTGAAAAGGAGATCGCGCTGAGCGTTGGAGAGGTTATTCCAAAAATGAACAGCACGCATTATTTCTTCTCTCAATGACTCCGGAAGGGGAGGCAATGAAGCCAACGAAACGGTGGAGTTGTGCTCTAGTAGAGAATCCAAATAGTAGTGCAGTTCAGTGGCCCGCAATCGAAAATCTTTTTCTGCTATGGATAATGATGCATATTCTTCAACTTTCTTGCGCAAAATGGCCTGAACATGAGGTTTTTGACGAACAATATATTTCTCAAGATCTTCAGACGAAAGATTAAGAATGAACCTGAAATGTTCAATTGGCGAATTGGAATACGATGGCTTCACAGCGTAGCTTCGCAGCGCGCTAAAAATTAAACCGAATAGTAAAATGCCGAAAATGCGTAAAAAAATTGTGGTTTTCATGGAAGAAATTTATTGGGTTGATGCAAGAGTGGAGAGTAGATCCGTATCGATCATTTTTTCGACCTCTGCTGAATAGATGATCGCAGCAAAGTCCTGCAACACATCCGGAGAAGGAACATCAGAATTGGAAATTCCTGGTAGGGAGTTCAGTTCATAATCAGGATTGTGACCGTCCACTTTGAAAGTTTCGGTTTCATTTATCAGAAAGACTCCGCTCAGAGAGAATAAAAAAATTGCTGCTCCAATGGCAGAAATTGGCTGATCAACTTTGGCGAAAAAACTTAAATACCTAAATATTGACTGTTTTCTTGCGCATTTTTGCATATTTTCTTGTTGAATGGTATGCATGACACGATGGCAAATATCAACGGACGGGGCCGAGACAGATAATTGCTTCAGAAGAGAATCCATGGTCTTATCTTCCTGCCATTGAGCCCTTGAGTCTGGGTAGGCACAGAAAATCTTCTCCAGCTCAACAAATTCTTCAGCTTTCAAAGATCGTTGGTGACTTATTTCAAGAAGTTCCTGATAGCGAATTGGGATCATAACTATAAAATCTTGGTATTTATCGCAAAGAAATTTGAAAATCGAAAAGTTTATAGGAATACGGCCGGAGTCCATGCCCCTTCATTGAGATAGGGTCTCAGTCGTACTTTGAGGTGCTCGCGTGCTCTAAAGATCAAAGATTTTGTAGCTCCTATCGAGCATCCTAATATCTTCGAAATTTCGTCGTAGGATAAGTTTTCCTGCTGATACAACAACAATGCTGTTCGTTGCTTCTCTGGAACTTCTTTCAGAATTCTGCCTAAAATATCCACCAATTCATCCTGCAATAGGATTTGATTCGCATTTTGCTGTTCGTGATCAACTACCTGGAATGGGATCTTCTGGGAATCTGATGTCAATTCATCTAACGACTTGACTGGTTTTCGTCGGCGGCGGCGTATTTCATTCAAGCAGGTATTTCGAGCAATTGTGAATATCCACGCCCGGAACGAACCCTGAGGTTTGAATGTGGAAAGGTTCCGGTATACCTGCAGAAATACCACCTGCAGTAAGTCTTCGGCTTCAAACGGATCGAGGATCATTCTGTAGGCCATTTGGTATATCGGATTTTTATACCGATCCATCAGTACCTGAAAGGATTGAGTATTTCCATCCCTGATCTCCTGGACCAGGTCCAAGTCTGTTGTATCACTCAAATCCATAATTCATCCTACACCAAATGCGATCCCTTGTTGCAAATATCTCAGGGAAAATCATGCACCCATAGTTGGCTTCCCAACCCAAGCCGATTTGAGAGAGCGAACGCACAGACAATTTTCTGAACTTTTGGACCTAAACGAGCCAAATTTTGCAAATATGTCAGGAACAGATTTTGTGCCCTTCTTTGATCTGATACCATGCAAAAAATGAGTGAAACAAAAGTTGAATTGGTGCTGGGGCCAGATTTAGCCGAGGCGGAAATTGTCAGAAGATTAAAAGAGTATCTCAAATCGACCTTCGAGAAACTACGCAAGGTCCATCTTTCGGAAGTGGGGGGACTGGAAGGATGCCGTTTACGTGCCAGGATGATCGACAGATTATTAACTGAGGTTGTCACCATACTTCCAGAAGCTCAAGGCTGCGAACTATCGGAACTCCCTATCTGCATCACGGCTGTTGGTGGATACGGACGTGAAGAACTCAATCCATTCAGTGACATAGACATTCTCATCCTTCATCCTCCACAGCTTTTAAACCAAGGCAAACCCAGTGAGATGCTGACCTCTATTTCAAATGGAATTCTCTACAAGCTCTGGGATAGTGGATTAAAAGTTGGACATGCAGTCAGAACTGTCGACCAGTGTGTCCTCCAGGCAAAAGAGAATATGCAAAGCCTCACGGGTTTGTTGGAGGCCAGATTCATTGTTGGTGACATCCGCCTGTTTAACCAATTGGAAGCACTGATTCTGAAAAAATGCATCCGCGGGTCAGAGGACGCCTACATGAAAATGCGATTGGATGACCAGGAAGATCGCAGATCAAAACACGGTGGGTCCCCATTTCTTCAGACACCCAATATTAAAAATGGATGTGGTGGACTCCGCGATTACCAGAATTTATTGTGGATGTCGTATTTTAAATTTCGTGAAAGGAACCTGTCTCAACTTGTTTCAAGACAAGCTATAAGTGAGGATGAGTGCTCAAAACTCAAGGAAGCTTACGATTTTCTGCTCAAAGTGAGAACTGAACTTCACTATCAGGAAAATAGACCCATTGATAATCTGGAGCGCGCATGCCAGCACAAAATTGCTAAAGCATTCGGCTATCCCCAAAGGTCCTTGGTCAAGCTTATTGAAGCTTTCATGAAGGACTATTATATCCATGTCAGAAATATTTATATCATATCTCGCTCAGCTGAGCGCCGGTTAGCATTACTGAAATCAAAAAAGAGTCTGCCTACATTTAAACAAGTTATCGAAAGTCGACAGGTATCCAAAAAATTGAACCATATAGATGGTTTTATTATTAACAATGATATTGTTGAATGTGAAGATACAAATATATTTGACGGCCAACCTCAGAGGTTGATGAGGTTATTCCTACACATACAGAAACTTGGCTTAAATTTACACCCAACCCTCGAATACGCTATTAGAAATCATGTAGAAAAGCTGCCTGATGAATTTCAGTCTGATCCCAAGGTGGTCGAAACATTTCTTGAAATTTTGAACCAGCGAGGGAGCGTATCACGAGTTTTAAGACTCATGCATGAACTCGGAGTTTTGGGCCGGTTTCTGCCTGAGTTCGGCAGGATGACCTGTCTGGTTCAGCATGAATTCCTTCACCAGTATACAGCCGATGAACATACTCTTGTATGCATTGAACATCTGGACAAAATCTGGACAGCTAAAGAAAAACCTCACGTGAAATATCAGGAATTATTTTTGAAGTTCGATCAACCCTTCCAGATATATCTGAGTCTCCTTCTTCACGATTCAGGAAAAGCAAGTCCAGAGCGAAGACACGAGGAAATAGGAGCACGACTCATGCAGCGTGTTGGAAAAAGATTTCGGCTCCCGCGGGAAACAACGGACCGCATGGCGGAAGTCGTTCACTTGCACTTGCTCATGCCAGTGGTTTCTCAACGCCGGGATTTGGATGACATCGCAGTCATACAAGAAGTCGCTTCCAAAATTAAATCCAGAAGATTGCTTCGTTTGCTCACGATACATACCTTTTGCGATTCTATGGGAACTAGTAGTTCACTGTGGAATGAATTTAAAGACATGCTCTTGTGGCAATTATTCCATGCAACATATAAGGTCCTGGAAGGCGACACACAATTTCTACGTCAGGAAGAGGATGAATTACAAAAAAGAATCCGGAAAATTCGCCGCATAGCCCAGCCACTCATTCCCAATCAGGAAATTAAAGCTCATATTGATAGTTTGCCAGAGCGGTATTTCACCGTGAATTCGGAGGAAGAAGTATTTATCGATCTTCAATTAGTTCATAGGTTTCTGGAGTTACAATTTTCTGAATCGGAAAATCCCCTGACACCCATAGTTTATTGGGAGCTTAAAGAATCCAGGGGTTACGCATTGGTAAAGGTATGCACGTGGAATCGAAAAGGCTTTTTCGCAAAACTGGCTGGATCTATTGCCGTTAATGGCCTGACCATTCTTTCAGCCCAAATTTATTCACGCTTTGATGGGATTATTATTGATACAATTATCGTAGTGGATGCTACCACTGGTCGAATTCCAAATTCCAAAAAGCGGCATCAGTTCGAGGAGATGTTGGAAGAATCCCTCACCAGCCAGGTGCAGTTCGATACGCTGCTGAAAAAGAGAGGATTTAAAAGATCCTCCAGCGAAATTGCCCTGGAAGATGTAATTGAATCATCTATCAGGATCGACAATGAATTATCTGAACAATACACAGTCATTGACGTTGTTACACCTGATGAACCAGGACTTCTTTATTATATCAGCCAGAAACTGAGCGATTTGAACCTGGATATCTGGCTCGCAAAAATATCCACCGAGAGAGGAGCTGCAATTGACACATTTTATATCACAGAAGTGGAGGGAGGTAAAATCACCGATCCCGAAATGATTGACGTTATCCAAAAAGCCATCTCGGATGTATTCAATTCCATTAAGTCCCTGGCCTGATTAATAGATCGTGGAGACAATCTCTTGAGCCAGCTGGAGACATTCCTGTAAGGACTGTCCTGTGGTGGTGATGTGCCCCATTTTTCTACCAACTCGGGATTCGGTTTTGGCATACCAATGTATCATGCCCGGGAAATTATTGAATCCTTGGCAAAGCCCACTTGGCCAACGAGACAAATTTTGCATGGCAAGAATATTTATCATGACCGCTGCTTCAACCTTTAAATCCGGGCTTCCCAGTTTCAGACCCAATACTGCTCGCAAATGGTTTTCAAACTGCGAAGTATGACAGGCCTCAATGGAGTAATGACCCGAGTTATGAACGCGCGGAGCTAATTCATTGACAAGGATTTTTCCAGATCGGCTTAAAAACATCTCCACACCAAAAGATCCTATTCCCCGCACAGCATTCACAGCTCTGATTGCCAGGCTGGATGCTTCCCGCAATAATTTGTCCTCGAATGGAGCGGGACAAAGTACCTGGCGGCAGATATGGTTCTCCTGAATAGTCTCAACTATCGGATAAATAGCGCGCTCCCCCGAACAACTTGTTGTGATAATCGTGGCTAATTCAGATTCGAAGGGAATAAATTTTTCACAATATAGAGCATGCCGTCCACCACCCAGGTAATGCCAGGCCCGTTCGACATCATCTGGTCCAGACACAGTCGTATTGCCTTTTCCATCATACCCTAACTTCCGGGTTTTCAGTATGATGGGCCATCCGAATTCCGTGCCACATCTGAGGATTTCAATGATATCCACAACACTGCAAAAAGGAGCCACTTCCACTCCATGCTTTACCAGTTCACTTTTCTGCAGGAATTTATCCTGCACAATTTCCATGGTGGCGGGGGTTGGATAAATTCGAACGCCTGACTCTTCAGCTGTCCTCAATGCACTGGCTTCAACAAATTCATTCTCAAGCGTGACGACATCACAGGATTGACCAAACTCACGAAGTACCTCTGGCCGGTTCCAATCTCCCTGGAAAAGCTTTCCAGCAACCCCAGCTGCAGGACACTCCTGGTGGTTTTCGAGTAATCGAAAGGTGATTCCAAGAGGCGCCCCAGCAAGACAGAGCATGCGGGCCAATTGACCACCTCCTATGATTCCAACTACTGGTGACCTGGACCATTCACTCATCACAAATCATCGCAAACGGCAAATTCTCAAATAAAATTGTCAGCCGGACCAACCCCATGAATCAATTAACCCGCATCGGCATGATTACATATAAAAATGGTCCATTTATTTTGAGAACACCTGGACTCAGTTGGTCCAGCAACTCAAAATAAACCTCATCATCATCAACAATCTTCAGTGGATCTATGAGGTAGGATGGATTGAAAGCCACAGAAATTTCTTCCTCATCAAACTTGACAGCCAATGTCTCGCGCACTTCACCCACATCCGGAGTGTTCGCTGTAATAGTAAGCAAATTCCCCCCAAATGTCATTTTGACAGAATTCATCTTGTCACTGGTCATGATCTCGGCACGCTTGAGTGAGTAAATGAACTCCTCACGCAACATGGCAATCCGATATTTGACCTGTTTGGGGATGACCTGGCGGTAGTTTGGATATTTACCATCCACAAGCTTTGCCAACACCAGTATGGATTTCTGACCTTCTCCAGACAATTCATACTGGATGTGAGTTTCGGACAGGGTAATCCTTGCGTCGCCTTGAGTGCTCAGCAAACGTGTGAGTTCAGCCACTGCTTTGGTTGGCACTATAGCCTCAATTTCCATGTCATCGGAACTGCCAGTGTCCTGATCCACCATCGCCATCCGCCTTCCGTCAGTTGCAACCATGGTCAGCTTACCTTCCTTTATCGAATGAAATATCCCATTCAATACGTATCTTGACTCATCACTTGAAATCGCATACTGCGTCTTCCGCAGCATGTCTCTGTAAATTTCCTGCTTGATCACAAAGGACTGATGGGCTTCAAGTGATTCTGGAAGCGGGAATTCCATCGAAGGAATCCCTTTAAGTCTGAAAAATGAGTTTCCACATTGGATCGAGCACATCCAGTCCTCAGCAACCTGAAGCCGTATGTCACCTACCTGAAGCTCACGTGTGATTCCAAAAAACTTTTTGGCTGGCAAAGTCAATTCACCTTCTTCGTCCACTTTGGCTGGGATGGAACAGACCACGGAAACGTCCAGATCCGTTCCAGTCAATTCCAACATACCATTGTATGCCTTGAGCAGGATGTTTGACAGTATCTGCCTGTTGGGCCGATTTGCGACAACACTCTGAACAGCCTGGAGACCAGAAACCAAGTCCTCCTTGTCTACCGATAGCTTCATAACTGATTCCGGATAATACCTTTCTTTTCTAAATTCTTAATCTCTCTTATTATTAAGTGCAGTGGATAAGTGAATAAAAGCTAATTTTCGCTTCCACGATGCTCAAATCGTCTTTTGAACTGTGAATAACTGACAGCCTTCCTATCCAACAAGCAATCCAACAACCTTATTCAGGCATTGATCCACCCGTTCCATTCTCCCTATGCGTGCGATCCTCACAGGATTTTCACACTGGTCCAACCCAAAGCCTACAAACGCGAAGACTCTATGACGGATGGCAGAATGTGAACAAGTTTATCCAGCTGTTCACGCTTATTGTCCCGACCAAATGAAATTCTAACCAGTGAACTGGACTCCTCCTTATCCGCTCCGAGTGCCTTGATGACGTGTGATGGCTCAATAGATCCAGCCGAGCAGGCCGATCCGCTGGAAACACAGATGCCCTGCAGATCCAGATTTGCAATTAATGTCATCCCGTCAGTTCCTCTCACAGTGAAAGCAAAGGTATTTTTCAGGCAGTTTGACTCTGGGCTCCGAATGGAAATCCCTTCCATTCTGCTGAGGACTGCGCGAAGTTCCAACCTCCAGTCGATCCAATCAATCCGGTCAAAGACGGGCGCTTTTGTAAAACGCTCGACTGCCTCGGTAAGTCCCAGGATACCAGGCAAATTTTCGGTGCCTGCTCGTCGTTCATTCTCGTGGGCTCCGCCGAAATGAATTGGGTGAGGAAGCAAAGGAGAGCGAATAAACAATGCGCCCACCCCTTTTGGTCCGTGAAATTTGTGTCCACAAACCGATACGAGGTCGGCGTTAAATTGGCCAATCTCATCAACAGGTTCCTTTCCAAACCACTGGACCGCATCCGTATGGAAAATAATTCCGTTTTCCTGGCAGATCTTACCTATTCGGTTCACTGGCTGAATGGTCCCTATCTCATTATTCGCTGCCATAATTGATACCAGTATCGTGTCGGGTCTTATGGCAGCTTTGACCGATTCAACCTCGACAAACCCCTTGGAGTTCACCGGAATCCAGGTCACTTCAAATCCTTCAAATTTTTCAAGGTATTCCAAGGCATGAAGCACAGCGTGGTGTTCAATCTCAGAGGATATGATATGGTTTCCCCGACTTTTCTGATGTCGTGCCGCACCGAAAAGAGCCAGATTATTGCTTTCTGTCCCACCGCTCGTGAAAATTACCTCGCTGGGTTTACATTTCCAGATTCTTGCTATTCGATCGCGGCTGTTGTCTAAAATGTATCTGGCCTTCTGCCCAATGTGATGAATGCTTGAGGGATTCCCATAATCATCCTTCAACGATTGAAGCATGATCGATAGAATCTCAGAGTCCAGGGGAGTTGTCGCATTGTAATCAAAGTAAATAGATTCGTTCCTCATAGGTAAACCTCTCCATTTGCTGCTCATTGGCTGATTTCACATTTTCACCGTTCTTTTGATTCGCTGCATCACGTGAAAAGTATGCCAGCCCAATGAGCCCAACAATAAGGCAGTACATCGCAAACCAATATAGCCTCCCTTTTTGAACAATTATTCTCACAAAGCGAATGGCAAAAATTCCGGACACAAATGCTGTCATCATACCCAGTACTAATGGTATCCAGTCGATCGTGACCCGCGATTGAACCAAGTCGATAACATCAAGTAATGTCGCACCACAGATCACTGGCACTGACATAAGAAAGGAAAAACG
Organism: Cytophagales bacterium; assembly: GCA_016124425.1. GTDB lineage: Bacteria > Bacteroidota > Bacteroidia > Cytophagales > Cyclobacteriaceae > Lunatibacter. Next base: position 15,058 of record WGNT01000102.1, read on the forward strand.
CGTGGCTTCCTCTCGAGAGACTCCCAGACACAAAGCCGTTGCTATAGTGGATCCGGACCTGGAAATCCCAGGCAACATGGCAAAACTTTGAGCCACACCGATAACAAAGGCTTTCCAGGGCCGAAGTGAGCTCTGAACCTTGCCCATCATCAGAGTCAAAAGCAAAAGCACACTCGTCACGATCAACATGCCACTGGCAAAAAGTGCACTTTGAAACTGCATTTCGATAAAATCCTTTGCCAGGAGATAAACCAAACCAGTTGGTATCATCGTGATCAGTATCATCCCGCAAAGCCGAAACCCTTCCAGTTGATTCCATGACTCCTTCCAACGCATGGGTCGCACCAGTCCGACAACTCCTTCAACAACCATCCGTTTTAAAATATCAAAATAGACCAGACTGATACTCATCACGGTCCCAAAATGAACAAAAACCTCAAAGGTCGTCCCTCCAAATTCATCCGATACTCCCAATAGTCGTTCGCCAATAACCAAATGGCCCGATGAGGACACCGGTAAAAACTCTGTCAGTCCCTGAATAAGCCCTAATATGATTCCTTCCCACCAATTCATATGTGTTAATAACTTGTGGAAAATAGACCGGTTGTTCACACAAGATCCATCCAAAACCGCAAAAATTTGTTAATAACCCATGAAAAGACAAGAAATTTACAGTTTTTGCTTAATCATTTTCCAATTCAGCCGGCGCTGATGATTGTGCATAGTTTGTTCTTGGAAAATTTTGAATCTCCGATCCATATCCGGCACAATCCCTCATCAGACGATATGGCCGCACATTACTCAATTCAACGACGTGTCGAGTTTTCGGAAACGGATATGGCAGGCATTATGCATTTTTCAAATTTCTTCCGTTTTATGGAAGCTGCCGAACATGCGTTCCTTCGCTCCATAGGTTACTCCGTTGTCATGAACATGGTGGATCCACCCGTCGGATGGCCTCGTGTGCACTGTGAATGTGATTTCAAAAAGCCAGTCCGATTTGAGGAAGTAGTCGAAGTCCATCTCAAAGTCTCCAGCTTATCCAGTCGCACCATCACCTATGTCTTCGAATTGAATCTGCTTCAGGATCCCGATTCACCCGTAGCCCATGGTAAAGTCATAGCCGCTTGTGTCTCTAGGGATCCGGAATCCGGTCAAATGAAGTCCATTCCTATCCCAGAAAGCTTTAAAAAGGCAATATCTGCGCTCCTGGAAGCCAATCCCTAGGAAAATCAAGGATCTTCCATTCAATTGCCTCAGTAAGAGATGAAGAAGGATGAAGCAAAAAAAGAAGGCGGCTTGTGGCCGCCTTATGTGGACAAAAGTTGTATTGTGTTTCCAGATCAGTATGTGATCTGGAGCTGCGTGAATCCATCGATTGCAGCAGCGAGTGTTGCGGTGGCCTCGGTATTAACCGCGTTGATATTGTATGTTTCCCCGGCAACGGCTGTTGGCATGTTGTTTCCTTTGAGGTACGGGGTCAAGTCGGTAGCAACCGGGGTATCGGCAGAAGCCTTCTTCTTCTCAAGAGCCCACTGCTGCTTTGCTGATTCAATAACTCGCAAGTTGTTGATGATGGCGTTCTTCTGTGCTGTTTCACGAGCACGGACGAAGTTTGGTACTGCAATCGCTGCCAGGAGGCCAATGATTGCTACGACGATCATAATTTCCACGAGTGTGAAACCGTTATTATTTTTTGCTGTAGTAATTTGCATTTTATTACCTTATGTATTTAATAATCTCCAATTTTCCAATCGGTCCCGGTTCTCAATTGTTAAATAAAATTTTTCAGGCTTCTGAACTATTTTCAGAAGCATTTTTGCCCGTCTTACTTTAAGGTTCTCATTATCAGCCTCTTGCTGGATTTTTCCGTCATTTCATGAAAATGAAAAAAATTCCAATAACCATCAGGCGACTGGGCAACCACTTAAGTTTCTGATACACTGGCTGTCCAAAAATTGGAGACTCAACATTGCAAAATCTCGTAAATTGGAAAGAAGGCCGTTGGTTTGTCGCTGGACACAAAGGTCTGGCTGGCGGAGCCATTCTACGTGCCTTGCTCACTCATGGTGTGCCCATGGGAAATATACTCACTCGAACTCGTGACCAGTTGGATCTGAGAAATAAACTCGATGTCCACCGCTTCTTCGAGCAAGGAATGCCTGATTTTGTTGTCTTGGCAGCTGCTGTCGTTGGAGGTATTGAGGCAAATCGTTCCTACCCAGTCCCTTTCCTCAAGGACAATCTTGAAATCCAGAATAACGTCATCGAAGCCTCCCACCTGTTTGGGGTTAAAAAACTGCTTTTTCTGGGCAGTTCATGCATATACCCCAGATCCTGCCCACAACCCATGATGCCAGAATACCTCCTCACTGGGGCTCTCGAACCAACAAATCAATGGTACGCCATCGCTAAAATCGCCGGTATTAAATTGTGCCAGGCATACTTCCAACAATTCCAAAAACAGTTCATCTCAGTCATGCCCACTAATCTTTATGGGCTGAACGACAACTACCACCTCCAAAATTCCCATGTTCTCCCGGCTCTCATCAGAAAATTCCACGAAGCAGCCGCTTCAAACTCCAAGGAGGTCATCTGCTGGGGTGATGGAACACCCATGAGAGAATTTCTCTTCTCCGAAGACTTCGCCGAAGCCTGCCTCTTCGCCATTCAACACTACTCAAAACCTGAAATTCTTAATGTCGGGTCCTCATCCGAAATTTCTATTCACGACCTCGCCTCAAAAATAGCAAAAATTGTAGGCTTCAACGGAAAGATCGTCTGGGATACTTCCAAACCAAATGGGTCCCCCAGAAAACTTATGGATTCCTCGATACTTATGAATTTAGGCTGGAAGCCCCGATTCTCTCTCGATGAAGGAATCCGATTGGCCTGGCTCGACTTTTCTCAAGGATTTAAAGAACGCTCTGTGTCTTGACACTACTACATATGGTAGGGTAAAAAACCTCCCACGTAAGATATAGATAAATGAGGTGTCCTAAGTGCGGGTGTTTAGACGACAAAGTAATTGATTCTCGGTCATCTCGGGAAGGGTCCACCATCCGCCGGCGCCGCGAGTGCCTGGGATGTGGCTTCCGATTCACAACGTACGAGGAGATCCAGAATGATAATGTCATGGTGGTCAAAAGAGACGGTCGTCGCGAAGCTTTCAGCAAGGAAAAATTGCTTAGCGGCATGATAAAAGCTTGCGAAAAAAGGCCCGTCTCCCGCTTGGATCTCGATAACCTAGCCGCCAGAATTGTCCAAACCGTGTTGGAGGAGTTCGATAAAGAAGTTCCATATCAGAGAGTTGGTGAACTCACCATGAATGGACTGCGCATCCTCGACAAGGTGGCCTACGTGCGATACGCCAGCATATACCGCCGATTTGATGAAGCTTCGGACTTCATTGATGAAGTGGAAAAACTCGAATCTCAGAAAAATGATACGGCTACACTCCGACTACCTGGTATTTGAACTGGAATCCGGGGAATCCATACCCTGTTCAGTTGACACTATCGCGAATGAACTCGTTGATGCTGTCGCTGGCCTCAATGATAAATCCATTATCGAAAATGCCGCCAGAGCAGTCGTTCATTACTTCAGAGAAGAAAAAAACCAGGAAATTGTCAGTATTAAAGAATTCATCGACTGCCTCGCGTTTGTGCTCAAAGGGTTCGGATTCGAAGTAGAATTGAAAAATTCTGGCACTCTCCAGAAAGGCAATCCAGGTTCTCAAACCCCTCCATCCTCACATCCACAATTGCCAAAATGGACTTCTCTGACCCAGTTCCTGGAAACACATTGTCATCACGGAGCGCTTATGGAATTACATTTTTTCCAAAGCCTTCGCACCTTGCTCGCCGAAAATCTCAAAGATTCACCAGAAATTGTTCTTTTTACCGAGCTGCGTCCCTGTGTCCAGTCTCTGCTCTCTGCCAGGCGCTGGACAAAACAATGCGAAAAACTTCGATGGCAAATCGTTTTTTATCTCGAAGATTGCTTGAATGCCGAAGCACATAGGATCCCTCTCAAAATGATGATTCGTTAATCGTTCACCTGACCGACACTCCTCCCATGACCCTCTTTGAAAAAATCGCCGCTCGAGAAATCCCAGCAGATTTTATCCATGAAGACGAATATTGCTTTGCTATTCGTGATATTCATCCTCAATCACCGACACACATTTTGCTCATCCCTAAAAAACCCATTCCACGGATAGGTGAATCGACCAGAAATGATGCTGCATTGCTTGGGCACCTTTTATCCACTATCCCCGATCTGGCCCGAACCCTGGGTATTTCTCAAGACGGTTACCGCGTGGTCATCAATAACGGACCACATGGCGGCGAGTCAGTCCCACATCTCCACATTCATATCCTTGGTGGGCGACCACTTCAGTGGCCTCCAGGATAATCATAAATTTTCTCATTCCACGAAAAAAGTCATACTCTGAGGTTTGAAGACGCCCGTTAGCTGTATATGATGGTTACCTGGCATGAAGGTGATACAACTGACTCCCGGAGCTGGTGCCATGTACTGTGGCAATTGTCTGAGAGACAACGCTCTCGTCGCGGCTATGAGACTCGGCGGTCATGATGCTGTCATGATCCCCCTTTACCTTCCTCTAACCTTGGATGAGTCAGACCTCAGCCTCGAAAATCCTGTTTTCTTCAGCGGCATAAATGTTTATCTGGAACAAATCCTTCCGGTTTTCCGCAAGATGCCCGCCTGGTTGCACCAACTCCTCAGCCATCGATTCCTCCTCAAACTTGCCGCAGGGAAGGCTGCCTCGACCAGACCCCAGCAGGTCGGAAAACTCACTGTTTCCATGCTGCAGGGTGAAAACGGAAACCAGGCCCGCGAACTGAAGGATCTGATCCACTTCCTTAAATCTGACAGCATCAAACCACCAGATGTCCTATGCCTTTCCAATGCCATGCTCATCGGAATGGCTCATCAGATTCAATCTCAACTTCACATTCCCGTCGTCTGTATGCTTCAGGGAGAAGACGATTTTCTCGATTCACTCCCTCCCCAAGAAATGGAGATTGCCTGGGACCTCATCAAAGATAAGGCACGCTCAATTCCCGCTTTTGTCGCACCGACCCGATATTTCGCTCAAAAGATGTCGTCCCGGTTGAATCTCTCCGATTCACAATTACACATCATACCCAACGGCATCCAACCTCAGGGTTTTGTACAAACCACATTTTCTGCCCCTCGAACAATTGGCTTCTTCGCTCGTATGTGCCGCGCAAAGGGCCTCCACACTCTGGTGGACGCATTTACTCTCCTGAAAAAAGACCCAGAATTTGCGGATGTCCAACTCGCTATCGGTGGCAGTTGCGGTCCCAACGACAAAATCCTCGTCGATTCACTCCACATAAAATTGAAACAGGAAAACCTCCATCCCTCTGTCCAATTCCACCCAAATCTCACAAAGCAGGAAAAAATAGACTTCTTTTCACGCTTACACATTTTTTCAGTTCCCGCCAATTACTCAGAGGCTTTTGGTTTATACCTTTTGGAAGCCATGGCGTCAGGAGTGCCGTGTGTCCAGCCGAATGTCTCCGGTTTCCACGAACTCATCGTTCCTCACAATGCAGGATGGTGCTACGATTCAAATGACGCCACATCGCTTTCTCTCAGCCTGAAATCAGCTCTTCGCAAGCCGGATGAGCTCATAAAACGAGGTCAAAATGGCGTCAATGCCATACACAATACCTTCCATATTCAGAAGATTGCCCAACGCTACCTCGACCTCTTTGCTTCATTAATTCCTATCCCCGATAAATAATCATCAACCCATAATCGTCTATCAACTTCTGGCTCACTGAATCCACTGTCGAATAGCTGACCGGATGCATGGCAATTATAAATTCCTGACCCACTTTCTGTAAAAATTGGGTCACAACGTCATCAAAATTATCCCGTTCCAGCTCCCTGCAGTCTGCCCGACGGATGGTTTTAACTCGGATGACCCGTTCATCATCTTTTGCCGCTACCTCAAGCGGTTTGTTGGGCTTCTTAATTAATTCCTTCGTTGGCTCAGCCGAAAATGGAACCGACAACTTGGCTGCCACTTCTTTTGCCACCGGAGGCTTTTCAATCCGAGGTAACACAGGACTGCTTGATTCTGGTCTCGGTTCCTTTATCTCCGTGATAGTTCCCGCTGGAATCTCAGGCACAATGATCTCATTCCGGCAAGTCGGACATATCAGCTCACTGCCTGCTGCAGCTTCATCCACTTCCAGTTCCTGCCCACATTCACCGCACTCAAATATTATATCCATTTATCCTAAGTTTATTGTTGTTAATAAAATCTATACCACATCTGTTTTTATCCGGTAACTCTTTCTATGCGCGCCCCCAAAGATCGAAGTTTTTCGTCAATTTTCTCATAACCTCGATCAATATGGTAGACCCGACTGACCTCTGTCGTCCCTCGCGCGGCCAGCCCAGCAAGCACCAATGCTGCTGACGCCCGCAAGTCACTCGCCATCACCGGTGCCCCACTGAGTCCTTTCCCCCCTTTCACTATCGCACTCGGTCCCTCTATCGAAATATCCGCTCCCAGCCGGATCAATTCATTCACGTGCATAAACCGAGATTCAAAAATCCTTTCCGTAATAATACTCAATCCCGGAATCAAAATCATTAATACCATCATCTGTGCCTGAACATCTGTCGGAAAACCAGGATGTGGTTGAGTCGTTATGTCCACACTCTGCAACACTTTGCCTCGACGGACCATCAATCCATTCGGTTCGCGGATTATTTCGCAGCCCGCTTCGTTCATCTTATCCAATACCGCGCTCAAATGATGCGTCTGGCATCCTTCAAGCACCACTTCCCCATCTGTTACAACCGCAGCCAAAGCAAATGTCGCTGCTTCAATCCGATCTGGTATCACCGAATACTCCACCCCTCTCAACTTCTTAACCCCGCTTATCCGTAAACAAGGACTTCCTACCCCTTCAATTTGTGCCCCCATCGCCACTAAAAATTGAGCCACATCCACTACCTCAGGCTCGCACGCAGCACAGTCTATGGTTGTCATTCCCTCGGCCAGCACTGCTGCCATCATAACATTGATCGTTCCCAGAACTGTTGGCCCGGATCGCCCCCCTAAAAATATTTCCTTTCCCCGCAGATTGATAGCCTTCGCATTCACATAGCCAGATTCCACATCAATCCGCGTGCCAAGCGCCCGCAATCCCTTCAAATGCAAATCAATCGGCCGCGTGCCTATCACACATCCCCCAGGCATCGATACCCTTGCTTCTCTCAGTCGCCCAATCAGTGGCCCCAGTATGCATATGCTTCCCCGCATCTTCCTTATCAGATTGTAATCTCCAAACGGGGTCAGTTCCTCACTCCGTATCCTGACCTTGTCCCCCTCCCGATTCACCTTCGCTCCAAGTGATTCCAGGATCTCCAACATAAAATTCACATCACTCAGATCCGGAACATTTCCCAAAATACACTCATCCGAGGTCAATAAACACGCCGCTAACATCGGCAATGCCGAGTTCTTCGCCCCACTCAGACGAATCCGTCCATGCAACTGCTGTCCGCCGACTATCTCAAACTTGTCCATCACTCACATTCCTGACTCACTCCATTCCCCAATTCAATCAAAATTATTCCCAGAATCACAATGTACCTGGTACATTATTATGACATTATTATTTTATTCATGCTTGAGCTTTATTTTACCTTTTCTTTGTGATATCAGAACGTCTCATGGCTGAAATCCCTTTCAAAACGACAGTAGTTGGAAGTTACCCCTTCCCTGGTTGGCTGGAATTTGCAGGACGTCATCTGGATCAGTTCGGGTCCAAAGACATTGAAGAATTAAGTGAAGATGCCGTGATCGCTGCTATCCATGATCAACTCCAATCAGGATTGGATGTCATTACAGATGGTGAACAAGGCCGATTTGATTTTAATCTATCCTTCTACGCATTTATCGAGGGACTCAGCCTCGAGAGCAAACCCGCACGCATTTGGGGACCACCAGCTCATGACCAAAGGGGAAAACATTCCATTACGGGAACTATACAAGCTCCCTCAGGACTCGGATCAGTCGACGAATTTCTGCGACTCCAAAGACTCGCTCCTCCAGGCACACAACTCAAAGTGAGTTTGCCAGGTCCCTTCACTCTCAGTGGTCGGATTTTGCCAAATAAGAACTACCCTACCCGCCTTGACATAACAAAAGCGCTCATCCCAATCATCCAAAAAGAATTAATGGAACTTGTAGCAGCAGGTTGTAAGGAAATCTGTGTGGATGAGCCATCCATGAGCTGCTACGGACATATTCATGATCCCGCCGATTTTACCAGAATATTCAACCAAACTATCGAACCAGTAATCAATAAAGTAAGATTAGGGAGCCATCTCTGTTTCGGAAATTATAAAGGAAGGGCCGTTGGTAGCAGAATGGTAAAACACCTCTTTCCCGATTTTCTTGATCTTAAAGTTAATGAAATGCATATCGAAATGGCTACAACTTTATGGCAGGAACTGCCCATTATCGAACAGGTATGCAAAAAAATGGATGTCGTCATTGGCTTGATAGATGTCAAAAGCTATTTCCTGGAAGACCCCAATACCCTCGTGGATATACTCAAGAGAGCTACTCAATATGCCTCGCCAGATAAAATCCTTGTTGCTCCTGACTGTGGTTTAAGTCAAACAGCTCGTTGGGCTGCCAGAAAAAAACTCTCAAGCATGGTCGAGGCCGCCCACTCGATGCGTAAACTAATTTAAGCTCTCAGTGACCATCATTCACCGACTCCCATTTACATCTCGATACGCATGCATCTCGCCCGCCAGAAATTCCGAATTAATCTTGCGGGATATAATTGTCCTGTTCGGATTTAAAGAACCTCGATTTTTCTCATAAAAATGTCTGACAAATTCCTGGCTGCCCAAGACAAGACCGGCAGTAAAATGACGTATCCTCACATTTATCCTGTCAGAAATGGTCAGGTCCTTCCCAAGCTCTCTTCCTTGCAATGGGCTAAAATGAATATCTCCATCGCTTGTCGCTATGAATCGACTCACAAAAAACGCACGGTATTGAGTCATGGCTTGCCTCCACGTCAGATCAGGCCCTTGCGCTGACGCCAATCTTATCACTCCTTCACGAGCCCGTGCGCCTCCCGCAACCGCCTCATTATAAGAACACCAAATATAATCCTTAGGATCCCTCACTATCCCGGCTCTAACAGGATTCAATTCAATATACGCCGCCGTATTCATCAAAGCATTCTCCTGGCCTTCCACCAGCGTGGATCTGAACCTTTCCTCCCACAAAGTGCCCTTCCTATCCACTTCCTGATTATACCACTTGGAAAATTTTAACTTGAGCCTGTCCCAATGGAACGAAAACCAACGCGGGAGCGGGTTTTCCCACGCATGGGACTAGCTAAACAGTGGCTTTTCCCTGCAATCTGATCAAAAACGCTGGTTTTATTTTTTTCCCGCCGCCTTTTTCACCGTCCCGA
>WGNT01000130.1 GCA_016124425.1 Cytophagales bacterium
ACTTGATAAAGACGGAAGACTTCAGGAGTTTACCGCGGCATGTTCCCCCTTTTATTACAGGGGAATTGCGCTTCCAGCGACCTACTCGGGAAGTGTTTTTGTGTGTGAGCCCTCCGGAAATCTTATCAAACGAAACCAAGTTTACGAAGAAGGTTTTCATTTAGCCGCGGAAGACCCTGCTCCAGGTAGGGAGTTTTTAGCTTCCACGGATGAGCGATTTCGTCCCGTTAGCCTAGCTTCGGGCCCCGACGGGGGGTTGTACATCGTGGACATGTATCGTGGGTTGGTACAACATGGCGCGTACATCACCCCCTATTTGCGGGAACAGACACTGAGTAGAAATCTCGTACTTCCGGTAAATCGAGGGAGGATTTGGCGGGTATTGCAAAAAGGATATACCTCAAAACCATTTCCTAATCTGGATTCTTATGCCTTGGACAAGTTGGTCAACACGCTCTTTCACCAAAACGGGTGGCATCGGGACATGGCCCAACGCCTGTTGATCGAACGGAATGACCCCGAAAGTGTCGCTTTGGTAAAGAAGGCAATAAAAGAACGCCCGCAGAGGTGGGGGCAACTCCACGCCCTTTGGACATTGGAAGGACTAGGTGGTTTGGAAGAAGACCTGTTAGTGACATTGGTTTTTGACACCGACCCCTATGTTGCGGCGACAGCCCTTCGCCTGTTGGAACCATTTGCCGAAAAGAATGCCGACATCGGAGAGACCATCCTTTCCCAACCCATTCCATTTTCCTTTATTGAAAAGACACCTTTTACACTCCAGCTAGCATTAAGTGCCCCTAAGCTGTTCCCTTCTAAGGCAAAAGCGATTTTAAAAGATATTATCGCGATAGATGGCGATAGCCCACTTATTCGGGACGCGGTTATTAGCGGGCTGAAGGCAAACCAGTTTGCCTTTATGAAATCCATTCTGGAAGATTCTGAATGGAATACTCCTAACACAGACAAAGAGGTTTTTTTGGAGATGTTGGCGGGATCAATCATCAACGCGGCAAACCCCGATGAAGTGCGAAAACTACTAGCGTATCTGGAAACTACCAATCCCGCTGAAAATTGGAAGTACACCCCAATTCTTACCGCCATGACCATCATTGGAGGTAATAAGTCCCAGCGTTCTATCCCGCTGCAAAAGGCACCCCGTTTGTTGGTTAAAAATCAAAACCTCTTACCTCATCAGTACAACGCGCTCTCGCAATTATTCTCGTGGCCTGGAAATGAAATCAGAAAAGACAGCCTCCATCAAACAGTACTCCTAACCTCTGAAGAGCAAAAGCTTTTTGCCTCTGGCCGTCAACATTATTTAAGCACCTGTTCCGGCTGCCATGGCAACGCCGGAGAAGGCGTAAAACGACTGGGGCCTCCTTTGGCAGGTTCTGAATGGGTGACAGGAGATCTAAAACAGCTTTCCTTAATAGTGTTGCACGGCATGGAAGGCCCGGTAGAGGTAAATGGCAAGGTTTACGATACCCCCGAAATTCTGCCGGTGATGCCTGCCCATACTACCTTAGATGACGGTACACTTTCCGCCATTTTGACCTATATTCGAAACGAATGGGGCAACAACGCGGGCGCGGTGGAGAGAAAATTTATCGCCACTACCCGTAACGTCACCCAAGGAAGGGTAATTCCGTGGAGCGCCGAAGAACTAAAATCCTACCTTAAAGCCGAACAAGAGCAGTCCCCATGAAAGAAAATATCCCAAAACTAACCCGAAGAAACTTTTTGAAGGTGACGAGCCTTAGTGCATTTGCGCTTCAGCTACCAAGCCTACCTTCGTGGGCCGCAGGAAAAAAGATGGGTATCGTCGTCCACTCCTACGCCGCACGTTGGCAGTCAGGTGCGGCAAGCACAACGTTTCCGGGATTCCGGGACGCCTTGGATCTTTTGCACCACTGCCATCGCATAGGGGCAGGCGGCATTCAGGTGAACGTGAGGGGATGGGCATCAGATTTCGCCAGAAAAGTACGGGATGAACGGGAAAGGACAGGACTTTATCTGGAGGGTTCCATTGGTCTGCCAAAAAGCGAAGGCGATGTTGCCCTGTTCGAAGAGGAAGTCATACTGGCCAAAGAAGCTGGGGCTGCGGTTTTACGCTGTGTCAGCTTGGGTCCCCGAAGGTATGAAGCGCTGCACAGTTATAAAGAATTTCTGGATTTCCAAGAGAGGGGTTTGCAGGCCTTGCAGCTTGCCGAACCGATTTTGAGAAAGCATCGGATCAAGCTAGCCGTCGAAAATCACAAGGACTGGCGTTCGGAAGAGTTAGTTGCGGTCCTACACCAGTTGGATTCAGAATGGATTGGAGTGACGCTGGATTTCGGAAACAGTATTGCCCTATTAGAAGACCCTTTATACACGGCTAAGACACTGGCCCCATACGTATATTCTACACATATAAAGGATATGGCAGTTGAGCATCATGAACAGGGATTTCTGATGTCAGAGGTTCCTCTCGGAGAGGGTATACTTCCTTTGGATAAAATTGCCGGCTATTGCCAAAAATTCTTTCCCGATATCGCATTTAACCTTGAGATGATTACTAGGGATCCATTGCTCATCCCATGCCTGACACCTGGGTATTGGTCTACCTTCCACGAAGATGTTCCGGCAAGTGCCTTGGCACATATTCTAGGCATGGTAAATACCCACAACACATCACTTCCGCGCACGCGCCAGCTAGCTGCGGAAGAATTACTTGCCCTTGAAGAAAAAAACGTGATCAGATCGCTTTCCTACAGTAAAAATACCCTTAATTTAAACGATTAATTCTATACCCATGACAGAGAAATTACCAGGAATAAAACAATTTGACCTTACGGGCAGAACAGCCATTATTACCGGCGGATCTAAAGGCTTGGGTTTAGCTATGGCAGAAGGGTTAGCCTCGGCAGGAGCAAACATCGCCCTCATAAACCGAAATGCGGAAGAAGGTAAAAATGCCGCTTTATCGTTGACCGATGCATACCCTGTAAAAGTACACTCCATTGCGGCTGACATCACTCAGGAGGATCAAGTTAATCAGATGGTAGACAGGGTGATGGAAACGTTTGGGCGTATAGATATTCTTATTAATAGCGCAGGTATCAATATCCGTGGTGCTATTAACGAACTTTCCTTGGAACAGTTTAATCAGGTAATGGAGGTAAACGTAACTGGTACTTGGCTATGCTGCAAGGCTGTAGTTCCCTATATGAAAGAACAAAAAAAGGGAAACATTATCAATCTTGCGAGTACTTTGGGCATAGTAGGGCTTGCTAATCGGACACCGTACACGTCCAGCAAAGGTGCCGTGGTTCAAATGACCCGTGCCTTGGGTTTAGAACTTGCACCTTATAACATCAACGTGAATGCTATCTGTCCCGGTCCCTTTCTGACGGAAATGAATATACCGGTGGCAGAGACCGAAGAGGTAAAAAACTTTATTGTAGGTGCGACAGCTCTGGCACGTTGGGGGGAACTACGGGAAATTCAGGGAGCCGCTATTTTCCTTGCAAGCGATGCATCCAGTTACATGGTGGGGTCAATGCTTACCGTAGACGGAGGATGGACAGCGAAGTAATTTTACCAATGCAACTCTCAACGTCGGAAGGGTTCGCAGGTTTTCTGGTATATGTCTGTAACAACCCGGAATTACCGAATCCTCCGAATATCCCAGGGTTCAGCTGATTCATAAGAAACCAACACATTTGAAGCCGAACAATAAAGGGGATGACGGGAGGTTTTCTTGAGCCCCTATGGCTAATACGCACCTAACTACCCATCAACGATCAATTCCGCCCAACAAACCTACCATTGTACTGCCTTAGCTGGTCTGCCAGCCTTGGAGTACCTAATCTATACTGACGGGCTACGACCGCTTCATTGTTGTAGGTGTATTCCCATCGAAATTCTTCAGTAGTACGAACCTCAACTTTTTTCCCGCGCAAAATTTTTCCCGGGAAGAGGGGAAAAGCCACCTGAAAACCTGCTGTGGTACCGGCTTGAGTAAGTGCGGCATGGAATCCCACTTCAATAGAGGGAAATTGCTTGATCAAATCAGCTCTGAAGCCCCGGTCACTAAATAGAAATTGTCCAGCGCTCAACTGTACCGAAATATTTTCGATTGGCAAGCGGTATTCCACATCCATCACAAAACTAAGGTCATTGAGCGCCTCCGAATAAATTGATCCAGGAGGCAAAAAATAATACCCTGTGAGCCCTGATTCCACGCCAATGCTCCATGGCCGATCCAGGCGTGCGTACCTATATTGCAGGTCAATTCCATACCTATCATAATGAAAAAGGCCACCTGTGATAGATACAAAATGCGAAGGCAGTAATTCAGTGAAATAATGTAAATGCGACGGGGCAATTCTAATATTCTTTTCTTGTGCGTCAAGCGAATTCTCCAAAGGAAACAACAAACCCGCCTGAAGGCTCAAGCCTGGCAGAAGGTAAACTCTAGTATCGACTATTACATTTGTCTTTGTTTGGAATGGATCATCAAAGTTGCCAAAGCGTGCTGAGAAATCGGGCGATATCCGGAAGTGAAACCGGTATCCCTGCGCCAGATTATTCTTTTGCCTAAAGAAAATCCGCTCCTCGTCGTTTAACGCTCGGTAGGTAAACCCCTTCCCCTCGTAAACGCCCATAGGTCGATTATGATATAATGGTACCCAAGCAATAGCTCTAGATTCATCCGCAAGCATTGAAGCATAGAGGAGGCTATGGTAGGGAGTTCGAAATAAGCGGTGTTCGAAAAAAACCGTTACTGTATCAGTCGTTTCATGCACATGAACCTGCTCAAAACCGGCGTCCCAAAGCCTTTTACGTAAATCCTGCGCCGACAGTGGTCCCGACATAAGCCACACTGCCAAAGAAAACGCAGCCCATTTAATTATTGTTGACATACTTTCTTAATTCAAACGGCGCAAAGTCAAGCGGAAAACGAACGGATGCTGTCAGTCCAAGCTCCCTATTTCCAAATAAATTTCCTTGAAGGACTATTCGGTCCCTCCACTGTACGAACAGACCAGAGTTGACCCCTTGACTATCATGTTCTATTATTACCCCTAAAAATTCCCAAGGCTGCCAATGGATCGAACCAAAAAAACCATTAAGGTAATTATTCCCAATAGAATCCTTTCTGGTAAAACCTCTCGGGTTACCGTCTTTGCCAGATCTAAGTCTATAAAAATAAGGTAATGAGTACCCTCCGTTCACCCACAACTGCCCTACTTTGCCTAAATAAACGTTTTTTGTTGCCACCAAAAAATCCTGCGACAAGTAGGTAGATTCCCCCTCAGGAGGCGTGATAACGACAACGAGTGCGGGTAAAATCGCACCTTCTTTTAATATCCGAATACGCATATCTATGTGCCTATCCCCCACTCCGATCCGGTCAGCCATCGCGGGCTTTCGCGTGAAATTAACATTTACTTCCAAAAATCGGGTAAGAGGTAAGCTGACACCATAAATATTTTCGGGACCAACATTCCTTTTCATAAAGCTATTGATTGAATAGCTCTCTGGAATGTAAGAAAAAGAGAATCCTACCTGCCGCAAGCTATCCCATTGGGCAGAAGGCGTGAGTATGCCGCCCGGTTTACCTACAACATTACGTTGGGCAAAGGAGGTTGAATATACAGCAACGGATAGTACTAATAAACAGCTAAACTGACGTAATGTTACCATGAAAAAACCGCCATAGAACGACCTATGGCGGCATATTAAAGGTTTTTGATTTTGTTAATTCTTCAAATAGAGACATCTTGGATACTAGACCCGTGATATCTGGAACATTCCTAGTACATTTCTCCGATCTTATACCGGACGCCCAATCCGATTTCTACCCCTTGTAGAGATATATTTCTTGTGACAGTAGCCGCCCCGAATTCCGGGGTGTATGTCTTATCATAACTACCCAAATTGTACCTTCCATCAAGTACTACTGCAAAGGATTCGCTCAACGCGTATTCCGCTCCTGCCTTGAAATAGAAGCCATAGTCATTTCCGTTGAAAGCTCTAGAAGGAACGTTACCTTCCCCGCCTGTAACGCTTCGTTCTACTTTATTTTGAATGAAATACCTATTTACTCCCGCACCGGCAAACACATTCAAGTTCGCGGCCACTTCGTCGTAGGAGTAATATAGCCCCAAAGTCAACGGAATGACAGATTGGCTAATTGACTCATTGATCCTAAGGCCTCCGGTTAGCACCTGCTCTCCACTGAATTTTGCCGACCAATATCCAATTCTTCCATCTACGCCTAAGCCGTTCACCAGTGAAACACCTGCGCTAAGGTATGGCATCACACCGCCTTGGGTAAAATCGCCTTCTCCAGGATAGTTGGGAAGGAAACTGCGTTCATCAGCCCCGGAGTATGTCCGGTTCCAGTAAGAAACCCCAAGACCAACATGATCAAAAGCTATTTGGGCTACAGATGGAAGGGCTACCATCAAAAAAACTACGCCTGTTAATCCGAATATTTTTTTTACCTTTTTCATCGCTTTGTTAATTTGCTGCTCCTTGGTTATGACATGCGTTCAATGCGGCCTGCAAAATACTATTGGCATTGGCCATCGCCGCAGTAAAATTAGCTTCAATGATAGATCTTATCAGATTCCGTTGCAACAACGCATTGGTTGTTTCTGCCAAGAATGCATTTTGATTGGCTTGTAATGAGAGCGTATAGGACCTTGCATAGATATTCCTCAAATGCACTAAGTACAAATAGGCATACCAGCGGTAATAGTTTGCCCATACAGGATTAAATCTCGCAATTCGATTTGCCGCTGCTAGCAACAGGTTGCCATACAATGTTCCGAACTGTAATCTGTTTCTATACAGCGTAAGTGCCGCCGCATTTCTTGCAGCCAAGCGTTGCTGTGCCGCGGTCAATCTATTTTGGTAATTTGTCTCTGTAGTCGCAAGTTGCGCTGTACGGGAAGCCTCTAGTCGATCAACTGCCTCCTCATAGGCAGCCCTTGCCTCATCGGCACAGGGGCCCACTAAAGTTGCGGTACGAAGGTTCTCCAACATCAGGTTTTTCTCCAAGGCTGTACCAAAATCCTTTCTGGCGTCCGGATCGTCTTCTATTAGCCCAGGAGGGATAATGAGATCAGGAAAAAGAAATTCTATCGACAGATCACCAAGTGCAGATTCAATTAGTGCCAAAAGATCCGGATCGAGTTCCGCATCTTCATCAAACAAAGCAGAAATATCCGCTTCTTCAAGACCCTCTGCCAGTTGCTTCAATTCTTCGGAGACCGCGTCGGGCTGCGCCTCTACAAAAGCAGCGATTCGCTCCAAAATAGTCTCACTGAATGCATCCACATCTGCTTCACTATTTGCATCTGTCAAGTCGTTAAGCAAATCCTCAGCTTCTTCAGAATCGACAATTTCCGGTAATTCAGGTTCAACGATAACTGGATCCTCATCCGTGACTGCCGGGAGCTCTCCTATACCATCAAAATCGTCATTGACAAACTGATAGGGTTGAATGAACTCAAGCTCCTGCGTTCCACAACGCATAAACAAAACTGCCAAAAAGGATAGATATAGAACCCTTTTGAACCTTACAATCTGACGTACTTTTTTAGTAAAATTCATTATTCTAAAATTTGCGCACAATAGTATCAACTATATATGCAGGTTGGTAAAGTATAGCATGTGAAAGAATCAACTAGTTCATAAAATTAAAGCATAAAATTAATGAGAAAAAGAGCAATAAAAAATTATTTTTTCGGTTTTTGTATTTTTAATATTTTAAATTACATATAAAAACACATAAAAAAATTTTATATGTATATAAAATACATTTTCATTTGTATAAACCTTAAAGAGTACCCTCTATTATTTTTCAGTTAAGCTTATGCATTTGCCATATTCGGCATACTCTCCTCCATATATGGTTGAATCCGACTGCGAAACACCTAAAAAGAAAATTATATTTCTTTTGAACGATATAAATTTTTATCTCATCGGATAAGCGAGGTGAAGCCTAGATTTTCCAGGTCAATCTATGGCCCAAAATGAAAACCGTTTCAACGTTATATTTTTCTCAATATTCAGGTTTTTGTCCAACAAACCTAATGACCCAGCCCTTTCCGTTGTGGTACTTTCCTTCAGCGAGTTCGACTGCTCTTTCTTCCAGTAGTTCGATCTTGTAGCTAGAAAAGTCTGCAGTAATTTCAGCCGTTGAAAGTAGCAAATCCTCATCCGCAGGCCCTCCCACCTCTTTGTTTAATCGCTTATATTCGATGTGCTTTTTTGCAAACGCTTCAACGATCACTATTCCCCCAGGACGCAAGAATGCGTGAAGTAGTTGATGAAAATCAGACCTGATAGGTGCGGGAAAGTGGGCATATACTAGACCTATCGCATCAAATTGGTTTGGGGTATAGGCCAATTCACGCAAATCTCCTACCTGATAATCAATCCACACTCCCGTTTCAATGGCAAGACGCTGTGCTTTTTTTCTGCCCTCTTCGCTAATGTCGAAAGCAGAAACGCTCCAGCCCATTTTGGCTGCAAAAACTGCATTTCTACCCTCTCCCTCAGCTGCCATAAGTATTTGTCCCGGAGGAAGCTTGGATAGTTGCTCCTCAAAAAATGTGTTCGGCTGCTTGCCATAGGCATACGTTTCTTCGCTGTAGCGGTCATCCCACATGCGGGCCCAGTTATCAATCATATCAATACGTCAATTAAAGCGGTAAATAATTATTAATGAGATACTACAACAGCTTCGAAATACCCTTACCAAGTTCACAAACCATGCCTTACAACCTGGTAATTAACAATTTGCAGCGCTCATCAGTTAAACAACAACATCCTTTTATAGTTTCCCAATGTGAAAGAGTGCGTCACCGGCATTAATCACCGGTAGGTTATTTAATCCCACTACATACCCGTTGGCTACGCTCTTTACAGGCACCTTCACTTGCCCATATGGATCGGATATTTTTGCTAGCATCTGTCCCTTTCGTACGGGTTCCCCGATGTTTACAGTAGGAGTGAAAATCCCAGACACCCTTGCCCGAAGCCAAGAGCTTTCTGTCAATTTTAAGGAATCCCTTTTTTGTACCTCGAAAGGTTCAATCATTTGTAGGTAGGACAATAAGCGTTTGGTACCGGCAATAGCTTCATCAATGGAAGCATTGTCCAGACGCATGGATTCGCCCCCCTCATATACCAAAATGTGTTTTTCGGACTTATAGGCTTCTTTCCGAAAGGAACGGTCAATATGTGGAGAGTTAATGATAAAAGGTGCTCCGAATGCTTCTGCCAGCTCTAGGCCCTTTGTGTCTTTAAAGTCGACCCTTATCTGCGGGAAATTGGTAAGCATACGGCCTCCCGTGTGAAAATCCACCCCATAGTCAATCATCGGAATAATTTGCTGGGTAAGAATATGCGCAATCTGAGACGCAAGTGAGCCTACACTGTTTCCCGGAAAACTCCTGTTAAGATCCCTTCCGTCTGGAAAAGTACGTGAATTGCTCAAAAAACCGTACACATTCACCAGCGGAATATAAATCAACGTTCCCCGAATTGGGGAAAAAAGATTTTCTTCCAGCATTTTCTTTACCGTGACTATCCCGTTAATCTCGTCCCCGTGGACGCCGCCACTAATTAGAAAACAGGGACCATCCTCCTTAGCACGACGTATAAAAACCGGCAAATCGATTAGCGTATGGGTAGGAAGACGTGCGATGGCTATCTCTATGTTCAATGACTGACCCGGTCTCACACGTATTCCATTGATAATAATTTCTCTCATACCGTCCGTTTGATACTTAAAGGTACATCCAAAACTCGGAAGAAAAAGCAGCGCCTCTTTCTTCTTGGACAAAATCTTCCTTATTTCGCATACCATGAAAACAGAAACAAATAAATCGCTCCTGCATCTCAATACATTTGGTCTCGATCAGGTGGCGGCCCGTTTCATTACTATCAATGACGAAACTGAACTAGCTGATGCATTACAAATAGCCCGCGATCTAGAGCTTCCTGTATTCATTCTCGGAGGAGGAAGCAATATTTTACTGACCAAAGATCTTGATTGCCTCGTGTTAAAGATAAACATCAAAGGCATAGAGCTTATTCGGGAAGATGACAAATACGTTTGGATAAAGGTCGGCGCTGGTGAAATTTGGCATGAATTTGTACTCCATGCAATCCGCAACCAATGGGGAGGGGTGGAAAATCTTTCGCTAATTCCGGGAACTGTCGGTGCTTCTCCCATGCAGAACATTGGCGCTTATGGTGCGGAAATTAAGGATGTATTTGATCATCTAGAGTCAGTAGCTTTGGCGGACGGTACACGTACGCTCTTTTTCGCCCAAGATTGTAGATTTGGCTATAGGGATAGTATTTTTAAACAAGAAGCCAAAGGGAAGTTTGTCATCACAAGGGTGATTTTCCGGTTAAATAAGTTTTTCAACTTTAATACATCTTACGGAAACATCGCATCAACCATTCAGGAACTCGGATATACGGAACCCAGCTTAAAAGCAATAAGCGACGCAGTGATCTTTATCCGGAAACAAAAGCTACCGGACCCCACAGTAATCGGCAACGCCGGAAGTTTTTTTAAAAACCCGGTAGTGTCCGTTGAAAAATATGAACGCATCAAGACGGCCCATCCCGATGTACCCGGCTTTCCGACAACGGAAGGAGTTAAGATTCCTGCTGCTTGGCTGATCGAAAGAGCAGGATGGAAAGGGAAACGCTTGGGACCAATCGGGGTGCATGCGATGCAGCCACTTGTCTTGGTCAATTACGGAGGGGGAAAAGGCGTAGAACTGCTTTCTCTGAGTAAGGATATAACCGATGACATCAAAGAAAAATTTGATGTGCAGTTAGAAACTGAAGTCAACATACTATGAAGGTAAAAAATACGCTAGTTAGGCGCCTATCAAATCAGCGGATCTTCAACTTCGATATGTTTGGGGTAGACTACCACCTCTACCCCAAACCGTTGCAAAAATTCCACCCCTTCGTCTGAAGGCAATCCTTTATAGGCCGCATAGGAATACAGAAATATAACTTTCTCTATCCCCATGGAATAAATTATGCGCGCGCAAGCTAAGCATGGCGCTAGGGTCACATAAAGTGTTGAACCTTCAACAGTTGCCTTATTTTTGACAGCATATAGGATTGCGTTTTGTTCTGCATGAAGGGCAAGGGAACAGCTGCCCTTACTGTCCCTGCGGCAGCCCGTCTCCGGAAACTCCTCATCACAGTTATGGGTCCCCGAAGGAGGACCATTGTACCCTATCGAGATAATTCGGGTTTCCTTAACAAGCACTGCACCAACATGCTTTTTTATACAGTGAGACCTCTTTGCCAAGCTTACTGCAAGCTCCATAAAGATATCGTCGAAATCCGGTTTGATCATTTGCGAAACATTTCCCCAGCCCGTATCGTGGCATGGATTTGGTACATTATTTTCGGAAAGTTACGAAAAAGGATTCGAAGATAAGTCTCCGAGAAAACTTCTATACGTCAACGAGGTGGCTAACTGCTACCCACTTAGGGAGAAAAAGCGAAAAAAGTTACAGATCCTTTGTTGACTACTAAAAAAAAAGAAAAAAATAAAATGCAAAATCAATAGGTTATTCCGACTTATAAATTAATTTTGTATTATAATTAATGCTTTTCAAAACAATGTTTTTGTTCTTCAATGATAAAAATTGTCCTGATAGATGATGATCCGATAAGCACCTTTGTCACAGAAAAGCTTATTCATAAAAACATAAAAATCCCATGTCAAATATTCACCTTTGACAATGCCATAGAAGCGTTAAAGAACATCTACAACATCGAACCAAACTATCTTTTCCTTGATCTCAATATGCCTGAAATGACAGGATGGGATTTTTTGGAAGAATTTGAACCCTCCCACAAAAATCCGGAAATCTACATACTGAGTAGCTCGGTAGACGAAAGGGATATTAGCAAGGCAAGTGAATACAGGCAGGTTAAAAAATACCTATCAAAACCGCTCATAAAGCAGTACATCAAATTAATTTTTGGGAATAACGATCGGCCGGATTAACCATTTTTTTTAAAATCTTACGGCGATTTGCAAACTACTTTCTTTAAGAATGGTTATCTAATCAAACGTATTATCATGGCAAATCCAACACCTGAACTTATACTAGGAATCAGAAAAACCATCAAAAAACTTAAAGATGGGGCTCCATACCAATGGGGACACATGGGCGCGTGCAATTGCGGCAACTTGGCACAGGAAATTACCAAGCTAAATAAAGGTGAAATTCACCGGTACGCCATGCAGCGGCATGGAGACTGGAATGAGCAATTGGTCGATTATTGTCCTACAAGTGGCTACCCAATGGACTTAATGGTTACGAAAATGCTGGAAGCGGGTCTGACCCTTGACGACCTGATGCATCTTGAAAAACTTTCAGATCCGGAAATTCTCCGGCGGATTCCTGCCGAAAGACGTCAAAACCTTGCAAAAAACGCCAAAAACGATGTCATCCTTTATATGGAGGTTTGGGTTAAACTACTCGAAGAAAAGTGGCTTGAAGCAAGAGAAGGAAACCTTGATTTGGCAGTTAAAAAAATAAATACCATTTCTGTATTGAGTTAATTGGTAATTTTTATTAATTAGCACTACAAATGTTTTAAACCTGCGCTAATTAAACCAAAAAAAAATGATTGACGACTTGGATGACGACTTCGATAATATTGAAGATGATGATGACGAATTGGCGGACGAATTCGGAGATGAAATTTTCGATGAGGATGAAGATCATGGTCTAGAAGACGATGTCTTTACCGATTTCGAAGAAGACGATGACTTTGACGACTTCGATGATGATTTTGACGATGCGGAAGACGTAGAGGAGGACGACGAATTTGAAGACTAATTTACTATTTTAGCCGGTGGGTTCTTTAAATCGCCTCTTCTCACAACCAAATAGGTGAAACAGTAAAAAAGCAGGATCTTTAAAAATATCCTGCTTTTTTTTTGCGGTTTTGTTATTTCTACCGTGTGTATTAACTTGCATAAAATTTGAAGCGAACATTAACAAATAACGCATATGCTATTAGAAATATTTAGTGCTCCAATCGAATCAGGTGCCCAGTTGTTTTGGTTGATCGTGTGTATCCTTATCGGATTAGGGGCGGGCATTTCTGCTATTGACTTTCGCAGCACAGTTTTCAAGAAATCCGACAAAGAAGACTAATTATTTTGTTTCGAAGAAAAGGGGGTTTTTTCGCCCCCTTTTTTTATCTAACACTCCCCATCAATGACCTGATGGGTTTGCTCAGCAACACAAGTACGATTCCCGCACCGACAGTGATATAGACGATAAGTAGGTATTGCTCGGGCATTTGCTGTAGTGCTTCTTCTGTACCCCCACTAGTAGACCCGGCTACTCTATCCGCGATAAGATTCCCCATTGCGATTGATAAAAACCACATCCCCATTAATTGTCCCGCATATTTCTTCGGAGCTAATTTGGTAGTCAGGCTGAGGCCCACAGGGCTGAGGCTTAATTCACCAAACGTATGAAACAAATATGTCAAGATCAACCACGTAGGAGCGGCTAGTTCTCCTGATGCGGCCACCTTTGCCGCGAAATACATTACCAAAAAACCAATTCCCAAAAATAAAAGGCCAAAAGCAAACTTTAATGGTGAACTAGGTTCCAGATTCCTCCTTCCCAACCAAATCCACATTGCGCCAAAAAAAGGCGCGAACAGAATAATGAAGAGGGAGTTTACCGACTGAAAATAGCCTGTAGGAATTTCGAATCCCCATACAGAACGATCCGTAAACCGCTCCGCAAATAAATTCAAAGATGATCCTGCCTGTTCAAAGCCTGACCAAAATAAGGCTGTGAAACTAAATAGAATGGCGATTACGCCGACCTTTTTCTTTTCTTCTCTATCCAGTCCGCCGAAAACAACCAAATAGACAAAATAACAAACTGCCACCAAAGCGATGATATTATTGGACGATGCCGCTAGCTTGGGTGCATTGATGGAAACCACCCCCGTAAAAAACAAACCGAAAGTCACCAAAAGCAACCCTAAAACGCCCCATGCAAGGCGCCACATCTTCCTTTGGGAGGTTTTAGCCACATCTGTATTTACCTCAGGTGCCTCTCCCTTTCCAGCTAAGTAGTGTCCGGTAAGCTTATATTGAATCAATCCTAAAAACATTCCAAAGCCTGCCAATCCAAACCCAAGATGCCAATCGTACACCGCGAGGGTGCTACATGCGATAGGGGCTATTAGGGCACCGAGATTAATCCCCATATAGAAGATAGAAAATCCCGCATCCCGCTTGGAACTCCCCTCCGGATATAGCTGTCCCACAATGGAACTGATGTTTGGCTTTAACAGACCAGTTCCTAGGACGATTAAAATCAAACCTGCGTAGAAGGTGTACAAATCCAACCCTGTTAGGCTCTCCTTAACTCCCGTATTAGTGTCAAACAAAGAAAAAACACCTGGTACGGCCATGGTAAAATGACCAAGGGTGATGATAATACCGCCATACCAGACGGATTTTTTCAGCCCAATTAACCTATCAGCAACCCAACCTCCTGGAAGGGCGAAGAGATAAACGCCCATGGTATAAAGCCCATATATGGCTCCGGATGTCACATCGTCTAGGCCCAAGCCACCATTGGCGATTGACGCTGTCATAAAAAGGATCAGCAATGCCCGCATTCCATAAAAACTGAACCGCTCCCACATTTCTGTAAAGAAAAGGGTCATTAAGCCCTTTGGATGTCCAAATAGCTGTGGGCCTTCCGGTTCCAAAACATCATCTGGTGTAAAATGCTTTCCTGAATAGTTGTCTTCTTTTTTCAAGTGACTTTCATTAATGGCGGATATCTCATTTATACGGAACAACCCTTTCGAATTAAATCAGTGTACCGAACGTACAATATCCTTTTTATCCTGTTAAAATCCACACAAATGGTTATTTTTGCAAAAAAAATATGAAAACTGGAGAAATTCAAACTGAAAAAGGTACGATGAAGGTCACTTTTTATGAAGAAGATGCCCCTAAAGCAGTAGCCAATTTCATCAAATTAGCGTCAGAAGGATTTTATGATGGCCTTACCTTCCACCGGGTTATACCGAATTTCATGATTCAGGGTGGGTGCCCGAAAGGAAACGGAACCGGTGGTCCCGGATACACCATTGACTGCGAACTCACGGGAGAACTTCAATACCACGACCGGGGCGTACTTTCCATGGCACATGCCGGAAGAAACACAGGTGGATCACAATTTTTTATCTGCCACAGTAGAGCAAATACACAACATCTGGACAGAAACCATACCTGTTTCGGAAAGGTTACGGAAGGCTTGGAAGTTATTGATGCCATACGCCAGGGAGATAAAATCGAAAAAATCATCATAAACGACTAGTTTCTATAAGAAATCACGTTGTTGTACCTCGCCCGTGATGTTGCGAGGGTTATGCGGAAGACATAGGACCCTTACAATCCTTAAGTCTTCCGTTTTTGC
>WGNT01000093.1 GCA_016124425.1 Cytophagales bacterium
GTGGAACTCGATCCTCAGGATGATTTGGATGCCCGCCTGTTACAGTTTCAGCGGTGTATTTACCGGCCTACAAGTAGCACCACTAATAAGAATTGCCATGAGTACCGAAAATTGTTGTTGGATTTGTCGCTACCACAACTTACGGAGGAATGTGAAAACATGGCAAAAGCGATGCTGAGTTTCGGTCTGGTAAGCCAGTATCACGCGGTTTTAGTGAGGTTTTTGATTGAAGAGGGGCATACGGAGTTAATGCCTAGCTGTTTGGGATTAAACGATTCCGGTAGTGCCCGATGGAAGGAATCATTGGATTTTATTTCGCAGTTGATGCTTCATACGGTACATCCGCATAATGCGCAATGCATCTATGGCTTGGCGAAAATGCTTGAGTCGGGGATTTTTTCAAGAGAGGCCGTGCGGTCGGGGTTGGCCAATTTATTGTCTATAGAAGTACACCCTGCCGTAGCTGAACGTATCTTGAAATCCACTACTACGCCCAATAAAGCGTTAACTGCCTTACACTACTTGATGGGAGCTTTGTTCAGGGTCTTAGGGCAGCCGCTTGGGGTGGGGCAGGGGAATAACCCGACCTGTCAAAGTGCAAGGGGAATTAGCATGTGGAGTCACCATGCCCCGGCAAAGCTTATCCGAATGGTACATACCGCCGCGATCTACAATGACCTTTCTTTTCGTTTCGAAGGGAAGGAGATCAAAGCCTCTGAAGTAGGTCTCGGACTAGTTCAGACACTAGATCATCGGCTAGACGCCGTATCCGTCACGTTAGTACCGATGCTGGACAAAATCTACAATGAAATGATGGTAAGGGCAAGCGGTAGGGGAGAGGATCCCCACAAATGGGTCAACCCGGCACTCTACGGCCAATGGATCCAAATTGGCTTTGCTTCAGCCTATGATTGCCTAGCCAATGCAATCGTGGATTTTGAGGGTTTTATTAGGATATTTTATTCAATGTGTCATCCGGATATCAACGGTGGATACAGGCTTGTGTATCCTAATCCCGTTGGAATCTTTATTACAAGCGCTAAGGGCGATATGCTTGGATTCCACGCGGTTTCTTTGTTGCGTGTCGATTTGGATCCCAAGGGAGTCTACCGAGTTTTTTTTCTGAATCCAAACAACGAAGGCCGGCAGGACTGGGGTCAGGATATAAGACCATCAGTATACGGAAATGGGGAGGTTTATGGCGAATCTTCATTGCCGCTCTATCAGTTTGCGGCAAGAATATACGCCTTTCATTATAATAATTTAGAAGCAAAAGATAAATTGGATGGAGTCCCGGATTCCGAGATCCTACGAGTAAGCAAACTGGCCAAGGAGAGCTGGGGCCGCTCCTATACTTGGCTACAAACGAAAAAGATATGGTAAGACATTCCTCGAGGATTGAACTCAAAAAATCCGCTTATAAAAATAACATAACCTTTATCAGAAGAAAAATTGGCGAACATGCGACCATATCATCTGTTGTAAAGGCCAACGCTTATGGCCATGGCATCCGCACATTTGTGCCGATGGCTGAAGGTTGCGGTATTAATCATTTTTCTGTAGCCTCCAGCTTTGAGGCTGAAGAGGTGATGGACGTATGCTCTGCCGGAAGCCGTATCATGATAATGGGGATTCTTTATGAGGAAGATATTCCTTGGGCCATAGAAAACGGAATCGAGTTTTTTGTTTACAACTACGAGCGCTTACCAAAGATATTGGACGCGGCCAAGATAATCGGGAAGCCGGCTAAGGTGCATGTAGAAGTAGAAACTGGCGCCAATAGAACAGGCTTGCCACAGAAGGATTTTTTAAATGTACTTAGTTTTCTAAAAAAGCATAAGCAGCATGTTCTATTCGAAGGGCTCTGTACCCATTTTGGCGGGGCAGAGTCCGTATCAAATCAGTTTAAGATTGACATGCAACATAAGCGCTATAAGGCTTTCCTAAAGCAATGCCGGGAAAAGAAAATCCTTCCGAATACCCGCCACATAGCTTGTTCAGCCGCTGCGTTGGCCATGCCCGACACGGTATATGACATGGTACGTATCGGAGTAGCGCAGTACGGGTTCTGGCCTAGTCCGGATATTTATTTTTCCCATTTGCATGAAACCAATAAAAAGGCAGATTCATCCCTAAAGCGGATCTTTTCCTGGAGAACCGATATCATGGATATCCGAGATGTGGAACAAGGAGAGTTTATCGGATACGGTACCTCCTTTCAAGCGACCCATAAAATGACCATTGCCGTAATGCCTTTGGGCTATTCTAATGGCTATCCAAGGGCTTTATCAAACAGAGGCCACGTACTGATTCACGGCAAGAAAGCAGCTATAGTTGGGCTGATAAACATGAACTTGTTTATGGTAGACATTACCCATATCAAAGAGGCCCGCCTTGGAGATGAAGTCGTACTTATAGGAAGACAACACACAAACGTAATTAACGTATCCAGCTTTACCAACAGTACACAGCTATTGAATAACGAGATGCTAAGTAGGTTGCCAGCTGCAATTCCACGGACGGTTGTCCGGTAATTCGCGCTTATCAACAGGGCTTCTTTAGTTTGAATCCAGTTCTAGGTTGTGGCGCTACGAGACAACCATCTCCCTTAAGGCCTAGGGTTGGTTCATCCCTATGTTAACGTTGGTGAATGGCTTGGTTGCTTTTGGGCCTTACTTTTTGACCGGAGTTAACACGATGTTGCGGTAGCTCACTTTACCGTGGTCTCCCTGTAGAAAAATGGGGCCGGCAGACAATACATCCGTGCTTATAGCACCTCCTGTCGGTCCCAAGGCCGGTTCATTGTCAATTATTTTTTTACCGTTAAGGATGACCGTGATGTGTCGGTCTACAAGGGTAATATCCATCTGTTGCCATTCACCTGCTGCCTTTTCCGCAGCGGTAGCTGGTGTGACGCGACTGTATAAGGCGCCCATATTGTGCGAATCAAGGGGCTTGCCGTAAGAATCCACAACCTGTATTTCATAAAGGCCTCTTAGGTACACGCCACTGTTATTTCCTTCCGGTACATTGACCTCCAGTTTCAGGTTAAAATCAGTGAATTCTTGGGTTGTTCGGATGTTGCCGTAGGATACATGTTCCCCATTCGCAGGTTGTACGGGATCATTTACAAGCGTTCCGTCTTTAACCACAAATCCGTTTTTCTGTCTTGGATTTATCAACTCCCATCCGCTTAGGTTCTTTCCGTTGAACAAAGAGATTGGTTCCCCATAGGTTACTTTTGATAAATCAGGTTTTTTTGGCATGGGCGGCATGCGTTTTCCGGAGAAGTTTGTCCGGTATTCACCCCCTCTTCCAGGTCCGGAAACACTTCCTTTCAAAAGATCCCCTCTTTCGTTATCCGAAGAGTATGGGTGATGACATGCGTTCGTTCAGAGCTTTTTTGGGCATTTGACGTTCTGGTGACCACAAGTGTATTTTCGTCCGCGAGATATACGTTAGCCACCGGAAGCACACTCCCACCTATCCACAGAAGTTCGGCATCTAGGTATCCCTTTTCTTCGTTGACATGTAGCCAACCAATTCCGCCCCCTTCAATATCCAAGCCCCACATACCAAGAAATGGGTTATCTACCGGATGAGTGTTGGTGTTAAGTTCAAAACTGCTTATAATCAACAACAGTATAATGGGGATTAGGGTACGTTTCATGGTATTTTTTGGGAGATACATAACGAAGTTTCCTTGTTTGTTAGAAGTTCGAATATAAGGAAAATACCCAAAAGAAGTATGTCATTCGCTTCGAAGTAAATTTAGGAAATAGGTCAATCAACGCTTTTTGGTTTTAATGCAGAGTTGTACAGCTTTAAATGTTAGGATACTCCGTACTTGTTAAGTGTGAAAACTTTTCACGTTAAGGTATGGGTTAAGTTCTTTGTTTGTTGGTAATAAGTCAGGGAGCCGACGATTAATCAGGCAACGGTACCTTATCACTTTTCAAATTTTTAATAATCTTTTTGGGAAAAAAATCGTTTATCGACTGCATTTTTACCAAAATGAAAAAAAGCACTCAAACAGAAAAAATAACTGTTAAATCTATTGCATTAATTCAAAATTTAGCTCACATTTGAGATACTCAGTATGTTTATTTCGGTTCTGTAGGTAAATACAGATTTATGATTGAAAAAGACCAGCTAGTTTTGCTAGCGTCTTCTAGTCAGTTTTCTTTGGGATTATCAGTGCTCAAAATGAGGAATTTGGAAGTTTTTTAGGGCCTACTCCGGATTTGGATGTCCTTTTTCCGTTTCTTCAATTAACGTTATTGTTATGATTTTTGAGATATTTCACTTGTTATCAGAGCAGCTAAACCGGTTTTTCGTGGAAAGGGGCTTAGATGATTCTGAAGTCATTTTGGATAACATTGCCGTGGTGGACGGACCTACTGATGTATCTGAAGGGATGCGGGATAAGGTGGTCATGACCTTGGTGAATTTTCAGGAGGAAGCTACCCTGAAAAACTTTCCAAATCACCTACAGACGCCGCAGCAGGTAATCTATCGGAACTCCATCGTAAACATCCACCTGTTTGTATTATTCACGGCAAACCGAAACAACTATCATAAGTCGCTAAAGGATCTTTCGGTGATCCTGGAGTTTTTTCAGGGGAAAAGGCTTTTTACCCAAGCAAATACAGTCTTTGACCGGGAGGTAGCAAGCATGGGAGAACTTGGTGATTTTCGGTTTACAGTGGAACTGTTCAGCCCAACTTTCGAAGAGTTGAATTTCCTTTGGGGAACGCTTGGGGGGAGGCAACTGCCTGCAGCCCTGTATAAGCTTTGCATTGTTCCGATTACTTCGGGCAAGGTAACGCAAACTGGACCCTTGGTCGAACAAATTAATAATGAATTCAAACATAAATAAAAACTAGTTCCTTAACCATGCAGTCACTTAGTTACCGAACCCTTTGTGTAATCCAACTAAGGCACAACTATTTTTTAAATAGGGGAGAGGAACTTTTTGAAGAGATGGAAGCCGAGGAACAGGAGAAACAGCTTCGGGATTTTGACTGGAAGGAATCGCTACGGATACTTCCCTTAGGACAGACGGAAAGGATTCTTAAGAACCATCAATTGCTGCTTAGAAATTCCGCGGACTCGTTAAGGGTAGTCGTTCGCATGCGCGACGCTGAATCGCAGGAACCTTTCATACCTATAAGTCAACATACCGTTCTTCTGTTTGGCATAACCTATCAGAATCCTTATTTCGAACACTATACCGACATGGAGTTCTTGGGTGAGGAAAAGGTGTTTTTGGCCAATAATGCTCCAAATATTTCCGGATTTGATGCTTTTCAACCGATGCCGGTACAGGAGGGCGTTTTTTTTAACCCTCAATTTACAATAGAAGGATCGCAGTTCAACGAACTCCTGACCCATTACACAATACTAGAAGGAGCGCGTTTAAAGGGTATTCTCGCGCTATACATGAGCGGACAAAGTGGCGAATACAATATATTAAATGGTAACGGGACTGTAAAGCAAAATCCGACTACCTTTTACCTTACGTTCGATAACCGTAAGACGATATGGAAATACATACAGCCTTCTTTGAACTTCACAGCAGAAACAGTAAACCCCAAACCACTTACAAAAAGCGGCTTCGTTACCGTAAATCCAGCTTCGGATTTTAGCGATACGATTGAGTTTCCACCTGCATTTCAGTTTCCAAATCCCAGTATTCATTCCCTGAAACGGGAAGAAGATAAAATCATATCCGAAATCCATTTATAAACTTTAAATCATGGCAACTAATTACAGAACACCCGGCGTGTACATCGAGGAGATCGCTAAGTTTCCTCCTTCTGTTGCACAAGTAGAAACCGCAATCCCGGCCTTTATCGGGTATACTGAAAAGGCTAAAGCACAGGAGGAAGAAACTTCCCATACGCTTTTAAATGAGCCAACGAGGATAATTTCCATGCTGGAATATGAAACATTTTTTGGAGGACCTGACCCTGAAACTGCCATTAAGGTACAGATCAGAGAAGAAGAAGGCGTCAAAAGCGTATTGGTAGAAGCGCCAGATCCCGAGGACCTCTCTCCGTTTCTGATGTATTATTCGCTTCAGGCTTACTTCGCAAATGGTGGAGGACCTTGCTATATAATCTCCGTAGGGATTTATGAAGAAGCCGATCCTGTCGCCCCTGTCACTCTTGGGGCGCTTAATATAGGTCTGGAGCAGTTGGAGAAAGAAGATGAGCCGACACTTATACTTTTTCCGGACGCAACAAGGCTCCCGGATGCAACCGAGTGCTATTCGCTGTACAACAATGCCTTGGCTTTGTGTCGAAAAATGCGGGACCGATTTACGATCATTGATACCTATACCAACCACATGGCTACCGAGATAGGTGCCCCAACCGGTGTTCGAGAGTCAATTACGTCAGATTTGGAGTTAAAGAAATATGGTGCGGTTTACTTTCCATATCTCGAAACCATTCTGAATTACAGTTATGATCCCGAAGAAATTATTGTAAATCACCGTGTAATAGACTCCTCTCCCGTAACGGAGATTTTAGAGGAAATTGATGACATTTTATCAGAGGCTGACGCAATTATCGCAAGCTTTCCGACGCTGATTACCGCATTTTCTGATGCGGATACTGCCCTACAAGCTGGATCGGATGGAGATGCACTTACCAACAGAGACACATTGACTGAACCACTCGAGGCGGTGATCAACGGCCTAACGGAATACCAAGAGCTCATGCAGGAAACGGTTGAAAACGCCAATAATGTAGCTGCAATGGCAGTGGATGACCAAGAACTTGCCGATGCGGCCACGGATGCAGCTGCAGCACTAAATGCAGAGATTGAAGACGGCTCGGATTTGAATGACCTTATAGATTCATTGAGTGCGCAAATGACAGCGATTTCGGAGGCGGTTGATGGTGCTGCCGTCAAAGCGGCGTCAACTGTCGTTGCAAATGAGATTACGGACGCCGGAATCACCACCTTATTGCAAAACATCATGGATCTAGTAGATCCAGCGATAATAGATGCACTACTGGAAATAGAGGACTTGGATATGGAGTCGGATGGAGATCTGAACGACATGATGCTCTCGGACATCGAAGCAGTAGATAGTGCCACTTACAATAAAATTAAACTAGGCATTAACAAATTGAGGGTAGTACTCCCACCTTCGTCAGCCGTTGCTGGAGTATATGCACGGGTAGACGGCAATCGGGGGGTTTGGTATGCGCCAGCAAATGTATCCTTGAATTATGTGGTCAAGCCTACAGTAAAGATAACGAATGAAATGCAGGACAGGCTTAATGTAGACGCGACTTCCGGTAAGTCTATCAATGCCATCCGGACATTTACCGGGAAGGGCACCTTAGTTTGGGGAGCAAGAACCCTAGCCGGCAATGACAATGAATGGCGCTATGTGTCCGTACGCCGGTTTTTCAACATGGTAGAGGAATCTGTAAAGAAGGCTACGGAACAGTTTGTTTTTGAACCTAACGATGCCAATACCTGGGTGAAGGTAAGGGCAATGATCGAGAACTTCTTAATTCTTCAGTGGCGGGCAGGAGCGCTTGCCGGTGCTAAGCCAGAGCATGCTTTTTATGTCCGCGTCGCCTTGGGTCAGACCATGACGGCAATGGATATTCTGAACGGAATCATGAACGTGGAAATAGGGCTGGCTGTCGTACGACCCGCTGAGTTCATAATTCTTAAGTTTTCCCACAAAATGCAAGAGTCTTAATCAGGTGCTAACTTACTAAATTAAAAAGAATATGAGCTATCCATTATCCAAATTCCATTTCTCCGTCGACTGGGGAGGAACTAAAATCGGATTTTCAGAGGTTTCGGGCCTCGACGTAGAAACGGAGGTAATCGAATATCGACACGGTGCAAGTCCGGAGTACAGCAAGGTTAAGATGCCGGGCATGCGGAAATACAGCAATATCACCCTGAAAAGGGGGACTTTTGAAGGAGACAATGAGTTTTATGAATGGTTTAATACGGTATCTCTCAACAAAATCGAACGCCGGGATCTGACTATAAAGTTACTTAACGAAGAACATGAGCCTGTAGTAACCTGGAAAGTAAAAAACGCTTGGCCTACCAAAGTGCAATCAACTGACCTGAAAGCAGACGGCAACGAGGTAGCCATTGAGTCTATGGAACTTGTGCATGAAGGATTGAGCATTCAGAATGACTAGCTATGGGCAATTATTACCCACCGGTTGGGTTTCATTTTACGGTTGAGTTTGCCGGTTTCGACAGCAAAGGGATTGACTCGCAGTTTCAGTCTGTCTCCGGCTTAACGGTTACGCTAGAGACCGAAGAAATCGCTGAGGGTGGCGAAAACCGCTTCAAACACAAGTTCCCGGTCAAAACCAAATATCCCAATTTGGTGCTAAAGAGGGGTATGATCGTGAATTCGGACCTTATCAAATGGTGTAAAGATGCCATGGAAAATTTTGAATTCGAGCTCAAGGACCTGACCATTAAACTGCTCAATGAGGAGCATGAACCCCTTAAGACTTGGAATATTGTCCGGGCGTTTCCGGTCAAGTGGGCGGTGGACGATTTCAACGCCCAAGAAAGTAAACTGGTTCTCGAAACTCTTGAGCTTTCTTATCAATACTTTAAAACAATTAATTGATGCCGATAGAAATCAAAGAATTACACATTAAAATACACGTAGACGAAAGCGCATCGCAACGAGGCAAACGCGATGCAACACCAAATATCAAAGCTCCGGACACGTCAGGGGTGGTAGAGGAAATTATGGAACTCATTCGGCTTCAAAAAGAAAGGTAGAACAATGGACGATGGCAAACTGGAAAAGTTGAAAGTAGTCGCCTACAGTGATCCGCAATTTAATAATAAGGTGGGTGATGGTGAGTTTGCTACTTTGCTTAATCCGGAAAAATATGTTTATCAATATAAAATTGAGCAGAATGAGCAGCAGGCTTCGGGAACAAGCGCGGCTGCCACGAAATTTAACAAAAAACTTCCTGAGGAACTTCAGATTGACTTTGTTTTCGACAGAACAGGTATAATCCCGGAGCGTGAGAGGACAGCTGATGGAATCATCGACGACCTTGAACATTTCAAGAAGGTTGTGCTTGATTACAATGGTGATCAGCACAAACCAAATTATGTGCTTATATCCTGGGGCAGCCTTTTGTTTAAAGGGTCGCTGCTAGAAATGAGTGTGGAGTTTAAGCTTTTCCGATCCGACGGTACACCTATCCGCGCAGTTGCAAAAGCCAAATTCAAAGGATTTGTTGAAGATGACTTAAGGGTAGCGAAGGAAAACCGCAACTCACCCGACCTGACGCATTATAGGGTGGTCCGTGCGGGAGAAACGCTACCGCTAATGGCTCACCGTATATACGGCGATTCCAGTTACTACCTTGAAGTGGCAAAGGCGAATGGCATACTTAATTTTCGTGACCTGAGGCCGGGACAGGAAATCTATTTCCCACCGATCCAAAAACAGTCCGCCACATGAGTACAAAAAGCTTAATCGACAATGAGCAAAATACGGATTTAGTATCTTATACGGTAGTTGTATCGGGCTCAGAGCTGCCCGATACAATACAGCTTCTCGGCATCAGCGTCCACATGGAACTAAACCGCATCCCCTTTGCCAAACTTGTTATTTTGGACGGTGATCCTTCTACCGCCGATTTTCCGGTAAGCAATCTAGATACGTTGCTTCCAGGCAAATCCATTTCGGTATCCTTAGGGTACCGATCTGTCAATGAGCTGGTTTTTCAGGGCATGATTATTTCCAATCGGCTGAAGATTAGGGATGGATTGACTCAATTAATTATTGAATGCCGGGATGAATCCACCAAGATGACCGTTGCGAGACGAAGCGGCTATTATTATGACAGCAAGGACAGTGAGGTGATGGAAACGATCATCACACGAAACGGGCTTGAGCCTGATGTAGCAGCATCTAATTTTACCTTTCCAGAGCTGGTACAATACCATGTCAGCGACTGGGACTTCCTGATTACAAGAGCCCAGGCAAACGGGATGGTTTGTAGGGCCATGAATGGCAAAGTCTCTGTTTTCCGGCCTGATTTGGTACAGGAGAGTTTGGGCATGGTAGCATTTGGGGTGACAGTGCTGGAATTTGATGCGGAGATAGATGCACGCACGCAGTATGGCCAAGTGAATGCCTTAGGCTGGGATACCGCTGGGCAGGATCTTTTGAAAATCGAAGGGAGTGATCCCGAGGTCAACCTTACGGGAAATATTTCTCCTGCAGACTTATCGGGATTAATAGGTACCGACATGCTGGACTTAAAACACGGTGGCAATATGTCAGATGTTTCCCTTCAGGACTGGGCGGATGCAAAATGGCTGTTTCAGCAACTGGCTAAAGTGCGAGGAAGGGTGCGTTTTCAGGGAATCGCTGAAATCAAGCCTGGGGACATCATTACCCTTCAGGGAGTAGGTGACCGCTTTAATGGAAACGTGTTTGTAAGTGGACTGGTACACCAGTTTTCCGAGGGCAATTGGACAGTTGATGTTCAGTTCGGAATAAATCCGGAGTGGTTTACAGAGACCTACGATATCCATGCCCCTACTGCAGCTGGATTATTTGGCGCCATAAGAGGATTGCAGATCGGTGTGGTTACTCAGCTTCAGGGTGATCCTGAAGAAGAAGAACGCATCATGGTCAAAATACCGATCATTAACGCCGAAGAACAGGGGATATGGTGCAGAATTAATAACCTGGATGCAGGAAGTGAAAGGGGTACGTTCTTCAGGCCTGATATAGGGGATGAAGTAATTGTGGGGTTTATCAATGAAGATCCCAATCAGGGAGTCGTTTTGGGCATGCTGCATAGCAGTGCTAAGCCTTCCCCCAAGCCGGCTTCGGATGACAATCATGAAAAGGGATATATTTCAAGAAGCGGAATTCAATTTGTGTTTGACGACGAAAAACCGTCCGTTTTGCTGGAGACGCCAAACGGTAAAAGACTTTCTATCAACGAAGCCGACGATGCCATAGTTCTTCAGGATGATCACGGCCACAGCGTGACGTTGAATGCGGATGGGATTACCCTTGAAAGCTCCGCTAATATTCTTCTAAAGAGTTCGGGGGACCTCACGCTAGAAGGTGCGAATATCACCATTAAAGCGCAGGCACAATTTAAGGCTGAGGGCGGCGCCGGTGCAGAGGTTTCCACCTCAGCAGTAGCCGTACTGAAGGGAGCTATGGTTCAAATTAATTAGCACATACTATGGGAAAACCTGCCGCAAGGATAACAGACATGCACATTTGCCCCATGGTAACCGGAACGGTGCCACATGTTGGGGGGCCGATATTGCCACCGGGCGAAACTACAGTACTCATTGGAGGTTTGCCGGCAGCTAAAGTAGGGGATATGGCCACCTGTTCCGGCCCTCCCGACAGCATCATTGCCGGTTCGTCCACGGTGATGATAGGGGGCATGCCTGCGGCAAGAATGGGTGATAGCACTGCCCACGGTGGAACAATAATGGGCGGATTACCGACAGTAATGATTGGATAAAAAGACAACGGTTATGCAAGACGATTATGGATTTTTGGGTAGGGGATGGGCCTTTCCCCCTACCTTTGACTGGTCTTCAGCAGAGGCAGAGATGCTGGTTGGCGAAAAGGATATTGAAAGCAGTCTTATGATACTCCTTTCTACAAGGTTGGGGGAGCGCATCATGCAGCCCACCTATGGATGCCAACTTGATGAGTTACAATTTAACCCATTGAACAGGACGACAGTGACCTACATATCGGATTTAATAGAGCGGGCTATCCTTTACCACGAACCTCGGATTACAGTAGATAAAATTAGTATGACTATGGACCCCGGACAATTGGGGATTGTTTTGATCGAACTTCAATACACCGTTAGGGCGACCAATTCCAGAAGAAATTTAGTATATCCCTTCTATAAAAACGAAGCAACTGTCGGCTAATTAGCATGCGTCCGGAACAACTGAGCATATTGAAGGTATTGTGGAGGCCTGGGACCCAACAGTCAGACCGGCTTAATCCGGCGTTGGATCCTACTTCCGTGCGGTTGATGGATTTGGATCCCAACGACTGGATGCTTTTCGCCCAGAATTTTGCCCGATTTGTCCCTTTTTTCAGTGAGCAATATCCTTCTACCATTATTGGCTATTGGACGAAGTTTTTTGAACAGGTAATGAGTGAGTCGCCCTTGCCACAAAAAGGTACGGTAGAATTTGATCGGGTAAAGGAGCAACTCAGGCAGCGGTTGGAACTCTTGGAAGCAGAATCTAACTTGATGCCACACCTTGGGCTGATGTATGCATTTTTTAAGCTCTTGGAATTGCCCAAAAACCGATTCAATCAGCTTGCCACCCGCCACCTTGATTTTTATTATAAAGATATTCTGAAGCTAAAGAAACAATCCGCAAATTCAGATCAGGTATATCTGATTGTCGAACTGGCTAAAGTCCCGCAAGTAAGGATCCCGATGGGAACTGAATTTGAAGCTGGTAAAGATGTGACAGGTAAAAAGCTTGTTTACAAATCTACAGGGGAATTCTTCCCAAATCTTGCAAAAATAGCTGCACTTAAAAACCGGTATACAGATGGGAATGCTAAGCAGGTAGTAATCAGCCACCATGCGGATTCCTTTGACGGCAGAGGAGCGGACTTTCCTCAGGATCTTTCCCGATGGTGGCCCTTTGGCCATGTTTTGGAAAATCCTTCACTGCAACGGGCATCTTTTGGGTTTACACTGGCGGCGGCACCGTTGAAATCTCCTGAAGGAGCGAGGCGTCATTTCTGCTTTGTCTTCTCTTTTCAGGAAGAACTCTCAATGCCTCAGGGGCCCAACAAATTAACGGCCGCTGAGATCGCTTCCCTATTCACCTTAGAGGTTTCCGGAAAAAAAGGGTGGATTTCTATAAAGCCCGCTGCAAATACAGGACTTTCAGGCTTCACGAGTGAGATGGTAGCGAACAGGCTTCTGTTGTCGTTCAGCCTTAATGAAAACCTGCCTGAGGTGGTCGATGCTACTGAGAACCTGCATGGCAATATAGGGCAAACAGGTGTTCCGATAATTCGATTCTCCATCTCCCCGACGACCGGAAGGGGATTCGATTTTTTGCGTATTCTTGCGGGTAATCTATTGGTTAATGTAACGGTAAAGTCGTCCGTTCAGGGAATACATGCGCCCCTAGTGGAGAATGATTTTGGCGTGCTTCAAGCTGGAAAACCCTTTATGCCCTTTACAGCCGTACCCAAAAAGGGGAGTAGTTTTTACTTAGATGAGCCCTCATGGAGGGACAAACGCCTTACAAAGATCAGCTTGCACCTTAAATGGGCAAACACACCGGAAAGTTTTAAGGGACTATATTTTGGCTACAGGAATTTAACGGGCCAAAATTTCAGTAAAAACACCTATGTCGCTCAAAATTTTGTAGGAAATGCGTCTGTCAATATCAAATCGCTGCTGCTAGATACAAATGATTTTAAAAACGCCCTGAAGAACAAAAGCGTATTTTTAAATCAGGAGCCGTCTAACCTGCTGGTTTCCGGCGATTCTCATTTTTCATATGGGGTTTCAATTAGAGATTCGGTTAACTGGAATGAACTGCCTAGCACCCATGTCCTATTTTCCAATGGGGGGCAGGACTACGTCACAGACCTGACACTTGCTGATTCCTTGGGAATTAAGGCCAACAAGGGGATTAAACTGACCTTAAACCAGTCCTTTTTGCATGAACTTTACCCCAAGTTATATGCGTTGGCCATGGCTAGCGAACAGCCGGAAACGTTGATTCCCAACGAACCCTACACACCACTCGTGGAGCAAGTTACTTTGGGATATGAAACCTCCGACTCGTTTTCAATGGATCAGGATACGTCACTTAAGCTTTATCTGTGGGATGATTTCGGGTTTTTTGAAGAGCTGAAGTCAAAGAAAAACGCCTTAAACCACGTCAGCCCGAAGAGGACGCGGCTGGTATCCTTCCCGGACGTTAACGGAGGAGAACTCTTTCTTCAGTTGATCGACTTACAGCCTAATCAACAGCTTTCCATCCTATTCCAAGTGGTTGAAGGGAGTGAAAACCCCTTGCATGCAACTTTCGGACCTAGCGAAAAAATCACCTGGTCGGTGCTTGTAAACGACTATTGGTTGGTATTGGGGAACGAGCATATTGTGTCCGATGAAACGGATAATTTCCTCAAATCAGGTATCATCGTGTTCAATCTTCCCGAAGCAGCTTTTGCTGTCCACACACGAATGTCAGCCCAGGGTGTCTGGCTGAGGGCCTATTCTACCAAGCCTTTTGATGCGACCTGTCAGTTCGTTGCAGTGCTTCCGCAAGCGATCAAGGTAGAATTTACAGACCGGGAAAATGACCTTTCCCATTTAGAAAAGGGCTTGCCTCCGGAAGCTATCGGTAAAATGGCAGCACGACTAAGTGGGGTCAAATCCATCTTTCAGCCCTTTAATTCCTATGGAGGGCGACCCGAGGAAACCGACAGAGGCTTTTATACCCGTGTTTCAGAGCGGCTAAGGCATAAAAATCGGGCGCTAAGTCTGTGGGATTACGAACATTTGGTATTAGAACGTTTTCCGGAGGTGTTCAAGGTTAAATGCCTAAATCACACCAACCAGCTTAGCTTTACCGCCCCGGGAACTGTATTGGTACTTGTTATTCCTGACACGGTTGGGAAGAATGTTTTTGATACCTTCCAGCCCTTGTTTAGTACAGCGAAATTAAATGAAATTAAGGCTTATTTGCAGGAGCGGATTTCCCCTTCGGTTGAAGTTTTAGTTGATAATCCGTCTTACGAAGAAGTTCGGATTTCACTTAAAGTCAAATTTAGGGCCGGACTGGATGTCGCGTTCTATCGGAATCAGCTTGAACAAGATATAATCCGGTACCTTTCCCCTTGGGCTATTCAATCAGAAAATACCATTGCCTTTGGTGTAAATCTCCAAGAAAGCCTATTAATCCATCAACTGGAAAAGCTGGCCTATCTGGAATACCTACAGGATTTGGTCATGTTCAAAAATAACCAACCCCATCGAAAACGGGTAGACCCAAGTAGTCCAAAGCACATATTGGTCTCTGCAAAGCATCATACAATACAGCCACTTTAAGCATTGAAGCACCTCATGGTCAAAAGGAAGTAAATAAACACGATGTCAGGTAAAATTGAACATATCGCCATTCCCAAAAATGTCCAGTCTAAGGATGATCTTGATTTTAAGTTTCTTCGGGAAGCAGGTGTGGCGTACATTGAATCCCTGTCCGGAAGGTTATGGACAGATTACAACACCCATGACCCTGGCATTACGATATTGGAAATGTTATGCTACGCCATCACGGATTTGGGATATCGCCTCGCACAACCCATGGAGCAGCTGTTGGTTACGGACAAAAAGAACCCATGGAGTGAGCAGTTTCATTTGGCAGCGGACATCCTTCCGAGCAAGGCAGTGACTGAATTGGATTATAGGAAGTTGTTTATTGACTGCAAAGGCGTAAGGAATGCGTGGATTCTGCCGTTTGAAAAAACCGTTTACGTGGATTGTAAACAGCACCGAATGTCCTACGAAAATGACGTTTGGACTGGATTGGAGCCAAGGTTTCAAAAATCGTTTTCGTTGAAAGGGCTTCATCAGGTAAGGGTAGACTTGGATGGAAGTGTAGGATTTGACAGGGTATCCAGGCAGATTTTCCAAAAATACCATCAACATAGAAATCTCTGCGAGGATCTTATACAAGTAAGCGAGGTCGAAAAGCATGCTATTAGGGTTTGTGCCGTGGTAGAGATAGAACCTGCTGCCGAGGAAGAAATGATTTATGCCCGCATTGAAGCTGAAATCAACGCTTATTTTTCCCCGCCGGTACGGTTCTACGACCTTGCTGCCATGTTGAATAGAGGGTACCATCCAGATGAAATTTTTGAAGGTCCCCTCCTAGAACATGGATTTTTGGATACAATTGAGGTATCGGAAGCTACCCTAAGGAACGAGGTTAGGCTTTCGGATATCATTAAGCGCATCATGAATATACCGGGGATTTTGCTCATCAAGGATATCCAACTTGGCGACTGCGATGATCCTGCTGACATTAGCAGGTGGGTTGTACCCATCAGACCAGGAATGAAGCCAGTCCTTTGCAGCAAAAGCAAATTTAACTTTTACAAGGGGCTGCTTCCCCTGAACGTAGATAAAGATAAGCTTGTGAAAAACAGGCAATTATTGCTCGATCAGGAAGCTACCGTACCTCGGGACTTGTCAACGTTTCGGTTAAGCTTACCGGAAGCGAAATACGTCCACCTAGACGCCTTTCACAGCATAAGGCATGATTTTCCGGAGAATTACGGGATAGGCGAGGTTGGCTTGACAGACAGCGCCAGCATGAAAAGAAAGGCCCAGGCCAGACAACTGAAAAGTTACCTGCACTTCTTTGACCAGATTTTTGCCTCGTATTTCAGGCACTTGCATCAGGTAAAGGACTTGCTTTCCGCGAAAGGCCCGCTGCTGCAAACATATTTTACCCAAACCGTCGATGACTTCGAAGATGCTTCTGATTACTTGGGAAGCTGGTATACCTCTGAGGATATAAACGGGCTCTTGATGGGTTTTCTAGATGAACCGCTTTCCAGGACTAGCGGGTTGAAAGACCATCTGCTAGCACGTTTTGCCGAGCGTTTTAGCGAGTATGCCTTTGTAATGAAAAAGCTCTACGGTGATACTACGGAGCAGCAAGTGCTGGATGCCAAGAGCTACTTTTTGAGCGAGTATGGAAGAATCAGCGGGGAAATTGGAAACAGCTTCAATTATTACCGACAAAGTCACGAGCAATTGTGGGGGGTAGCCAATGTCTCTGGAGTAGAGATGCGCATTTCCTTACTTGCTGGAATGAAAAGCTATGTCAGAAGACACCTGTCACAGTCC
The DNA here is from genome assembly GCA_016124425.1 of Cytophagales bacterium. GTDB lineage: Bacteria > Bacteroidota > Bacteroidia > Cytophagales > Cyclobacteriaceae > Lunatibacter. Next base: position 16,932 of record WGNT01000093.1, read on the forward strand.
TATGTACAGCTTTATAGCTTCAAAAATACCAAAGGCAGTACGGTGTATCGATGGAGGATTTTGGATCAAAATAGAAGCATCCTTCTGTCAGCAACGGAGAATTACGCGACTACTTCCCAGGCCTATGATGAAATTTACCGGGTCATTCAGCAGGTAGTACAGATTGACCGGGAATTGCTGCTGGCCCAATTTGATGCCTTGAAGGGCGTCGGTTATGAAACCAAAGATGTTGGGTGTTTTAGAATTACAAAATCTCCCTCCGGAAGGTATTCCTTTAGTATTGTTGACCCTTCCATCACTGATCTGCGGGATTCAAAGAGAATCATTGCGAGCCAATATCGTTACTACGCAGTGGAAAATATTATTCCCGCTATTATGAAATTCAAATCCTTTATCAAGAGCAACTTTATGGACGAGGGGCTTTTTTTGGTTGAACACATTCTTTTACGGCCGCCATTTGAGGTTTCTGAAAGCCAGCCAGGTGTATTTTTGCCATTCTGTGCGGCAGATTGTGAACCAGGTTCGGTCTTGGATCCCTATTCGTTTCGTGTTACGGTAGTACTTCCCGGAAATACCCTTCGGTTTTCAGACAGAATGTTCCGCGATTATCTAGAAAATCTGATCCGCGAAGAATTGCCCAGCCATATCCTCGCTAAAATATGCTGGATCGGCACCGTGGATCCAGAGATCCCAGACCAAGAAAATCCTTTGGTAAGATTTGAAGAAGCCTTTAAAAATTTTCTGTTCGGCTTAGGAAAATCAGATTCCCAACATCAACCCGCATTTATAGACGTCCTGTCAAAACTAAGATCCATTTATCCTACCGGCAGTCTCTATGATTGCGCGAAGGAAGATGAAAATAACTGGCAGGACAAAATTATACTAGGAAGAACCAATTTAGGTACCATCTAACATCTATCGGTCATGGCAAACAAACTCAGCAGGATACTTCCCCAATACCGAAATTACCAGGCGGATCAGGTATTGACCCATACCCAACTTAACGAGACCATCGCCTATTTTGAAGATCAGGACCGGCTGTCGCGCGTAGGCCTGACAGGAGTGGGCATCGTGAACGGATTAACGCTTCGAAGTGACTTGAGCGCCGGGGTACGAACTGTAACCATAGAGCAAGGGTATGGAATCACCACAGATGGGGACCTCCTGACTCTACAACTTGCCGTCGAGGAAACAGGTAGCAAAGAGAAAACGATCCTAATAGATTCGCTGGCTTTTACCCATTATCGGCCTTTTGAGGACGATAAAGCGAATTACGAACCTTTCGTGAAAACTGCGGAGGAGACGGTTACGCTGTTGGAATTATGCCTGCCTTCCGATGAAGCGGCAATACCCTTATCCGGACTCGCAACCCTAGATCAGCATGTTTTCCTTCTATATCTGGAGAGTTATCCAAAGGATCAGGATATCTGCGGAGATATCAATTGCGATAATCAGGGAATTGAACAGGTAGCTAGGTTACGTGTATTGTTGATACTGGAAGAGGACATGGCTACCGTATGTGCGGCAGATAGCATCTATCACAGATTTAGGCTGTTAAAGGAGACGTTGACGGACCTGATGCCAATTCATCCACTTCATGTGGTCATCAATGATGCTAATGTACAGACCCCGCTTCAGCTAGACAGGCTTTACAGGGACGCCATAATTCAGGGCAATTCGATTCAAGAGTTAAATGAAGGCCTCAGTGCTGTCTTGGATGCTCTTAGCCACCTTTGGGAAGGAGACCCGGTAATCACGCCGTTTTCAACCGATTTGATCGAATTGACAGAAAAGCACTTCGTCTTTCCCCCTGGAAACGTGTTTCAACACAACCAATACCGCTATGCTCTTTTGAAAGATTTGCTTGAAGTATATAACGCGCTTTTGCGGGAGCTGAACAGCTATTATCACCTGGAAAATCCTGACATCAATGCCTTTCCCAAGCATTTGCTTCTTGGGAGCCTAGCAGGTCAGGGGTATCGCCACGGATTTTATGCTTCTCCCGCAGTAGCAGACAGGGAGCTGAAAACGTCGCTGTTGAGAAAATTGCGGAAGATGTACCACATGCTTCAAGCATTTGACGTTACCCAAGATAGTGGCCTTCGTATCATTCCTTCAGCGAAGGGAGGTTCCCAAGGAGAACAAAGTATCCCTTTTTATTATGCTGATACGGTGGAGATTAGGAAGAATTGGACAGCTGTTCCCGGTGGAAAATCTGTGAGCTACCATTATGTCTTGGGAGACAATCCGTTGCTGACCGACCATACATCTGCTGACTTGTATCATGTCGGTGGACATCTCGGGAAAAATGCCGAGAATACCTTTCAGGCGATAAACAACATGATCAGGCAATTTGGCCTTGATGTCGTAGTCTATCTCTTCGATCTAAGCACTCAGGCACAGGCATTCCGAAAATTTCTCCAAGAACATACCGGTTGTGTTCATGCTGCAGGGGTACCGAAATCGGGAACATACATACTTTTGAGCAACAATAATGAGGTAATCGGGGACTTGGCACTGCGGTATAGGGTAGTGAATGTACAGGCAACTGCCTCGATCAGCCATATCAAGGTGGCGGAAACCCGTTACCCATGGATTAGTTCCTTGTCGTACTTGAATAACCTGGTCAGAGGCTTACGAGGGACGCCCAAAAAAGGGGCTGCTAGGGTTACCCATTATCGCCTCGTGGTAAGTGAATACCGAATCAACGGCCAATCGTTGACCACCGGCCCAACCGAGGTTCTTATCTCACTCGAAGATGTGCTTCACCGCAGAATGCATGCCATTACGGAAGCGCTCAATACCCGTTTTCCCAGCGGATTGGTATTTGACTACAACGAGCAGTTGAAAAAATTCCTGATAACACGCGCATATGATGATGAGTTTACTGTCACATTTGCTGACAATACCCTGACAGTTAGCGCTCCGGCGTTCACCTATACGCAGGATGGCATGTTCCGAGCGGATAGGCTATTCCGTTTGAATGCCATACGAAGTGAAGAAAGGCGGCGGTATCGTACCACCACCTATCAGCAACTACACGGAGAATTCGCGCCGGTGGATAAGGATGATGATTATGGAAAATACAAAGGTAAATGGGCAGATTGGTACAGGCTGATCGAAACACTTAACAGTTCCGGCAACCCGCTGGTTGCTCCTAGGTTCATCACCTCGGAGAGTCAGCTGCCGGCATCGGTAAGGGGTATCATTTATCAGGTATATAGTAACCTTTCCGCTACCGAACGTAGTGTGGAGCTTTATCTGACGGGTGACTGGCTTGACGGAAGCTGGGTTAGTATAGAAATGCTCAACAGATATGGAAAAAGCACGAATACGGCAGATCCAATAGTTCGCTTTCTCAAAGTAAGGGAATCCCTACATCACAAAGTGCAGGCTACCAAAGCATCGCTTTTTCTGGTTCTAGGCAGGGAAAGTGACAGAACACTCATGCAGGATAGACTTGCCGGGTTTACCGAAATGGTGGATGTGTATATTGATGGACCCAGGGTAGGAAGAAGAACGATCTTAGTCGAAGGAATGCTTCGGCTTCGAATCACGGGCAATGCAGAGAATTCGACATCTACGCTGATAAACCCCAGAACATGAAAAGGGGCCAATCACACAAATTCCGGTTTGTGAATGGCCCCTCATGGGCTTGCTTCCTATTATCACTGTCTCTATCGTCACATTATTGTCTGAGAGAAAAGCTAACCGATTGCAGTAAACCACTATCGAGAATGCTAAAAACCAGACTTGCGAACCTATTGACTGCTTCCTATTCCACCTTACATTGCCAGTAAAATCGACTGTCGTCGCTTAGGATAAATGTAGGCGATAAATTTGAAAAGAACAAATGTTTTCATGCCGAATTTGGAAAAACATATCATCCATAAAGTCACTGTAGACGTAGTTACTCCCTCTGTCGAATCAGGAGAACATCTGCGTCAAAATTTGAGCGGCTTTCTGGAGGAACAGGTATTTCCTTTGTTAGAAGCCTTTTTTGCAGGATTTGATGAGCAGGTGGTTGATGGGTCACTTCAAGTTGATTCCATTTCTCTAGATCTGAACGTTGAGCGTACATCAATTATGGAATGGGATCAAGTCACGATTTTGACTCAATGTCGCAATCAGCTGGAAACTGCTTTCAGACCGTTGTTTTCAACCGCTGGATTGGTAGATGTAGGGCGAGGATCCACTTTTACAGCGAGAAATACGAACACGTCTGTTGTGCCTGCAGGCAATGAGGCAGAAGGTCAAATCAATCCATCCTTCAGACGTTTTCCCGATGCTGAAAAATCGTTGCTTGCCTTTATCTCCTTTTTGTCAGACGGCAGAATCCCCTGGTGGGGATATTCCGCACCTGATTTGAAAAAACTTGATGATCAAATACTTGACTCTTGGAGTGTTCTTAGAGAGTTCAATATACAGCTGAGAGAAACGCTGCGTACCCAACCAGCAAGGCATAGGTTACTGCTTCACTTTACGCCAGAGCAACTAATCAAGCTGCTTGCCTACCTATCTGAGAAAAGAGAGCCTGAAAAGAAAATACTTTCCCGATCGCTGAAATATTTCCGAAAGGCAACTTTTGCGGAAGCCAGATTGATGACTTGGGTACTGTTGGAAATGATGTTTGATACCTCAGAATCGCGCCATCTCTCAAATCAACAGGAAGCGTTAATACTATTGCTAGGCCAGAATGCAGGTAGGAAACCCTCAGTTGCTAAGATAAACGGTTTTGTAAAGGTCATTGGAGCCTATTTTCCGGAGAAGGAACGCGAAACGCTCAACCAATTAGCCGAACGGATCTCCCACACCCTAAAAAGCCCTATCTCGACGGAGGATTTTCCCGTCATGGTAGCATCTGATAGCGCACTTAGAGAGGTCTCAGACGCTAACTTTAGCTCAACTCAGGATGTTGTCCTTTCATTTCAAGAGGGGATACTTTTACCTAATGCAGGATCGATTTTGCTTCACCCCTTTCTAGGTGCGTTTTTCCGCGATTGTGGTGTTATGACCGAAGATAACCGGTTTTATGCTCCGGATTTGGCAGTTCATTTACTTCATTATGCGACTACGGGGATATTGGAAGCACCTGACTATACCCTGCAATTTGAGAAACTGCTGCTGGGTATCCCGCTGAACCGTACCCTTGACAGGTATGTGCTGATCACACAGAAGCACAAAGAACAGGTCCGCGAGCTGCTTAATAGTCTACTAGAAAACTGGCCAAAACTAAAAAACACATCAGCGGATACAGTGCGGGTCGAGTTTCTTCAGCGCAGCGGGAAAGTATTATGGGAAGGAAACTCGCTTCGGATCATCATGGAAAAAAAGGTACAGGATATTTTACTGGATGGACTGCCCTTCAATTTGGGTATGGTAAAACTCCCATGGCGGAGGAATTTAATTTTCGTGGAATGGTAAGCAACTAACATATGGAAAAAGCAGGTCCAAAACCCAAAAGTCAACCGTCATTCTTTAAGCGGAATTCCGGAGGGGACTTTTTTGTGCCTCAAGCAAAGATGCAGGTAAACCAGCCTGGCGATGCCTTTGAGCAGGAGGCTGACAAAGCAGCGGATCACGTAGTGTCCATGAAGGAAGAAGCGAGTAGTTTTTTCCGGGCTGATCCAGCCCTTCAGCGCAAAGATGGACAGGGTATGGAGGCAATGTCCGGTTTTCCCCTAGTCACCCCTTTGCTGCAAAAAAAGGAAGACGAACCTCCGGTGCAGCAAAAAGCAGATGAAGAGGTACAGCGCCAACCTGAGGAGGATGTGCAGCGGAAGGTAGAAGAGGAACCTGTTCAGGCTAAGGAAGAGGAGGA
>WGNT01000058.1 GCA_016124425.1 Cytophagales bacterium
ATCTTTACCACGACATGGGCATCCTGAACCCTGAAGATGCAGAGGAAATTTACCAACAACTGTTAGACCTTATTAATCATATCGAGAAGCAAGCGGAATTTGGGAAAAAATTTGATCCCCACATTGGTCTCGAGCCGGAAAATGCTTCCTATAAACTGTTAGTAAACGAGTTTATTTTGGGGGACAACACGTTCTTGGCAGAACTTGACGACGTTAAGATCACCTACCTCAATCATAGCGTCTTGTACTTTATCGGTTCTATGGACCCGCGATTAAACGAAGCCATGTTTGGCAGCCTTGAAAACCTAATGAAAAAATCTAGCATGATCAGCGTTGTAGGTGAAAAGGAACGAATGCTGTTTTTTAAGAAGCTACGTTCAAAGATCTATTCCCATATGGCAAAAGCCGGAATCTTGGTCAATCCGAGTGGACAGGAATACATAGATAATACCAATCATTCTGGAAAGTAATGTTGAAGTTGTTGGCTTATTGAAAATCGGGTTTTGAGGGACCTTCCATAGTCAGAATAGCGTTAAAACGGTATTCGAGATTAGGATTTGACGATGCCTCACAGGTAAGTGTAGTTCGTTACCATTTTTAACTATATTTGGTAGCTAGTAAATATTTCAACAAGGGCGACTTCGACTTCTTTAATACAGCTTCATTCTCTAGCTCTAAAACCATTACAACACCGGGCCCAAATTCAGGATGATGAATTTCAGGTAGGTGAACAATGTAACCAAGGCGGCTATAAAATTGAACCAAATTTGGCTCACAGTCTATAAAATTATATTTTATTCCGTCTCTTAACCCTTTTACATAGGTGGCAACTACCAATTTGAATACGACTGGACCTTTCCGGTAATTTTTATGCACAATCAGTTTCGTGGAGATCGAAGCGTATTGCTTGTAATTCTGAGCCAATTTATCCATGTTGTATAGCGTTGGATAGAATGTTAAATCGCTCGTTCGTGTGTAGTTAGTCAGGCATGTGCCAATGGCTGTTTCTTTTTCGAAGGCACCGAATAAATCACCCGAGATATCCATGGGGTCTGGAAGTACCTTATTTTTATGGCAGGCATGTTTTTGTTTATAGCCCATTTCCTCTATGTAAACATCGTATCGAAGCCTATATATTGCTTCAGTTTCTTCTTGGGTTAACGTGTGTTTTATCTCTAGCAACATCGTTTATTTTTTTCATATCTAGTGTCTCATAGTCATGTGGTGGTGGATTTATGAGATAAAGATAGCAAAAACAATAACACGTCAAAATAAGGAATAAAATTTTACTAAAAACCGAAGGCTAATCAATGCGGCAATTCAATATGTTTAACTTAGATAGTGAATATAACGTAAAAAGTTGACTGTTTCAACGGGTGAGAATCCCTATATGTGGGGGTACCCCTGACTTATTCGGAGCGAAGCAAGCGGTAATTCTTGTTCAGCCTAATCGAGGCTGGTTTTACCGTGAAAGGGCGAAGTGGAAAGGATAACTTTTCTAGGAAGAAGCGAAATAGAAACGCAGATATTAATATTTATTTATCCGTGTGTCGGCATTTTTAAATATATTTTATGTTATTGTTAAACTACTAATTCCGTATAACTAAAAGTTTTAGAAATCCGATTTATAGCGAAGACCATTATTCTTTGTGGCTCCAAGGCTGGGGATAAAGTGATAGGTGCCCCTTGGTAAATTAATGGTTGGCGAGGAGGTCTACTCGATTAGCGCTTCGCTGTCCTTTTTTTGTTGATTGGCCTCGCTATTTTGTTTTATCCTATGAACCAACAGCAATAATTAGCCAATCATCATATAGGAAGTTGATAAACTAACTAGTTAAGCAACTAAGCAATTCACTTATATCCAACCGCAAACTTTCTAAAAAAAAACCGTTAGGTGGTATATCCTAAGGTTTTCTCGGTTTTTTATAGAAATCGCTTTATTTATTCCTCACCGAATTTTTCATTTTTACCAAGATCCGGAGTAGAAGATTTTAAGATAGTGGCCTTGGCGATCTCGAAGAGCTCGACTAACTTATTTTTATTGGAATCCCAATGTTCTCCTTTGTTAATTTTCACTTTCAGCATGGTCAGATCAGGGTCCTCCTTTCCGTTTTCAAACCAGGCTGCCACCCAGGGGTTCCAATATTTATCTATTAATTCCTTATCTTCAGCAATCTTCGCTTTTCCGGAAAGAGATACATACACATTATCTTTCGGATTACTAAAGGTAAGGCAGACCTCTCTATCCTGTTTGATTTCAAATGCCTTGGCATCGTTCTTTGAGGTGTAAAAAAATAAAGTGCCATCATAGGCGTCCTGCACCAAACTCATAGGGCGACCTCTCATGGTTTCCTCTTCTCCGAGTTCATGCGTAACGAGCATCCCTACTTTAATGTCTTTTATTAGATTCCAAATTAGTTTTTTGTGTTCTGGACTTGACAAATTAATTATATATTTTATTCTATAAATTAACGAAGTGATTGCTTTAAGGTTTAAAAAATCGTGTTTAAAACCTTTACGAATTTTGCATGCACCCGATCCCTAGATCTCCACAGCAGCGGATACTTTGCCGTAATTTACTCCAATTTATCCCGGATAGTTCCTTTTGATAGGATTCTAAGCTAGCCTTAGCTAGGATCATGGATGTCGAAGTACTCTTGCAATTTCTCCCCGGATCGGCTACTTTTAGATGCCAGGAAGTGTTTGGATCAAAAAGAAGCGCGTTTATCAGCTAGTGTCATGTTTCAAAACAGAAAACTAATAATTGCCACCAAGCATCAGAAAGAGCGTGTGATTGCCCCCATTCTTGAGAGGGAATTAGGCGTTAGGTGTTTTACCGATAAGTCGTTTGATACGGATTTGTTGGGAACATTTACGGGGGAAATAGAAAGAAAGCTCGACCCCGTTTCCACTGCAAGGGAAAAATGCCTTTGGGCAATGCGGCTAACCAACTGCGACTTGGGTGTGGCTAGTGAGGGTTCGTTTGGTCCCCACCCTTCGCTGTTTTTTGTACCCGCAGATGAGGAGCTCCTTATTTTTATTGACCTTAAAAACAACCTGGAAATCATCGTCAGGGAACTTAGTGTTGACACAAATTTTGATGTAAAAGTGGTGACTACGGCGGACGAATTGACTGAGTTTGCCGAGTCAGCCGGGTTCCCAAGCCACGCCCTGATTCTCCGTCCTTCAAAAAATGACTATTCCGTTGTCGTCAAGGGGATTAGTAGCAGGGAGCGCTTACTGACGACCTTTCAGCAGCTCTGCGACTCTTTCGATGCTGCCTATGTGGAAACGGATATGAGAGCGCTGTATAATCCGACGCGCATGAAAGTCATCGAAACCGCGGCAAGCAGCCTCGTAAGTAAGCTTAAATCCACCTGTCCAGCATGTCAGATGCCGGGTTTTGCGATCACCTCCGCGACAAGGGGACTCGAATGCAGCCTATGCGGTGCACCTACTCATTCGACTCGCAGCTACATATATGCTTGTAGCCATTGTGGGTTTGAGAAAGAAGCGCTGTACCCCCACAATAAAACCACAGAAGATCCCATGTACTGCGATTATTGTAATCCCTGATTTGTCTCCGGGGTATTCAACCATCACAAAACGTTAAAATACCATGCTTTTTGGGTAATATCGTGGAATGTATAATCACATCGTACCCGTAGCTTTACGTTGATTTCTTCGGCTGTTTAAAAACAAACGTACCTTGGCGCTAAAAACACCTTCCTTTCACCAGTTTTTGTTAATCTCACCTACGTCGATAAGGGTTTTGCTAGCCATCGGCTTTTTGATGGCTTTATTTTATGGTTCAAGCTGTACTACCCCCGAGATCCAGTCTACCGTTGGAATCTCCGAAGAGGAATTCTACAACCCCTCTAAGGAATACAGGCCTCTTGCTTTATGGACCTGGCTAAATGGGTACGTTGATACCACTCAGCTGGTCTATGAGCTTGAAGAAATGAAGGATAAGGGCATGCGTGGTGCGCTGATCTGGGATCTGGGTGCACTGGTAGATCCGGATAAACGGATTCCCGCCGGTCCACCAATGCTTGGCGCTGAATCCTTAAACTACATGGACTTAGCACTTACTACGGCCAAGAAGTTATATCTGGACTTGGGTTGGGTAGCAGCAAGCAGCTGGAACGCCGGCGGCGAATGGGTGGAGCCGAGGCATGCGGCGAAGGAATTGCTGCATTCCAGCCAGCTAGTTGAAGGGCCTTCTCAGCTGAAAATAGACGTGTTGGAACCCAAAAGTAACCGGAAATCGGCTTCCCAACTCACATTGCTTGCAACGATCGCCGTACCATTTAGCGAAGAAAATAGCATCGATTACAGCAGCCGACAACCTGTCTTATTGGATGAATTTATTGAAGACGGTAGCATCGTAAACTGGACCGTTCCCCCTGGGAAGTGGGAAATCCTTTCGTATTTTATGAGTAACACTGGGCAGCATCTTGTTGTTCCTAGTCCCAATTCCAGCGGGCTAATCATCGATCATTTAAGCAAAGAGGCAACCCGTAGCTATTTTGACAGCATATTCGGGAGGTTGGCCCCTATCACCTCTAAGGGCAACCAGTTTACATTTTTTATGCACGACAGCTATGAGGTATGGGAAGCAAATGACTGGAGCCCTACGTTTCTCGAAAAATTCAGATCAGTGTATGGCTATGATCCTTTGCCCTATTTGCCGTTAATTGCGTCCCATACCAGCACAGACAGTCTGTTGTCAAAACGGTTTCTGCACGACTACAACCGCCTGATCAGCGATATGATGATTGAAAACCATTTTGCGCAGTCAACAGCAATAGCTGAGCAAAAGGGGATTCAGATGATTATCGAGGCCGGACACGGTGGAAATGTGCGGGTAGAACCCTTAAAAGCCCTTGGAAATTCCCATATCCCCATGGGAGAGTTCTGGAACAGGCAGCGGCATTGGGTAACCAAGGAGGCAGCCAGTGCAGCCCATATCTATGGTAAGCAAATTGTCGCCTCTGAGTCACTTACGGGGTGGAACCATTGGCAACATGGGCCTACTGATTTTAAGCAGTTAATAGACATTGCCTTTTGTGATGGACTGAACCAAGTCGTCTTTCATACTTTTTCCCATAATCCGAAAATTGCCGGAAAGCCCGGATTTGTATATCATGCTGGCGAACATATTAATGTGAATACTACTTGGTGGGAGATGGCCCGCCCTTTTATGGATTATATAGCGAGATGCTCCTATCTGCTTCGGCAGGGAAATTATGTCGCTGATGTCCTGCTGTATTATGGGGACGAAGCGCCAAATTTAGTTCCTCCCAGAAGGCTGGATCCAAACTATACCCCAGATATGCCGGGAATTTTCCCTACTTATTTCTATGACGAAAGCAGGTGTCCGCACTGCGGAAGACCGAAGCCGGTAAATCCTGGGCATCTACTCGGCTACCAGTATGACTATATCAACGAAGATGTAATTACCTCAGCCTTAGAGGTACAAGAGGGGAGGTTTGTTTTGCCCCATGGACAGTCCTATAAAGTATTGGTGCTTCCTGACAGAGAGGCCATCTCCCTTGAGGTACTGAAGCGGCTAGAAAAACTCATTTATGATGGGGCGGTGGTCATCGGTAGAAAGCCTGAAAGATCTACTTCGTTAAAAGATTACCCAGCGGTTGACGAGGCAGTAAAAGAAATCGCTGACAAAATCTGGGGGAAATGTGACGGTGAAAAGATTCTTTCCAATACCTACGGAAAGGGCACCATCTACTGGGGCAAGACCGTGCAGGAGGTTTTGGATGAACGTTCAATTCCACCTGATTTTGAGGTGACGGGTATTCATAATCACGATAGGCATATTGACTTTGTTCATCGGCAGATGGAGGGTGAAGATGTTTTTTTTATTTCCAACAGCAGCCATACCCAAGAAAAAATCACCGGAGTATTCAGGGTGGATCAAGCGAGCATACCGGAAATCTGGGATGCCGAAACGGGGTTAATACAAAGGGAGGTCAACTACACCAAGGTAAAGAACGGCTTGCAACTCGAAATGACCTTGGATCCGCTAGCTTCCCGGTTTGTCTTGTTCCGAAAGCATACCAGCGGAAATAATGACGAAGCACTATTCTATGACCTGCAGGAGGGATATCGGGGCAAACTGGAATCAGCAGGTAGGTATCCATCCATCGATCTTTCCACCAATTGGGATATCAGTTTTGATCCTTTTTGGGGAGGGCCAACCTCAGTTAACATGGAAACCTTGGTCAGTTGGTCTGATAAGTCGGATGAAGGTGTCAGCTATTACTCCGGTGCTGCGGATTATACCCGGGAATTTACTATCGAGGAAGCTGCACTATCGCCGGAAATAGAAGCCGTCGTTTCTTTTGAGGAGGTGCAGGAGATGGCACAGGTAGTTGTCAATGGCAATGACTGTGGCATTATTTGGCTGCCACCCTATGCCGCCCGAATCACGCCTTACCTGAAGGTCGGAAGCAATACGATTACTGTAAAAGTGATAAACACGTGGAATAACCGTATCGTCGGCGATTTGAGGAACCCGGATAAAATTCCTTTTACCCAAACAAACGCAAAATCAAAATTCACGAAGAATAGCCCTTTGTTGCAATCGGGTCTGATTGGAAAAGCAGAGATAAGGTTTGTAAGCAACTGAGTAACGTGTGATAAAGGTGTCACACACGGGATTTGTAAAAGAAAGTATTGATCCATAACGAAAGGCAGCGTAATTTGTATGCCAATTCCAACAACTAAACCCAACCGGATGAAATTTAAGCATGTTGTTTTCCCCCTCCTTTGTGCCTTGGCATTTTTGTCAGGAAGCTGTGCCCCTAACATCGAAGAAAAAAAGCCGAATATTATTTACATCCTAGCGGATCAATGGAGGGCTTCGGCTACGGGATATGCGGGAGATCCAAACGTACGAACTCCCAATCTGGATCTTTTGGAAAAAGAAAGTTTTAATTTCCGGAATGCGGTGTCGGTGATTCCCGTGTGTACGCCGTATAGGGCGTCGTTAATGACGGGAAGGTATCCAACATCCACGGGCATGTTTGTAAATGACCTTCATCTTCCACCATCCGAATTATGCATAGGTGATGCCCTTTTGGAAGGCGGATATCAAACGGCCTATATCGGTAAGTGGCATTTGGACGGACAAGGGCGCCATTCATTTATACCCCCTGATCGCCGGCGCGGATTTGAGTACTGGAAGGCGGCAGAGTGCGACCACAACTACAATCACTCCCACTATTATACGGGTAATTCAAGGGAAAAATTATATTGGGACGGATATGATGTTTTTGCCCAGACAAAAGATGCGCAACAGTACCTTCGGGATCATGCCGATAATGAAAAGCCCTTTGCCTTGTTTCTTTCATACGGAACGCCTCATTTTCCCCACCTCACTGCTCCCGAAGAATATAAGTCACGGTATCCGCTGGATAAAATCACCGTGCCCGCCAATGTGCCTGATTCCACGATAAACGAGGCGTTGCTGCGCGAATTTCAGGGCTACTACGCCCATTGTGAGGCCCTTGATAAGAGTATTGGGGATTTGCTTACTACCTTGGACGAACTGGGGCTGGCGGAAAACACCCTACTCATATTTACCTCGGATCACGGCGAGATGCTGGGTTCCCATGGGGTACGGGCAAAAGCAAAACAAGTTCCTCTAGGGGAATCTGCCAGAGTGCCGTTTTTATTGCGGTTTCCTTCCTTACATGGCGGCAAGGGTAAGGTTATTGATATGCCCCTAAATACCCCCGATATATTCCCTACTATATTTGGCTTGGTAGGTTTATCCGTTCCCGAGAGTACTGAAGGGGAGGATCTATCGCCTGTAGTGAGGGATGGTGTAGAAAGAGAAAACCGAGGGGTACTTTATATGATGCCTGCACCGTTTGAAAAAGGGGAATATGGACGGGAATACAGGGCTGTAAAGACGGCCAAGTATACCTATGTGCGCGCACTTGATGGACCTTGGCTATTATTCGATGATGAAACCGACCCTTTGCAGTTAACTAATCTAGTATTCAATGCGGACTATTCGGACGAAGTTCAGAAATTGGATGAAAAGCTTGATGACCTTCTTAAGGAGATTGGTGATGACTTTAGGCCAAGCCAATCCTATGTTGAGGAATGGGGTCTAGTTTTGGCCCCTCACGGTAGTGTGGCCTACTCAAACGAAATGGACACCGAACCCCAGATACCTCAACGGAAAGCGAAAGGGCAGTAAATGCGGTTCTATTCCTTTTCAAAGCTTCTATTTAACAGGTCACATTAACTATGGTAAAAATAATCATCTCTATCCCCCTGATGATAGGCATCCTACTAGTTACCAGGTGCGCTGATCCGGGAAAAGATAAAGAGATTTATCGTCCAGTGAATGTCCTTTTGATCACTGCGGATGACTTGAATTACAATTCAGTAGGATGCTATGGCAATACCTTAGACCAGATTACTCCCAATATCGACCGGCTGGCGCAAAGCGGCATCCGTTTTACAAATGCATTTGTAAATATTGCGGTATGTCAGCCCTCCCGGCAGTCCATTATGACGGGGAGGTATCCCCATAATAACGGGGCACCTGCATTCAATCCTATTGCTGAAGATGTGACAACTCTTCAGGAACAGCTTCACAGAGCGGGTTATCTCAACGGTATTTTGGGAAAGGAGATCCACCTAAAGCCAACCAAGAAGTTTTTCTGGGATTATTTTATTACTGAAGGAGACCTTGCGTCCGGGAAGGGAATAGGCCGGGATCCGGAGCTTTATTTTGAGTATGCTTCCGAATTTTTTGCCAAATCAAAACAAGAAGGCAAGCCGTTTTTTTTGATGGCAAATAGCCACGATCCTCATCGGCCTTTTGCAGGGAGTGACCAGGAGAAAAACCTCTGGGGAGAGGATTTACCCTTATTTACCCGGAAATTTCTCCCAGAGGAAGTTACCGTTCCGGCCTTTCTTCCAGACATTCCGGAAGTAAGACGGGAGATTGCGGAATATTACACGTCTGTTTACAGACTTGATCAGACGGTAGGGGCGCTAATGGAAGCTTTGAGCCAGTCAGGCCATGCAGATAACACCATTGTCATGTTTCTGAGTGACAACGGCATGGCCTTGCCCTTCGCAAAAGCCAACTGCTACCTCAACAGTAACAAAACACCATGGATCGTACGGTGGCCCGGAAAGATTGAAGAAGGGAGGGTCGATAGCACCCACTTTATTTCAGGTATTGACTTTATGCCTACCATCCTTCACGCCCTACATTTACCGGAAGTGGAAGCTATGGATGGGGCATCCTTCTTACCCCTTCTCACCGGAAGGCGGCAAAAAGAGAGAAATACCGTATTTACCGAATTTCACAAAACCTTTGCCGGCATAGACTATTCTATGCGCTGCGTACAAGCTGAAAATTTTGGCTATATTGTCAACTTCTGGAGTGATGGGACCCATCAGATGAAAGGAGATGCTACCAGCGGAAGGTCTTTCTCTGCGATGAAAGATGCGGCGATTGCAGATAGTTTGGTTTCAGAACGTCTAGCCATGTATGTCTACCGCGTACCGGAGGAGCTTTACGACTTTAAATCAGATCCTGAAGGATTGGTTAATCTAATCGGTGTTCCCGCTTATCACGAGAAGATTCGGGAGTTGAAATCGCTTCTTCTAAAAGAAATGAAGCGAACAAAAGATCCCATTTATAATGAATTCAGTGAACGGTTTGTAGAAAATTGACGCGCTTCAAACCCCATTCATCGGTATCTAAATTAAAACTGAAAAAAACCCCCATTTGGTATATTATGTTAACACTTAAAATGACCGCCACCCTTTTGCGAACGCTTACCGTTTTCCTACTACTAAGCAGTTGTGCCGAAACACAACAGCCTACACGCCCGAATATCTTATTTATCATGACGGATGACCACACGCAACAGGCCATACATGCGTATGGTCATGGCTTGTTGGACAGCACCTACTTTCCCAATATGGATCGGTTGGCAAAGGAGGGGGCACTTTTTAGAAACAGCTTTGTCACCAACTCCATTTGCGCTCCCAGCCGCGCGGTACTGCTTACCGGGAAGTACAGTCATATCAATGGAAAGATCGATAATGTAGCGCCCTTCGACTGGGATCAGGCAAGCTATCCAAAAATACTACAGGCAGCGGGATACGAAACAGCTCTAATCGGCAAAATCCACCTTGGTGGAAAACCACAAGGATATAACTTCTCTTTGACGCTGCCCGGCCAAGGGAATTATTATAATCCCGAGTTTATCAAAAACGGAACAGAAGAAGTCAAGTTTGAAGGGCATTGCGAAGCGTTGATCCCACAGTTTGTCGTGGAATGGTTGGAAAATGACTGGGATAGAAATAAACCTTTTGCGATCAATTACCACACCAAGGCACCACACAGGAACTGGATGCCGGAAGAAAAATACCTCTCACTATATGAAGATGTGGAATTTGAATTTCCAGATACATTCTTTGATGACTACGAGGGAAGAGGGACCGCAGCGCGGGAACAGGAAATGGAGATTCTCAATGACATGTTTTGGGGCTGGGACATGAAATTCGACAAAGACCCCTTTACCGGAGAAGAGAGTGGCCTTGCGGCTCCTTTTGGACGGATGAGCGAGGAACAAATGGCTGCTTGGAATGCCGTCTACGGGCCTCCGAACGAAGACTTTTTAGAACGCAAACCCAGCGGCGAGGAGCTTGCCAAATTCAAGTATCACCGGTATTTGCGTGATTACTTGAAAGTAGTTAAATCGGTAGATGACGGTATCGGAAAGGTTTTGGGATATCTTGAAGAACAGGGTCTATTGGACAATACAGTGATCGTTTATACGTCGGATCAAGGGTTTTACTTGGGCGAACACGGATGGTACGACAAACGCTTTATGTATGAAGAGTCCTTGAGTACGCCGCTGATGGTCAGGTACCCAAAAGAAATCAAGCCTGGAACTGTGGTCGAGGAAATGGTGATGAATCTGGATCATGCACCAACTATTTTAGATTATGCAGGAATTGCTAAACCTGCTGACATGCAAGGAGAATCCTGGCGAAAAATTGCAGCGGGGCAATCCATCCCTTGGAGAGATGCCATTTATTACCATTATTACGAATACCCTGGGCCGCACAATGTAAAACGGCACTATGGGGTAAGAACAGACCGATACAAGCTAATTCACTTTTATCATGATGTGGATGAGTGGGAGATGTATGACCTACAGACAGACCCGGATGAGATGAACAGTATTTATGGCAGTCCGGAATATGTCGAAGTACAAGAAAAGTTACATCAGAGGTTGGAAGAACTTCGGAGACAGTACGGCGACTCGGACGAATTAAATCAGCAATTTATAAACGCTAAATGATAAATCGCTATCTATGAAGCCGCTTGAAGTTCCGTCTTTTCGTTTCTTTGTGCTCCTACTTGTTGCCTTCCTGCTTGGCTGCGCAATAAGTTTTGGAGCCGGGGAACCTGTTTTGAACAAAACACGGGATGAGAAGAGGCCGAATATTCTATTTATTCTGACAGATGATCAACGTTGGGATGCCATAGGGTATGCCGGAAATACCATTATCCATACGCCTAACATGGATAAATTGGCGAGAGAGGGGCTTTACTTTGAAAATGCCTTTGTTACCACCGCCATCTGCGCTGCAAGTAGGGCGTCCCTGTTTACGGGACTGTATGAGCGCACACATGATTTTACCTTTGGCAAACCGCCGCTGCGGGATGAATACATGTATCTAAGCTATCCTAAGCTTTTAAAAGACGCCGGCTACCGAACTGGCTTTGTTGGCAAGTTCGGAGTCAAGGTAAATGAAGGAATGGAAGCCGCGATGTTTCATGAATCTACCAAGACCTTCTGGCCGTATCTGAAAGAGGTGGATGGAAAGCAAGTACACTTGGCAGACATCAATGCCGACTTGGCGATTGAATTTATCAAATCCAATAAAGACCAACCATTCTGCTTATCGCTTTCATTTTGGTCTCCTCATGCTGACGATGGGGCAAAGGAGCAATATTTCTGGGCAGATTATGCAGATCATTTGTACGAACAGCGTGTTATCCCTATACCGGAAACCGCGGATCCCAAATTTTTCGAAGCCTTGCCGGAATTTTTGCAGACCACGATGAACAGAGAACGCTGGTATTGGCGGTTCGATACACCGGAGAAGCATCAGCGGATGGTAAAGGGATATTACAAAATGATCAGCACGGTGGATAGTGTGTTGTCACGTGTAAGAAGCTCATTGGAAGAAGCGGGGGTCGCCGATAATACGGTGATTATCTTTATGGGGGACAACGGGTACTTTTTAGGGGAGAGGGGCTATGCCGGCAAGTGGCTTTTGCATGAACCGTCGATTAGGGTGCCCTTGATTATCTATGATCCCAGGTTGCCCAAGTCGAGGCAGGGCATAACAGTTTCTCAGCCAGTACTCAATGTGGATATTGCGCCAACAATTGCCGCGTTGGCAGGCGTAGACATACCGGAGGAGTATCAGGGCAAAAGTCTTACTCCTTTTTTTCAAGGTACACCTATGGGTTGGCGCACAGGGATATATCTGGAACATAGGCTGGAAAACAATCCCAAATTGCTTAAGACCGAAGGGTATAGGGATGATGAATTTAAATTTATAAGGTACTACGATGCCGATTATGTTGAATTGTACCATCACAAATCAGATAGTGATGAAGTCAATAACCTGGCATTTGATGAAAGGTATGCGCAAAAGCGTTTATTTTATTCAACCAAGACGGACTCCATCATAAAGCAGTTAGTTCAACAAAGACTACCAAATCCATGAGACCAATGGCAGAAAGGTTCATTGCGCATGTAAACTGGCGGTATGTTTTGCCGCTTTTTATGTTGATTTCTATTTCTTGCGCTCAAAAGAAGGAAGAAAGGCCTCCAAACATCGTAATTATTTACGCGGATGATATGGGATATGGAGACCTCAACATCCAAAACCCGGCTTCAAAAATCCCTACGCTACACCTTGACCAACTTGCATTGGAGGGTATGCGGTTCACCGATGCCCACAGTTCTTCCGGGATTTGTTCGCCTAGTCGCTATGCGCTGCTTACCGGTACCTACCATTGGAGAAGGCAACATGGAATTGTAAACGCTTTCGGAAAGCCCTTTTTCAACGCAGGTGATGTCACCTTGCCGCAACTACTTCGGGATAATGGCTATACCACCGCATGTATTGGAAAATGGCATTTAGGCTGGAACTGGGAATTTAAAAACCCCCCATCTGGAACCGTTACGCAATGGGGCCGAGAGGTTCAGGTATATTTCCCGGAAGATATTGACTGGACCAAACCCGTTTCAGGCGGACCACTGGATCGCGGCTTTGACTATTATTTTGGGGATGGAACCATCAATTTCCCCCCTTATGCTTGGATGGAGAATGATAGGGTCATAGAGGCCCCGACAGAAGTGATGGATATCAACAACATCGGCTTCGAGACGAAGGAGGGGAATTGGGAGTTTCGGCCCGGGCCGAAGGTAAAGGGCTGGAATCCCTATGAGGTGCTACCGACCCTTACCAAGAAAGCTACAGAATGGATTGGCCAGCAGACGGGTGAAAAGCCGTTTTTCCTCTATTTCCCTTTGCCTTCACCCCATGCACCGATTATTCCGAATAACGAATTTGACGGAAAATCGCAGGCAGGTGCCTATGGTGATTTTGTGTATCAGACAGATTGGGTTGTGGGACAAGTTCTAACGGCCATTAAGGAGCATGATTTTGAGGAGAATACTATTATACTTTTTTCTTCTGATAACGGTCCGGAAACCTATGCGTTTGAACGCGGAGAAAAACTAGGCCACTTCAGTATGGGCCCGTTAAGAGGATTAAAGCGGGACGTTTGGGAGGGAGGGCACCGAGTGCCGTTTATTGTAAAATGGCCCGGTCATATTCAGCCTGGAGATGTGTCTGACAAGCTTGTTTCACAAATCGATATCATGGCCACACTAGGAGCGTTGCTTGGCATAAAAATACCGGAGGGAGTGGCTCCGGATAGCTACCATTTCCTGCCTTCATTGAGCAATAACCTGGAAAACGAACCACAAAGGGAGTTTTTGATCCATAATACTTTCGAAGACAGATGGGCCCTTAGACAAGGGGACTGGCTATATATCAACGACAGTACCGGTCAACATTCCGCGATGCCTGAAAGCTTTTTCAAGCTAAAAGGATACAGTGCGTTCGATACACGTGGGCTCCTTTTCAACCTCAAGGAAGATCCGGAACAACAGGTAAACCGCTTTGAATCATATCCTGAACTCGTAGCCAAAATGGAGGAGTTGATTGTAACGAGTAAAGCCGATGGATACTTAGTAAAGGATGAATAAGCTATCGGTTGACATGGATATTCCGGCAGCCATACCTGAAGGCAATGCAAGCAAATTCTGGTTGCCATAGAAGAATACCTGCGTTGATTCCAGCAAATGATGAATTAATTAATGAAACTATTTCCTGTACCCTTTATTGAAAGCTGATATGACCTACCGTTTGAAATGCCTTTGTTTTCTTCCCCTCCTGCTCGTTTTTTTTGCCGGAAGCCTGTCGGCGCAGTATGAGGTTGCCTTTGACGATTGGAGAAAATTTGGTCCTATCCCCAAAAACTGGAAAATCGTAGGTGCCGTTCAAGCCAACTGGGAGGATCGCGATTTTTTAGCCACATCAGCCGGAAAGGAAGTTATTGTAAATACGGCTCAATCCACTAAAGGAGACCATTTGGTGTCTGCATTTGAGCACGGCGATATTGAAGTTGAGTTCGAGTACATGGTTCCCAAAGGCTCCAATTCCGGCATTTACCTTCAGGGGAGGTATGAAGTGCAGATTTTTGACAGTTGGGGAAAAGCCGACCCTAATTTCTCGGATGCGGGAGGAATTTATCAGCGTTATGACGAACAGCGTAAAATAGGATTTGAGGGTGTCCCGCCCCGGATGAACGTAAGCCGTGCTCCCGGCCTATGGCAACAGTTTAAAATCGTTTTTGAAGCGCCGAGGTTTGACTCCAAAGGAGTAAAAGTAAAAAATGCCAAATTTGTACAGGTATTTCATAACGGGATACTTGTTCAGGAGAACGTAGAGGTAACAGGACCAACGCGATCCGCGTTATTTGAAGATGAAAAAGCAATAGGCCCCATAATGATTCAGGGAGATCATGGCCCAGTTGCTCTACGGAATTTCACATACAAACAGTTTGGTGCCAAGAGTCCAGAAATTAAAAACCTGACGTTTTCCTATTTTGACGGGAAGTTTCAATCGGCAACGGATTTTATAGATTTAACGCCTAGCCAAACAGGTGATTTGGAAAAAATTACGTGGGATCTAGGCCGTGGTAACGTCGATTTTGGATATGCCTTTTCCGGCGATTTGGAGGTCCAAGAGGCAGGGGAATTCACGTTTACTTTAGTATCTGTGGGAAACAGTTCCCTGTATATCGACGGAGAGGAAGTATTGGAAGACAAAAATCAATTTTCAAGAGGGGTGAACGTATCATTGGATAAGGGTTCAGTACCCTTCAAGCTGCTTTATCATAAAAATTTCCAGCCAGGTAGAAGGCCTCAACTTGCGTTGTTTGTGGAAGGACAGGGACTTAAACGAACGCCATTGCACGAGAAAAACGCATTTGTTGAACCGCTTCCCTTAAAGCCTCTTTTTGTAGAACCCGGTGCTGAACCGGAGATCGTACGGGGCTTTTTCCAGCATGGCGGTGAGAAGAAAACCCATACCGTGAGTGTTGGCGAGCCGCTGAGGACAAACTACACGGTCGATCTTCAGCAGGCTGCTCTTCTGAGTATTTGGAGAGGTGGGTTTTTGAACACTGCACCTATGTGGAGACAGCGCGGAGAATCGCAGCTTATGGTACCAAGTGGGGCAGTCATTGAGCTATCCGGCGGGCCATCGGTAGCCGTATTGGGATCTTCAGAGAGTCCTTGGCCGGATTCCCTAACTACCGAACAGCTTCAAATCAAAGGGTATGTATTGAACCCATCCCGAAGACCTGTTTTCCGATATGTCATAGCGGATATGGCTATAGAAGATTCCTTCGAACCCGAAGACAACGGTAAATTTCTACGTCGAACCATCACCTACGATAATCCAACTAACGTATCCGATGCATGGGTGAGAGTTGTTGCCGGTGAACATATTGAAAAGCTATCACCAGGTGTTTACGTTATCAATAGCGGTCAATATTATATTAAAATACCCGAGGATTATTCAAACAATATTTTGTTGAGGGAAAGTGGAAGTGCTAAAGAATTGTTATTACCGGTGAACAGCGGGAAGGGTAACCTCGAATATAGTCTTTGTTGGTAAAATGCTAGTGCTAGTCCTAATACAGTAAAAACCACGTTGAACGTTGACACGATGAATATCATGATAGATACAAACTACTTAACACCATATAACCTAGCCTCTTTTTTTTCACGGATGCTGATTTTTATTGGCGCTTGGTTTTTCATGCCAAGTGTATTATCTGCTCAAGTTGCTTCACCCGGGGCGCAGGAGACACTTTCTATTAAAGAATCCGACTATTACGAAATTATTTCTATTCCGATTCCGGATGGAATAGAACTGGAAGTTGGCGGATTGGCATTAACCCCGGATGGAAGCTTAGGGGTAGCGACGCGTAGGGGGGAGGTTTGGCTGGTAGAAAACCCCTATATGGAAGGGACGCGTATCCCGAGATTCGTCAGATTTGCTTCTGGACTACATGAACCTTTGGGACTTGCCTATCATAGTGGGAGTTTTTATACCAGTCAGCGTTCGGAATTAACAAAGTTGACCGACAGAAATGGGGACAGAAAGGCGGACGTCTATGAAACTGTTGTATCGTGGCCTTTGTCAGGAAATTACCATGAATACTCCTACGGGCCACTGTTTACCCCGGAGGGGGATATGCTTGTTACACTAAATTTAGGTTGGATAGGCCACGGTTCCAGTATGGCAAAATGGCGAGGCTGGATGATGAAAGTGACTCCCGACGGAAAAATGATACCCATAGCCTCCGGTATGAGATCGCCCTCGGGTTTTGGATACAATGCACAAGGTGATGTCTTCTACGGTGAAAATCAGGGTGACTGGGTAGGTTCAGGACGCATCACCCATGTAGAACCGGGTGATTTTGTCGGGAATCCCGAGGGATTGGTTTGGAGCCATCTAGAGGAATCTCCCGTAAAATTACGGCCTGAGGATATACCGGATACCGGGATGCCCATGTCAAAAGTGGCTGCGGATATTCCGGGTTTTAAAACACCTGCCGTATGGCTCCCTCATGGGCTGTTGGGTATTTCCACCTCAGATATTCTTGTGGACAAGTCGGATGGGGATTTTGGTCCCTTTTCCGGTCAGCTATTTGTTGGGGATCAGGGGCTTAGTAAAATTGCACGGGTGTCCCTTGAAAAGGTAAACGGGGTATATCAGGGTGCTGCTTTTCCCTTTATTGAGGGATTTTCTTCGGGTATCTTGCGAATGGTTTGGGGAAATGACGGATCAATGTTCGTAGGTATGACAAGTAGGGGGTGGAATTCAACAGGACCGGCACCTTTTGGGCTTCAACGCTTGGTTTGGACTGGAAAGACACCCTTTGAGATTAAGACAATAAAAGCGAAGCCGGATGGGTTCGAATTGGAATTTACCCTACCTGTTGATGCGGCACTGGCAAAGACGCTTGACACCTACAAGCTGTCTAGCTTTAACTACAAATACCACCATAACTATGGGAGCCCTGTAATTGAACTGGAAGACCTGACGGTAAGAGGGGCGGTTGTTTCCCCGGATGGCCTTAAGGTTAGGCTGGTGGTGGATGGCCTGAAGGAGGGATATATCCATGAGGTCAACGCATCAGGTATAATATCAAAAGACGGGATGCCCCTGTTGCATGCCGTTGGGTATTACACGTTAAATCAACTTCCGGCCGGAGAAAAGCTGGAGCTCCCTACCGCCTCAGCAGCTTCCGTTGACACCCATGTTGGACATCAACAAAAGCCTGCTTCTTCCACTATCGTAACAGGCTCAATGCAGGTGACGGCGACAGCTTCTGGCTCGCAACAAAAAAGGGTAACAACAATGCCTGCCGCTTGGTCTAAAGGCCCGGATTATACCTTTAGCATTGGCACAAAACCGGGGTTGAAATACGACGTAGAGCTGCTAGAGGTAAAGACAGGCAGTAAGGTGAAAATTACCTTTAACAATGACGATGATATGTTACATAATTTAGTCGTTGTCAAGCCTACTACGGCCATAAAAGTAGGAGAAGAAGCATTGAAGATGGGATTGGAAGGCTCACAGAAAAACTATATTCCTGCTTCGGAGGATGTGCTGTTCCATACGAATATTTTGTCACCCGAAACATCTGAATCTATCTATTTTCAGGCACCTACTGTTCCGGGAGACTACACGTATGTTTGTACCTTCCCCGGACATGCCTATGTGATGCAGGGGATTTTGCGGGTGGTAAGGTAGGTGTGAGCGCTGTTTGATAGTGCAATGTCGAAGGAAAGATAAGAAGGATTTGCAATCCTCTTTAGTTCGGCTAGGCATTTCTCCTCGGGGATTACAAATCCCCTTTATCTGTCCTCGGGATTTCAAATCCCGAGGAGCGGGCGGCTGTTCGACATTTGCAATGTCGAACGACAGATGAGTCGGATTTGCAATCCTACGATTAGTTCGGCTAGGCATTCATCCCCGGGGATTACAAATCCCCTTTATCTGTCCTCGGGATTGCAAATCCCGAGGAGCGGGTGGCTGTTCGACATTTGCAATGTCGAACGACAGATGAATAGGATTTGCAATCCTTCGTATAGTTCGGCTAGGTAATTCTCCTCGGGGATTACAAATGCCCATTATCTGTCCTCGGGATTTGAAATCCCGAAGAGCTTGAAAAAAATTATATCGGGGTAAGTTCAATTGGACTTTTTCTTATTCCGTAAAATTCGCCACAACTGCTGTTTAGATATTCCTCCTCTTGTTCAACTATTCCAGCTCTCACAGGGTTTTGGTGGATATAGTCTATTTTATTTTTTAAAAATGTAGGGGTAAATATTTCTTCTCCATGATAACCGGCTTCCCAAAACCAAGTACTTCCGTCTTTTTTCAACAGCCAAAGAAGCCATCTTTTTCTACTTTCGTTTGGGTTATCTTCGATGGCTTTGATGATCGCTTTAGCTGTGAATTTTTTTAAATCTCTAATACTATTGCTTAAAGGATTGTTATCACTCCCTAATATAAAATGACAATGATTAGTCATAAGTACCCAGGCATAAACTTTAAGGCCTTTATGCTGTTGGCAATAATTTACGCTGTCAATTAAGATTTTACAATAATCCGGTCGAGTGAATACATCCACCCATTGATGTACTGTGAACGTTACAAAATGTAGCGCGTGTTGATCCTTGATGGTGTATGCATATGCCATAAAAATCTGTTAGCTAGGTAATTATCGCACCTAAAAATAGTAAAATTTTGCGGTTTCCAAAAAAGACTATTAGCTGTTCGACATTTGCAATGTCGAACGACAGATGAATAGGATTTGCAATCCTCCGTTTAGTTCGGCTAGGCATTACTCCTCGGGGATTACAAATCCCCATTATCTCTTCCTCGGGATTTCAAATCCCGAGGAGCGAGTGCAGGGAAATAGATGCAACGAATAGTTACATCAAGATAAGGCCTTGACAGCATTTTTCTTTACCTTTAGCCCATCGATCCTTACCAAATACGCCCATGAAAAACCTGTTCCTCATTTGTTTGTTGCTGACAGCCGTCATCATTCAATCCCCTGCTCAAAAAGGAAAACCCCTTTTTCCCGACATGCCGGGAATGGTTTCCTATACCTACCGCCATAGCTTCCAGAAAGATGTGGCAAAAACGCTTGACACCTTACAGCAGCTAGGAATAAAAGATATGGAGTTTTCCAACCTTTTCGGCAAAACGGCGGCAGAGTTGCGGCAGCTTCTGGATGAACGGGATATGTTTTGCTCTTCCTTTGGCGTAAGCTACGTGGATCTTACCACCAAAACTAGAGAAGTAGGTCAAAACGCAAAAACCCTCGGAGCCAACTTTGTCCGTGTTGCCTGGATTCCACACGATGCTCCCTTTGATCTGGCGGACGCAATGAAGGCATCTATGGACTTTAATACGGCCGGGAAGATCTTAAAAGATGAATTTGACCTTACGTTCTGTTACCATAACCACGGCTACGAGTTTCACCCCCATAAGAAAGGGACGCTCTTTGATCTCA
Source organism: Cytophagales bacterium (assembly GCA_016124425.1). GTDB lineage: Bacteria > Bacteroidota > Bacteroidia > Cytophagales > Cyclobacteriaceae > Lunatibacter. The sequence goes on from WGNT01000058.1 coordinate 20,264, forward strand.
TGATGAAAGAAACCGATCCGAGGTATGTGAGTTACGAAATTGACATTTTGTGGACATTTTTTCCGGGAGTGGATCCCGCAGCCCTTATTAAAAAGTATTCCAAACGTTTTAAGCTGATGCATCTTAAAGACCTTAAAAAAGGTGTTGAAGGAAATATGTCGGGTGGAACTCCGGTGGAAAATGACGTGGCGCTGGGAACAGGTCAATTGGATCTTCCCGCCATTCTAAAGGCGGCTAGAAAATCTGCTATTGAGCATTATTACATCGAAGATGAAAGCCCTACTTATTTTAAACAGGTGCCGCAATCCATTGCCTATTTAAAAAGCTTAACCTACTGATCATTCGGTTTATTCATCACGCTGACGGCGCTTAAAGCGTCATATACACGTATGCCCAAAATAAACATTACAAGCATCCTGTTAGTTTGCCTTGCCTGCTTTTTTGCCATGCATGCTGCACTTGGGCAAGACAAGAGGGATCTGCTAACTAGTAATTTTTCTAGAAAATATGTAGAAAATTCACTTCGGCAAGGGGACGAATGGATACGCTATCCCAAATATGGCGATAGATCCGCCTGGGAGGCACTGCCAGAAGCGCAAAGACGTAAAACCATTGAAGCGGGAGAGGCTTACGTAGGCTATGATTGGCCTATTGTAAAGGCGACGATGTATCTGGAATTTACGCGGACCGGCGACCGAACCAAAGATGCTGCCGTCTCCAATGAACGGCGGAAAGCTTTTCAATCGTTGATGCTTGCGGAGCTTATGGAAGGCAAAGGAAGGTTTATAGACGACCTTATCAATGGCGTATTTGCCATCTGCGAACAGACTTATTGGGGAGCATCGGCCCATTTTTATCTGTATGGGTTTGAAGGCAGTATCGCCACACCCACCACAGTGCTGCCCGATATTGACAATCCCATCATTGATTTGGTTGTGGGAGATATTGCAGCTGACCTTGCCTGGGCGTATCATTTTTTCAAAGAGCCCTTCGATGCTGTTAGTCCCGTGATCGCAAAGCGGCTGAAAACCGAATTAGAACAAAAAGTCCTATTTCCTTTTTACGAGCGGTACGACTACTGGTGGATTACGGGCTGGGGTGAGGGCCGCGTCAACAACTGGACCCCCTGGTGCAACTACAACTTACTGACTGCTATTTTGCTCGTTGAAGAAGATCCGATAAAAAAGCGGGATGCCATCTATAAAACGATGGAGTCCGTGGATCTTTTTATCAATTCATATCCCGATGATGGTTCCTGCAGCGAGGGACCGAGCTATTGGGCACATGCCGGCGGTAAAATGTTCGACTACTTGGAGCTGTTGGATACTTATTTAGCAGAAGGGGTAGGGGTTGTTTTTGACCATGAACTTATCAAAAACATGGGCAGATACATTTACCGCTCTTACATCAGTAACGGGGATTACTACATCAACTTTGCGGACGCCGCATTTAGGATTAATCACCATCCCGGCAGAATATATAACTATGGGCAACGCATTTCCGATCCCGTAATGGTTTCATTTGCTGCTTTTCTAATGAAAAATTTAGCCTTTCATGAGAAAACCGTCTCAGGACGGATCGGAGAAAGCATGCGGGATTTATTTGATCAGGATGGTTGGGAAAAGGTGACACCGGAGGAACCGCTAATCGCGCAATATTATTTCCCCAACCTCGACGCAGCCATTGCGCGTGATAGGGCGGGAACAAATGAGGGGTTTTACTTTGCGGCTAAAGGTGGCAGCAACGGCGAACAACACAACCACAATGATGTGGGTTCATGCATGCTGTTTTACAACGGGCACCCTGTGCTTCTCGACGTAGGGGTAGGCACCTACACGAGAGAGACTTTCAGCCCACAACGCTATTCCATCTGGACCATGCAGTCCAACTACCATAATCTCCCTTTGATCAATGGAATAGGGCAAAGTCCGGGAGGATCTTTTCGGGCTATTAACTCGTCTTTTAACGTTCGGGGCAACTCTGTCACCTACAGTACGGATATTTCCAACGCTTATCCGAAGGAAGCCGATGTGCGCGAATGGCAGAGATCCTATACATTAAACCGGGGCTCCAAATTCATTGTTCGAGATTCGTTTTCATTAGTTGCAAACCGTGGAAATACAGCTATACACTATATGACAGGGCTTCCCGTCCGGCTTGTCCAACCCGGAATAGTAGAATTCGTCGGAGAGGATTTTATCATGGAAGCCAAATATGATCCCGCGCAGGTAGAAGCGGCCGTAGAATCCATCCCGCTGGAAGATCCGAAATTAATCCAAAACCATGGCGATGAGCTATCACGGATTGTTTTGACATGGAAAGAAAAAGGAATCAGGGGAGACTTAAAGCTGGAAGTAACAGCGAAAAAGAAGTAACCTTATAAGTTGATGTCCCTCGATACACACTTAGGTGAACAGCTTAAACTAGAGAATTCATGCCTGCCATTTGAAAATCAACACATTAATCATCCCACATGTACTTATGCCGCACAATACCCCCTGAAATATGACTGTGCGGGGTGGCTTTTAGGTCTTTATTTTATAATTTTAAGCCTATGATAGATTTTAAGAATACTGAAGTTCGTTGGGGAGTAATTGGTGCCGGCAGTGTTTGTGAAAAGAAAAGTGCTCCTGCCATGAACAAAATACCGCACTCCAAACTTGTAGCCGTCATGCGGCGGGATGGGGCCAAAGCAAAGGATTATGCGGTAAGGCATCAGGTTGCTTCCTGGTCAGATGACGCCGATCAATTGATCAATGACCCAAATGTGAATGCGGTATATATTGCAACACCGCCAAGTTCCCACTTGGAATACACTAAAAAAATCGCTGCGGCAGGTAAACCGGTGTATGTAGAGAAACCCATGGCGAGAACCCATGAGGAATGTCTTGAAATGATAAAAGTTTGTGAGGATGCAGGGGTGCCGCTTTTTGTTGCCTATTACCGGAGGACATTGCCCAATTTTTTGAAAATCAAATCGCTCATCGAAGAAGGAGCCATTGGCGATGTCCGGTATGTGCAAGTGGTCATGAATCAGCCCGCGCATCCGGATGTAACAGATGACCCGAGCAAAAACTGGCGCATTGATCCGGAAATAGCGGGCGGTGGCTACTTTTATGACCTAGGATCCCATCAACTGGACTACCTCGATTTTCTTTTTGGCCCCATTACGGATGTACAGGCCATATCGGCAAACCAAGCCGGCTGGTACGGCGTGGAGGATATCGTGTCGGCATCTTTTAAATTTGCTTCCGGAGTAATGGGTTCAGGCACCTGGTGCTTCACCACAGCAGAGGTAGCAAAACTTGATCTGACAACCATCATAGGAAGTAAAGGTAAAATAAGTTACCCATCCTTCTGGGAGACCTACGTAGACCTGGAAACTGATGCCGGTGTAAAAGAACGGTTTACCTTTGAGATGCCTCAGCATATTCAATTTAACCTTATCAGCCATATTGTGCAGGAGTTGTTGGGTACGGGAAAGTCCCCAAGCACAGGCGTTAGCGCTGCCCGTACCAACTGGGTGATGGAAGAGATGACAAAATCAATGCGAAAATAACAACTATACATTCGAATGGATAAAAAGAAACTGGGATTTGGAATAATCGGTACCGGGGCTATTGCCGGGTTACATGCGGCTGCTATCCACGCCTGCGAGGACTCGGAACTTATTGCTGTTTGCAGCACTACAGAAGCAAGAGCGAAGGAGGCTGCCAAGAAATTTGGCGTATCCGCGGATCATGAATGGGAGCGGTTTTTTGAGCGTAAGGAAATCGACGTTGTTGCGATTTGCACACATAGCGGCAACCACCTAGAGCCGGCTATCGCTGCGGCAAAGGCAGGAAAGCATGTGCTGCTGGAAAAACCGATTGAGGTGAGCGTAACAAGAGCGGATGAATTAATAGCAGCTTGCAAGTCTGCAGGTGTAAAGTTAGGAGTGATTTTCCAAAATAGGCTAAAACCCGGCTACCTTCAACTGAAGGAAGCCGTGCAAAATGGACGGTTGGGGAAACTACTACTCGGTACTGCAGCAATCAACTGGTACAGAGATCCATCGTATTACAGCAGCAGCAGTTGGAAGGGTACCATCGCCGGTGATGGAGGCGCTGCCTTAATTAATCAGGGCGTTCATACCATAGATCTTTTGCTGGATATTATGGGAGATGCTGCGGCCGTTTTTGGTCAGGTTAGGACAATGGTTCACGATATTGAGGGGGAGGACGTGGGTGCTGCCCTGATTAACTTCAAAAGCGGCGCAATTGGAACAATCACCGGAGGAACGGCACTGTACCCGGGCAATCCGGAGCGTTTAGAGGTGTATGGCGAAAAGGGCAATGTCATTCTAGAAGCAGGAAAAATCGTGACATGGAACATAACCGGATCAACCGGAGAATTGCCAACCTCTGAAATAGGCGGAAGTGGGGCCTCAGATCCCATGGCTATTGATTACCGACTTCACTTGGGCCAAGTACAAGATATGGTGGATGCCATACGAGAAAACAGGGAACCGCTCGTAAATGGTGAAGATGCACGAAAATCGTTGGCTTTAATCTTGGCAATTTACCAGTCATCACGAGAAGGAAAGCAGATTTCCCTGCACTAATGGAAAGGCTTACCCGTTGAAAAAATAAATCACCAGCATTTTGGCCGGCTTGTCACTTTCGTTAATAGGATTATGGGCGATATTTCCGTCAAAAAGAATGGAGTCGCCCTCATTTAATAAAATACGCTGACCGTTGAAATCGTAGGTAATCGATCCGGATACCATAAATTTATACTCGTAAGCATCCGTGGTGACATAATCCCGTTTTGATCCGGGCATTACCTCCAAGAGGACGATATCAATGGTTGTATTTGAAAAGCTCTTTGTGAAAATCCGGTAGTAGTTGTAGCCTGTTGCCGTTTCTTTTTCAAAGAATGTATAGTCGTCCTGTCGCTTAACCAAAATATTCAGCCCTTTTTCATTCATGGACAAATCGCCGAAAAACTCCGTAAAATCGATCTCCAATGCCTTGATGATCTGAATCAAAACGAGTAATGACGGAATCGTGCGGCTGTTTTCGATCTGAGAAATCAACCCCTTACTCACCCCCGCCTTATCGGCCAGTTCCTGAACGGTAAAATTCTTCGACTTTCGGAGGTTCTTTATCTTATTGCTGATCTGAATAAGCACGTAATTTTCCATAGGCTTGGTGTCACAACCTGCAAATATAGATGGTTTTACCTGAAGATGGATGCTCACTTATTTTAGAAGCTAGTTTCGGCTGTCGCCAAAAATCAATGAACCTTGCTTAGTATTTGTAAACATTGTTTACCTTTGTGGCCTATAATATGTTGGCCGTATGCAACTTTCTTTGGTGTTCTTAGAAATGTCATAAGGCAACTGTGAGGCAAAAGACATGTTTTGGTAGTCCGAAAACATGCCCGCTCATTAAACTAACTTAACATCCTATCTGAAATGTCTTCCACTATCCAAACAAATCCATTTTCGGTAAACGGAAAAACGTACTATCCAGCAGCACAGCCTATTGTTGTGATTTGCATGGACGGCTCTGCCGACGAATACCTCGATACAACAATGGCCTTTGACAGGCTTCCAACGATAAAAAAAATCGCCCGTGAAGGATATAGGGGAATGGCACGCGGGGCACTACCTTCTTTTACCAATGTAAACAATTCTTCCATTGTTACTGGAGTCACGCCTGCGGAACACGGGATTTGCGGCAATTTTTTTTACGATAAAGAAAAGGACCAGGAAGTGATGATGAATTCGGCGGAGTACCTTCGTCGGGACACGATATTGGCAGCTGCTGCGAACGCGGGAAGAAAGGTAGCGGTAGTTACTGCCAAGGAAAAACTCCGGGACATCCTTTCCTTCAAACTTCAGGGAGGAATAGCCTTTTCGGCAGAAAAGGCAAATCAAGCCAAGATGAATACCCATGGCATCGAGGATGTAGAGACTGTACTTGGTCATCAAACCCCTGCGATTTATAGCCCGGAAGCCAGCCTATTCGTTTTGCGCGCCGGAGTCGCTTTGATCGAAAAAGGGTTGGCGGACTTTCTGTACCTCTCCCTCACGGATTACATGCAGCATACCTATGCACCAGATGCAGAGGAATCACTAAAGTTTTACGAAGATCAGGATAGGGAACTGGCAAAACTGCTTGAATTAGGTGCTATCATCGGTGCGACAGCAGACCACGGGATGAATGCCAAGATCACTGCTGACGGTGCTCCCAATGTCCGCTATATTGAAAGCATGCTTACTGAAAAATTTGGGGCCGGATTCAGGGTGATTTGTCCGATTACAGATCCCTATGTGAAACATCACGGTGCCTTAGGTTCCTACGTTGTCGTCCATGTCGATGACGAAGAGCGCATCGGCGAAGTCAAAAACTGGCTTGCCCTTCAATCCGGTATTACGGAAGTTTATAATAAGGAAATTGGCTGCCGGATATTGGAGCAACCCGTTGACCGTACGGGAGACCTATTTGTATTGTCAGCCAGAGATGTTGTAGTTGGCAAAACGCCTAAGGACCATGACTTAAATGCGTTGGATGGAACCCTGCGCTCCCACGGGGGAAGGTATGAAGAAATGGTACCGTTGTTGATTTCGAAGCCACTGAATGAGACATACAGGCGCAAAGCTATGGGAGATCCCAGAAATTTTGACGTGTTTGATTTTACGATAAACGGAACAAACCTGTAATAGCCATGAATACGTATGACATTACTCCCCAACACTTAAACAGCTATGTAGCTGGGGAAAAAATAGAATCGGAGGCCTTATTGGAGGTTCGCAGCCCGTACAACGGTACCCTAGTTGGGACGGTTACCCTGGCAAACAGCGGGAATGTAGAAGATGCGATTTCGCGGGCCTTGGCGAAGGGAAAGACCACCAGCAGGTATGATCGCTTCAGTATTCTGGACAAGACTAGGCAGCTGCTCATGGAGAATCAACAGGAGTTTGCCAGAACGATCAGTTTGGAGTCAGGGTTGGCCATAAGGGAAGCGATTTACGAGACGAAGCGTGCACATGACGTCTTGCTTTTTGCCGCAATGGAATCTTTAAAAGATGACGGTCAGGTATTTTCCTGTGACATTTCCCCCAATGGCAAAAACCGAAAAATTTTCACCGTTCGAGAACCGCTAAGCTTGGCAGTGGCAATCACGCCCTTTAACCATCCCCTAAACCAAGTAATTCATAAAATCGCTCCAGCAATAGCAACGGGTACGCCAGTAATCCTTAAGCCATCTGAAAAAACCCCGCTAACGGCGATAAAATTGGCAGAACTGTTGTATGAAGCCGGATTGCCACCTTATATGCTAAGCGTTTTGTTGGGGCCAACCCAGGAGGTTGCCGAGAAATTGGTTAAAGATCCCCGTGTGGAATTGGTATCCTTTACCGGGAGCGTTGCGGTAGGTAAACATATCGCCAACACGGTAGGGTACAAAAAACTCATTTTGGAACTTGGGGGAAATGACCCGCTGATTATTTTAGAGGATGCCGACCTAGATTTGGCAGCACATTTGGCGGCTGAGGGCTCTTTTCGAAACAGCGGACAGCGCTGCACGGCGGTTAAGCGTATCCTTGTTCAGGAGTCGGTAAAGGAGAAGTTTCTGGAAAAATTCCTCGAAAAGGCCAAAAGCTATACGGCTGGCGATCCCCTCCATCCTGATACAGTAGTGGGTACCGTAATTGATGAACGGGCAGCGATGTACTTAGAAGAAGTCGTGAGTAAAGCAGTAGCGGCCGGCGCCAAGGTGCTTTTGGGCGGAAAGCGAACCGGTGCCTTGATGGAGCCTACTGTAATCGACAATGTGCCACGGGATGCCCAAATGGTTGTACAAGAGTCGTTCGGCCCATTGGCACCGATCCTTACATTCACCGACGTAGCCGACGCTATCGCCCTTTCCAACAGCACAGCCTTTGGCCTTTCTTCCGGTGTATTGACCCAGAATATGGAACTGGCCATTCGCTTTGTTAAAGAACTTCATGTAGGCACCGTCAATATCAATGAGGTTCCCGGATACCGGATTGAGTCTTCTCCCTTTGGGGGAATCAAGGATTCAGGCCTTGGCATCAAAGAAGGGGTAATAGAGGCGATGAAGGGCTTTACCTACGTGAAAACATTCTCAATTCCTTGGTAAGGAGGTTTCGATAGTTAAAAGCGATCGGTGGATAATGCAGATCTAATAATCGTCGGTGGGGGCATCTTTGGATGTGCTATAGCCTATTATTTTTCCCGAGACAATCCGGGGCGGCGCGTCGTACTGCTAGAACGAAACAGCCTGAACAGTGGTGCTACTAGTAGGGCAGCAGCCTTGATGACCATAATACGACCCAAGGAATCCTATATCCCCTTGTCCCTTGAGACCTACCGCGTGATCCCGGATTTGGAACAACTGCTACAGGAATCCCTTGGATTAACCTGTCCCGGAATGCTCCATGTCGCGGCAAGCGGTCATTCGCTTGATGCGTTAAATGACCTTATCGCCATCGCTGCAAGGTACGGTCGGTCCGTGGTGTTCCCGACAGCGGAAGAACTACAGGCACTCGTACCCGGGTTAAAAACCGATGAAATCTTTAATGTAGCCTTAATGGAAGGAGAGGGCTTTTGCGACCCGTTCTTGTTGGGGATGTTTTTTGCGCGATGTGCCGAAATGCAGGGAGTCCAAATCAAACAGCGGACAGCAGTTACCCGGCTTATTGAGAACGGTGGGCGAATAGTCGGCGTAGAGACCTTGCAGGGAAACCATTTTGCGCCCGTTGTGGTGGATGCAGCAGGTGTGTGGGCTACGCAATTGGCAAAGCAGGTTGGGGTAGGCCTTCCGATGGCGGCTGTAAGGAGCCAATATTGGATAACTGAACGGACCAATCTTTATCCGTCGAACATGCCGATGGTACTTTTGCCGGATGCCCAAGCCTATCTCCGACCGGAGTCTGGTGCGTTACTGATAGGCATTCGGGAGCGACAGTCGATGGTTGTTTCTCCGGATGACTTACCTGATGATATGGGCGATGTCATTTTTAGTCAGGACGAAGGGTATGCGGACTTGGCAGAAAACGGGCCTAAGCTAGCACGTTTTTTTCCGGCATTTTCCGATGCAGCAATCAAACATTACCTGGCGGGATTTTCCGGTTATACCCCCGATGGACACCTCGTATTAGGTGGGGTACCCGGCCTTGAGGGGCTGTTAGTTGCTTCAGGCTGCTGCGGTGCCGGTATTTCAGTAGCAGGTGGTGTTGGCTTGGGCATTGCCTCGATAGCAGCTGGAAAGGAAAATCCCTTTAATTTTTCCGACTTTGGATTG
>WGNT01000131.1 GCA_016124425.1 Cytophagales bacterium
CAACTGGCTGTCGGATCAGGTTTATCTTTCGCGGCAGAAGGACTATAAGAACCCATTCCGGAACATGGTTTACGAAAATGAAGACGAGCGCGACCAAATTTTAGGTGGATTGGAGGCCAATTCCTTTATTCAGGAGGAGAAAATTGCCTGCAGGGATTTTGTAGCGAAAATAAAAAAACTAAAGGTTTATGATTAAAATTCCGACAATACGTTTCTTCAAAAGAACACCTATATCGTGACCATCAAGATCAGCTGCCCTCCGATAGACCAGGTGCACCTTCATCCATACCCAGCGTCAACTACTCAAGCCGTGAGTATGCCAGTTTCCTCCCCCGTTTATCCTATAGGTAGGGGAATAGTGCCGGAGAGCAGGGTCTTCCATTTTTCCGAGTTCACATTCTTTAAGTTCAGCTTTGCTGCGTATGATGGCAATGTGCTATCGCCCACGCGGAATTTACAATCTGTCACATGTTGGATATTTGCGATAAAGCTTAAGAAGCATTCCTTTTACTTCTTGGAAGATCTGTCTTTCCCACTTCTTTTTTTCCAGGCGAAATAGCCCAGCCAAATAAATCCCCCTAAAAGCAATAAAACAAACAGGATTACCAATTCTATTCCCATAATGAATGCGTTTATATTTTATCCTTAAACATACAGCAGTAGACGCTCTTGTGTGTAATCACTGACGTCTGGAGCTACCCATGTACCTTTTGATGGAACCAAAACCATACCAATCGCTCCATGGATAAAGCAAGGAGATTAAAAACATATTCCGCCACAAAAGAGCCCATTTATTCGAAAGCGCAAATCCAGAACTTTTGTTTTGCTGTTACTTTTTAGAACCATTGTGTTCGATTAATTCCCGCATAGAAACAAATATCGTTAATGGAGCGATGCCTATACTGCTCAGAAGCAGTCTGAAAAACCATCATCTAATTCCGGGCAATGGCTATCCATAAAACGATCTTCTCGTCTAAAAATCTCTCCAATGAATTAACCCTTACGCATGTTACCTACTGTAAAAAAATGGTTTAATGTGCTTTTATGAAAAATTATTCGAGTGGTAACTCAACAAAAAAAGTCGTTCCTTCTCCCTCCTTACTTACAAACCAGATTTTCCCACCATGTGCTAAAACAATTTGTTTGGAGATCGCAAGCCCCATTCCGTAGGGAGTTTCTCCAGCGGTTCCCACACGCTTGCTGTTGGTGAATAATTCGAATACCGAATCTTTAATGGTATCGGGAATGCCAATCCCGAGATCTTGAACGGATATCAGGGCTTTATCCTGACTGCTTGTCAATCGGATGGTGACGTTCGATCCAGGTTCACTAAACTTGATGGCATTAGCAATAAGATTACTCATCACCCGCCACATTTTTTCCCTGCTTACATGTGCCGTGACGGGTATCGTTTCAATAATAATTTTTTGCTTTTTTTCCACTGCCCGGTAGCGAAGCAGGTCTACACAATAGCTTATCATGCGTTCCAAATCCACCATTTCCTTTTTGAGCCCTTCAGAACCTTTATTTACCTGCATCATTTCAGATACAAGATTGAGTGAATTTGTTCCTGAGATTTTAATGTGCTCCAGAAGCGTCCGGTCTTCCTCTGTACCGTATTCACTTTCAAGTAATACGTCTGCAATCATTGTCATACTCGAAATGGGGCTTCTTAAATCATGGGCGACGATGTGCATCATTTTTGAATTTTCCGCCTGACTTTGTTCCAAAGCACCTAAGGCATCCTGCAATTCGATGTTTTGAATACTAATCTGCTTATTTACCAGCCGGTACTTCTTTAGGTGATACCAAACGGCAATAAGAAATCCGATTGCAATCAGCGAGATGATTCCTGACCCGACAAGGTATATCTTTTTAAGGTCATTTTCCCTAGTGATATTGGCGAGCTGAAGCTGCTGTTCCGTATTTCGAAAAGACTCTTCCATGTCCAAATACCTTGACTCGATTGCCTTAGCTTCGGACGCGTTGTACAACTCCATATAAGCTAAAATATCGGTATAGGCCGCTTCAATGTTGTTAATCTTATCATGGTATTTCCAGCGTAAGCGATACAACCGCCCCAAGATGTTTTCATATCTGGCGTTTTTGATCTCTATCGATTTAATTGATGCTTCCAAGTCTTCGATGACTTCCCATGCCTCGTTTTCACGATCCATGGCTAAGTATAGGTTGCCCAACTTTACTTTAGCCGTACGGGCATCGGGGATATCATAACCGGGACGGTCATTTATGGCAATACTTTCCAACAAAGCTACTTCAGCCTTTTCGAATGACTCCATTTCAGAAAGGACACCTCCGAGATTGCCCAAAATCACGCCTCGCGCTACTTCCACAAAATTAGCCTCCGCAGGCGACGTACTGGAGGGGTACAAATCTGCCTTGGATGCAATAAAATCTAGCGCCCTTGTATAATAACTTATAGCACTATCCAATTCATGCACTTTTTCAAAAGCCAATGCTATAGTATTTAAATACATCTGTGGATCTTTGATCGATAGTACAAAATCAGATCCCTCGGGACACTGCGCCACCTCCTCCAATGCTTTTTTCACAATTAGAATCGCCTCTTGGTATTCCCGTTGGTTGTATTTGAACAACCCGAGCTGATAGGTTAAATCTGCTGTCTGACAGGGACAAAGGTGTTCTCTCGCAAATTCGACACCTTCGTAGTAACTTTTAAATGCTTCCGAAAACCTTTTATTTGCTTTCATTACATCTCCTTTTATAAAGAAAGTTTTTGCATACTCCGTCTTATAAATGTGCTCGAAATCTTTTATGGCTATGCCCATACTGTCTTTATATAGATCTGCCATCTCTACATTAGAAACATAATTGAGGTAATACCTGGTCAAATGGTAATACCTATTCCATTGTTCCGAAGGAAGAACGTCATCCATTTCGGCATAGGCCGAATCCAAGTAATCAAGTGACCTTGCATATTGCCCTGAGTTCAAAAGCCTGTTTACCTGTTCATATAATAAGTAGGTTTCCGGTCTCATTTCCCGATATTCTGCCTCATCGGCATCACAGGACCAATAAAAAAGTACTACAAAAAAAATCGGTAAAAAACGTACAGCTAGCATTGAATTAACAGCCCAAAATTTTATTTACAAACTTCTAATGCTAAATTAACAATAAAATGAAATAAAGAAGCAATCCATGAGTAAATAAATATTTTTATGTTAAAATCAATAGGCAGCGCTATTTTCACGCACTGCCTATTTTGTATTCATAGCAAAAAGCTATTAGCTTTGAAATACCTATATCACCCCTTGTAGCCTTTTACTTTCCAGCCTTTTCTGTAGGTTCTAGAAAGATGCTTTTCCGCAGCTGGGAAATTGGCTATTTTCATCGTCTTTGCGTCCCACTGTAGTGTTTTTCCCGGCTCCTTTAACGCCACAGTTCCCAGAATAATCGCCTCAGTCATTGGGCCTGATTGGGCAAAATAACTTTCCGTTTTGGTCTTCCCCAAGCAGGCATCTATGAAGTGATGATAATGGTCTCTATCTTCTAACTTGGGCGCACGAACTTGCCGGAACTTGTCTGCTGGCAATAAGACTGGCATTTTTGTGTGGGGAATCAACAAAGCACCATTCGTTCCGATAAGCATCGCCGATTCCGCGGGATAATCTTCTACCGAAAACAATTTTCTAATCTCCTCAGGGGGATAAAACTCCCCGTCAAACCACTCCACCTGAAGCTTGTCTTCGGCAGTCATCTCATTCCCGGGAAACATCCACGTAATGTGATTGGACTGCGGCCAAGTATCTCCCATCCGTTCAGGGGATGCCTGCCAAGATTCCTGCACCCTTGCACTTACTGAAACAGGGTCTTTGAGGCCCATACCTTTCCACACGGCGTCAAAAATATGGCAGCCTATATCACCTGACCATCCAGTGCCGAAATCCTGCCATGCCCTCCATTTGGATGGATGATAGATCGTAGGTGCATACTCCCGCATGGGTGCTGTGCCTACCCATAAATCCCAATCAAGCGTAGCCGGTGGGGTTTCTCCATTTGCTGGTCGAGGACCTTTAAAACGATACGCTTCCGTAGCACCCGGACGGTTGGAACACAAGTAGACATGCTTGATCTTTCCGATATGGCCTTCTTTGATCCACTGAACCGCGGTTCTATCTCCCAATCCGGAAGCGTGTTGTGTTCCTAATTGGCTGACTATTCCAGCATTGTTGGCGGCAATCGTCAATGCCCTTACCTCAGCCACGTCATGGCACATCGGCTTTTGGCAGTACACGTGCTTTCCTAATTTTATGGATTCGAAAGCAATCGCGAAATGGTTGTGGTCCGGCACACTCACATTGATGGAATCAAAATTCCCTGCTTCCTTTTTCAAAAGCTCCCTCCAGTCCGTGTAGGTCTTGGCATTGGGTAACGCTTCCGCTGCACGCTTTAAATGATTTGCGTCGACATCACAAATCGCTACGATTTCAGCATCGGGATGCGCCATAAATCGGTTCAAATCATGCCAGCCCATGCCTCCTACTCCGACGGCTACGTGCCGTACCTTGTTTCGTAGGTTGGAAGCTAGCGCGGGTTGGGAAAAAATCAACGGCGGTGTTAATGCGGCTAAAGCAGCCTTCTGGAGAAATCTCCTTCTGGAAATATCAGCATTGTCTTCTTTCATAATGAATTATTCGGGTTAATTGTCAAACCATGTTGAAAGATAAAAAGAAAATTGCCGAAGATTAGAAAACGGCAGCAGTTATATTTTGGATTTCCACAAATGGTAGGCCCACTAAAGCCATTGCGTTGGTAGCTAACCGACTTTATTTGCGCCTCGCATCAAAGGCCTGAGGTCTACCCGTAGCCCTGTTTACTAGGAACCAATGCACCGTTAGCGAATTGCAGATCAAACCCTTGCGGAAGCGAAGATAATTCAATAGCTTTCCAAGATGTGGAAAAAATGGAAATTGCCGGTACTGATCGGATACTTTTCGGGAGTAATGTGGATATTAGCGCTGGGGGGTGTGCTTATAAACCACTATTCAATCGCAAAATTGGCTGCCTTTTGGGGAATAATGAGCGGTTTGATCTTGATTCATATGTCCTCTAGTCTCAAAGGGTTTTCATTTACAGCCTGGGTATTGGCTGCTGTGGGTTTGGCTTTGATGTATCCCGATCAGATAACTACAATACTGGGATTTTCTACAGAGGAGTGGATCGTTCCCCTGATACAACTAATTATGTTTGGGATGGGAACAACAATGGGCATAAAAGATTTTTATGGCATTGTGCGGATGCCACGGGGAGTTCTAATTGGATTAGGGTGCCAGTTTACGATAATGCCGGTATTGGCTGTACTTCTTGCCTACACCTTTGGCTTTCCGGCAGAGATTGCAGCAGGTGTCATCCTTATTGGATCCTCGCCTAGTGGCGTTTCTTCAAACATTATTACCTACTTGGCTAAAGGTAACCTACCTCTGTCCATCACGCTGACTTCATGCACCACTTTGTTGGCGCCGCTTATTACGCCACTGTTGATGAAATACCTTGCCGGACAATACATTTCGCTAGATTACCTAGGCATGATGTATGGCATTATCAAGATGCTTTTTATACCGGTAATTTTAGGAATTATCGCCAACCGTATCTTACGGTCGAGATCAACGTTGATTCAGCGGATAATGCCTGCCGTTGCCATGGGCGCAAATGTATTGATCATAGCGATCATCATAGCCGTAGGGAGGGACAGTCTCCTGATGCTAGGCTTCGCCTTGTTGATTGGTGCCATCATTCATAATGCCTTAGGATTTCTTATGGGCTATTGGAGCTGTAGGGTTTTTGGAATGAATCAGGTTGATTGCCGCACCATTGCTATTGAAGTAGGCATGCAAAATGGCGGCATGGCCGCTGGTATCGCCTCAGATATGGGTAAAGCGGCTACGATGGGTCTTTTTCCGGCCATATTTGGAACCTGGATGGATATTTCAGGCTCCTTTTTGGCAAATCTTTGGAGAAAATCATTTCCGGAAGGCCTTGATGAAAGGGAAGACCTTACGAAACTGATTTGAAGCTATTTACCCATACCAAATAATCCCGCTCGGACGTGCTTAAAGTCAAAATAGATGGGATTCACGGCTGTAGCGCCTGGACTGTCTACCGAGATCATTACGGAGGCAATCGGCTCATATGCCGCCTTGGGTGCTATAGCTCCTTTCACCACAATGATCTTTTGCCGCTCCACGTAGACACCGTTGGATATGAGTTGATGGGCACTGTTTGGGCTGGAGGGACGAGTAGTAAGCAAAACCAAGTTCGGTTCATCCAGGGTTGATCCGTCAAGTTGGATCACCGCCGTCTTACCCATATTCCAGTATCTACCGCCTCCATGCCGAACTTCGGTTTCTAGGTAGTTTCCTACATGAAGAGACCTGACATGCCCCTTTATAGATACGGGATTGCCATGTTGGCGATCCATCTTTCCTCCTACAGCAAAAGAAAACTCATTGCCAACACCCGCTTCTTCTGCGAGCTCGAATCCTTTCTCGTCATAGATGACCACCACAAAGCCCTCTGCACCCTGATTAATTAACTCTTCCAAAAGAAACGTACTGTCTCCCGTTGAGCCACCGCCTATATTATCCCCCTGATCAATCAAAACTACGGGCCTCCCCTGATGCTCCATTGCCAATTTAACTGCCTGAGCCGGATTGGGTAAACTCAACCGTGTTTTTTCCCGGGAGTCCCAGAGCATATCCGAAAGCCTATTTGCCTCCTTTTCAGCTAATGAGAGGTTATTATTTGTAACTACAATCAACGCCGGACCCATCCAAGGGACATCCGCATATTGGTAGCCACCGACAACACTCACCGCTAATATATCCGATTGACGTTCAAGCTCCTTGCTCGCCGAGGTGATGGGAAGTAGCGGTTCGGAAAAGGTATGCTGAAAAACAATGTTATACACCATTGCAGGCTTCACCAGGAATTGAGTAGGCTTAACTTCTCCCCGTACGATCTTAGCCATGATATTAACCGCCTGTACCCCCCTTTCAAAGGTATCTACATGGGGATTTTCTTTGTATACAATGACAACATCGGACAGCTCCACCAAATCAGGAGTGATATTCGCATGAAAATCCAAATTAACTACAATTGGCATACCTTTGCCAAAAGCCTGCCGCACCCTTCTTACTATTTCCTCATCTCCGCTAAAATAGGAGTCTACTACCATGGCCCCGTGCAGGTTCAGCAAAATCCCGTCAAGTTTTGGACCTGCCTTTAGCTGATCGATCATCGCCCCTACCAACTTATTGAACGCATCGTCCGTAACAGGTCCATCGGGACGGGCACTTGCCAAAAGCGCTGGATATAACGTAATCCCTTCAGCTTTTGCGCCTGCTATATATCCTGAGCTTACGGTTTTGGCGTTTTCCAAAGCGAAAAAATGGGCTTTTCGTTCAACCTCAGGCATCTCGAGATCCGCACCAAAAGCATCAAAGTCCGTCTTCTGCAAACTGAATGAATTTGATTCATGCGATATTCCACCCACCCCTATTACGGGATTTTGTTGAGCTTGAATACGCTGCCCTGTAAGGAGTATGAAAATAACAAAAGCAAACACCGAAGAAATTGATGATTTATTGATCATTGGAAAACAATCTTTAATGGAAAATAACTACTTTTAATAGACCATATTAAAAGTAGTTATTTTTAGTAATTATACGTGTTTTTTAGAAGTTAATTTATTTATTAGTTATTCTTAATTTCATAAATTATCAGAAAAACAACAAATGAATGCTAAAGTGAATTACCTCTTCAATCCGACCATTTCTGCCAAAATCTATTAAAAATATATCCCTATGAAAAGAAGAGAAATTTTGAAATATGTTAGTCTAGCCCCGGTAGCAGCGTCTTTAACCCCATTTCTTCCAGCAGACTCCTATGCAAAAACAGCTAGACAGCCATCTTCTTTTCCTAGAACTCCCAAAAGGATAGCTGCCATCTTAACGGAATATCGACCCAATTCCCATGCGGATGTTATTGTCGGGAAGTACTTAGAAGGGTTCAATCAAGATCAAAACCCTCCCTATCCAACTTCCAAAATCGTGTCGATGTTTACGGAACAAGTTCCAGAAAATGACATGAGCAGAGCAATGGCTGCTAAATACAATGTTCCGATCTACCGAACGGTTGCGGAAGCACTTACCTTGGGAGGGGATGATTTGGAAGTTGACGGCATATTACTAATCGGTGAGCATGGTGATTATCCCATGAATGATAAAGCCCAAAAGCTCTATCCCCGCTTTGAAATGTTCCTTAAAATCACGGATGTATTTCGGGAAACAGGAAAATCAGTACCGGTTTTTAATGACAAACACTTATCCTGGAGTTGGAGACAGGCAAAGCGGATGGTCAGTCTATCAAAAGAACTGAACTTCCCCATGATCGCTGGGTCTTCCGTTCCGGTAGCCTGGCGTATTCCGGCAATAGATACGCCCTACGGTGTACGGCAAACCCACGCGGTCGCTATTTCTTACAGTGGATTGGATATTTACGGTTTTCATTTGTTGGAATCTCTTCAATCGGTAGTAGAAAGGAGAAAAGGGGGAGAAACAGGGGTCCGTTCGGTTCAATGTCTGGAGAATGATGCCTGTTGGGATTATATGGCCAATAACGCGTGGGTATCACGTCTGTTTGATACGGCCATTGCAAACAGTCTAACAAAAAAACAAGGGGATATCAAATCGCTGGTACCTACACCCACGGTATTTGTGGTGGAGTACGCTGATGGCTTACTGGCAGCTTCCTTTCTTATGACAGGATTGGTAGAGGATTTTACCGTTGCCGTTGATGTCGAAAATCAAGTTAAACCCTACGCTACTTTAATGCGCCTACAGCCAGGAAAACCACACCACCATTTTGGTTGCCTCGTTAAGAATATCGAGAAACTGTTTGAAACCGGCGTATCTCCATATCCCGTAGAACGCTCTCTTTTGACAAGTGGCATGCTGGATTTTGCCCTAGAATCACGGTTTAGGGGATATATTAAGCTGGATACGCCGGAACTTGCAGCGGTCACCTACAAAACCCCCGAGCGCTCATCCTTTTGTACTACCGGCTGGGATGAACAAGGAAAACGTTTGGATTAGTACTAGCGAGTATTGTGATCCCATCCTACAAAGACCGAATAAACATTACCAAGGACTGAATATCGTTTTCCGACAAAACACCTAGAAAGGAGGGCATACCTTCATCAAACCCTTTTACTACCTTCTCGCTTGGGGCGATGATGGATTCTTTCAGGTAGGATTCATCCGCTACGGTAGCCGTACCGTCTTTAAATTGGCGCTCTGAACCAAAAATCCCACGCATTCCGGGGCCTATCTTTCCGGCATTATTTCCATCAATGGAGTGACAGGCAATGCAGTTCATTTTCGTGTACAAGTCCTGCCCATGCGCAAGCGTCGGCACTACTTCTTCTCCGCTATTGACATTGGTCATATCTGCTGATGCAAGTAGTTTATCAAAATCCACGGCCTTAAACCCTTCCGAAAGCAAATCAGGAGCGGCCAAATCATTGACAGTCAACCAAAGTTTATTCGCGAGTTCCATTCCAGAACTGCTCAGCAGCGAATATCCCACCTCCATTTGCTGTACCTCCGTCATTGTCGGAACGACTAAAAAGATAGCCTTTTTATCTTCAGATAGCTGCACATCCAAGATGGGAAGTTGTTCTTCGCCTGTTTCTCCATTTAATTTGAAATGGCCGGAACCGTATTTTTCCGTCCGCAGGTAATTCCATCGCTTTACCGTATAATTGGCCGGATCTAGTGCGGCTGCATCCTGCAATTCAGTACCGAACCGTATCATAATTCCGGCATCCCTTGCCTGAAATTTCTCCGGCAGGTAACTTTCCCCACCTGTATACCGCAATCGCAGCATTGCACTTAAGGTCTCCGAATTGTGGCCCCATAGGGAAAAACCGGTGATATACATCAACCCGTCTCCGGGGTTTATTTCAGCTTTCATGGTAGGTGCGGGAAAATCTGCCTCGATTACCGTTACGGCTCCCTGAAGTGCTCTTCCCGTATCATCGACCAACACCTGAAACAATCCCGGCCTACCATAGGAGAGGTGTACGAGATTACCATTCAGAGGACCCATTTTGTCACTATGCACCCAAACTTGGCCCACTCCGGAGCGGTCTTCAGCATGAGGTATCCACACCAATGGAGGGGTGATTTCAGGAATTTCCGCACGATGGGCGGTTGCCGGCACGCCATAGTAATCGTCTTGTTTGATCACCATGATGGGGGTAGAAGGCATATGATGCCCCTGTTGGTCAGAACCCGTCAGCAAACCTGTTTGGGGGTCGATACCCAGATAGGGTCCCCGGAAACCGGAAGCAACTTGGGAAATTGAACGGCCATCTGCTGAGATTTTATGCACCGCCCCTCCATGCTGAGACCCTGCACGGAAACCGATAATGGCTTTGGGGGAGGATGCCTCAGGCCCCATATCCAAAGCTCCGAATTTGGCCACATAAAAACCTCCAGATGGATCTACCACCATATCGCTGGCCCACTCCCGCGTCTCAATAGACTGCGCCATCAGGTTGGAGAAATTTTCATAAAAATCCGCTTCCCCATCGCCATTGAAGTCATGAAGTCTTACGATCCCTTCTTTTCCATAGACATAGATTTCATCCTCTACCACGGCAATAGATTGGGGCTCGTAAAACCCTGAAGCAAAACGCTTCCAAGTAAGTTTATCCAAGTTCTTGCTAATCCCATCCAAGATCCATACATCTCCTTCGAATGTCACCACTGCGGCTTTCTTTTTATTAAAGAAGGCCATATCCACCACACGTACGTTTCTGCTCCATGGATTGGGAACCGGAAGGGTCAACTTATCGGTGACAAATAAAGCCGTGTCTGGCGCGAGTTGCCCCTTTGTAAGTACTTTTTCTCTCCAGCGTGATTGGCTGCCTCCCGTAACTTTCGGAAAGGAAGTATCCATCTGCGCGGAAAGCCTTTCAAATTGCTGTATGTTTTCCGTACTGCCGTGCCAAATACCCACTGTTAATTCGCGGGATTGGCTAGCGGAGGGGATTGACAAGTATAAGTAGCGGTTATCCTTAATCATTATCTCCGAACCAGTATCTGATCCGGCTATAACAACAGCAGTTACCAATTTACCATCCGTACCATGAAAAATAAACCCCTTGTCTCCCTTTATCTCCATCGATATTCCGTCAGTAACTTCCGCAATGGCTAGAAAAAGCGTTGATTCAGCGGGAGAAAGGCTGAGATTTCTTGTGAACAGCGTTTGGGAATCCTGCTGTACAACACCAGGTTTCTCTAGGATGGAAACACCATTGACCGTATAGGAAAGTACCAGCGCATCATCTACCAAATAATGCCCTTCCCACCTGCCATCTGCTGCTGACAGCGGTCCCCAAGAGGGCGCGTTGGGATAAGGATTTGCAGGTCTAGGGTCTGCAAAGACGGGCTCACCAACAGACCAACCCGGATACTGCCCGGTGGCAAAATGGGGATCTCCACCGATACGCGGGATTTTGTTGTTTTTGTCGTAAAAATTTTTGTAGGAAATCTGCGCCATGGTGACCATCGGTAAAAACGCACCGGTCCACGCGACAGACCATCGGAGCATATCCGGATCAAAACAGGCATAAGCACTGTCCCCCAATTGCATGGCTAATACCCTAGCGGAGATATTGTCCTCAGGAAAACCTGCTCCCAAGGTGCGGGCATCCATGGAGGTAGTAATGTATGGAAAATCTGGCTCTACAAAGTCAGCAAACTCAATCTGTGTAAAGTCAACAGACTCAATCCGGGGTTCTTCCTTGCAGGAAATTGCTAGGACTACTAAAAAAAAGGATATACTCAAATGTAAATATGCCCTGAATTGGGAAGCCTTTCTTGTTGTGGAATCGAAAATAGTCATGAAATGCTTTTGGATAAAATTGTTTTGTATGCAAATAACAATCAAATAACCGAAATGTAAAGGATAAGTTGAGGTATGGTGGAAATAGGGTGGAAATATACTTGATATATGATAGGTTAAGGGCCCGAATATATTAGAAGATATTAGTAGATATTGGATACTAATTGATATTGAAAAGGCGGAATATGGCGGAAATACGTAGGATATCAGTGTGAAGCGTAGGCCTTGTGGAGCGTAGCGGTTCAGGGTATGGTCAATCTGCAGCAACACAGGGGACATACTGTTGAAATGGGGTGGTAAATATTGGTTATAGGGATTGGCTATCGATCGGCATAACCTAGCGGCTTATCAAAAAAAGTGTTTTTATGAATACATCAAAAAAAGGAAAAAGCAACCGGAATCTCGGACACCTTTTCCTCTTGAAGGTAATTCTGGTGTTTTTTAAAGGTTTGTGTGTTGTGTAATTTGGAGATTTCGTTCCTCATTAGCGTCTTTCTTCTGTATTTTTCGCATAATAAAATAGGAGGTAATCAATCCCAGGCCGGAAAAAATAAAGATACTCGTAAAGTAGGCTTGGGGAAAATGCCGCTGGAACTGCGATGGGTTTAATGCCTTTGCCTGAGAAAGCATGGCTTGTTCAATCCCGTAACCAAAGATAATGCCCAAGCCAACGGATAAAAACAGCATGCCAAGAATGAATACAAGAACCAGCCCAGAATGGGAAGATTGTCCTGGTTTTTTCTTGGAATAAAAGGCCGAAGCATCAGCACCCGATTGAATAAGTGCTAGCCGTTCACTATTTCGGGTTTTGAGGTAGTAAAACCAAATGCCAAAGGCAGTTGCAAACAAGGAGATAAATACAATAGCTGGTGCCATAAATTTTTTGTTGATAAGTTTATACTATTCGTTTCAGGGAATTAGACAGCTCTACGTTTCCATCGGTTACCGACTACTTCGATAAAATTAAAAATTAATATTGAGGTAGTGTTTACAAAAACAAAGTGGAACATCAAGAAAGCATCCGATTGACTGTTTACAGCTGTACCGAAGCTGGAGTAAAGGCGGGCGCTACGAAGGTTTTCTGATCCAAATAAAGTCCGCCGTCTTAAAGACGCAAATTGAGATATAGTCTCCACGCCTATTACAGTTTTTTATCGCACATTTGTGTAACCGACAAAGCAGCCGTCTTGTCTAAGAAAAGAATGACGGGAGAATTCGATAAAATCAAGTTAGAAAAAATCCAACAAGCCTTGCTGCGTGGGGAAAAGGATGCCTTTGGTCCCCTAGTGGTCCACCATCAACGCTTTGTCTACCAAATCTGCAAAGATATCCTTAAATCTACCGAGGAGGCTGAGGAAATCACTCAAGATGTGTTTATCAAGGCGTTTCACAGCCTGGGCACATTTAAGGGGGAAAGCAGGTTTTCTACCTGGCTGTACAGGATTGCGCACAACCTGTCCTTGAACAGGCTCGCCAAGATCGTCAGGAACCCCGTTAAAATCCAGGAATGGAACCAAAAGCAACTTGATATGCCTACATTTTTGGATGGCCCTTGGGAACAATTGGCGTGGGATGAACAGAAAAAACTCATTAACTTTGCACTGGAAAAATTAACCGCAGAGGAACGGTTGATGGTAACCTTATACTACATGCATGGACAGGGAATGCAGGAAATAGGCGAAATTACTAAGATACCGGCAAATACCTGTAAAGTAAAAATACACCGCGCCCGAAAGAAAATGGAATCGGAATTGCAACGGATATTAAAAGAAGAAGTGGGAGATATATGAAATACGAAAAACTAAGCGAGGAAAATCTAAAACGGTATTTCGAAGAAGCTGCCTTCCTTCAAAAAGACCTTAGCCTAGAAATCATGTACAGTATCAACAAGAAAGGCATCAAGCAGCTTAGGCCTGCTGAAATGCCTTCTTTGCTGTTGTGGGGAATAGTTCTGCTGCTTTTCGGCGCACTTTCCTATTCGATATCTATGATGGAAACTAATTCATTTTCATTTAATAAGATATCAAATTTGATAGATATCCAAGTTCCGAACCTATTGGTGGATCCCATTATGCTGATAGCTAGTTTGGCAATTATGGTTAATGTATGGGTGGTTGTGATCTTTGAGAAGAAACTCCTGAGAAGATAGATGGGGAGTTAATACAAAAATAAAAAATAGATTTTTTTCACTCAGTCTCCAACATACGTTGAATCAATTTCGTCTTGAGGACAAAATAAGCAATTTACGTATGAAAATGACCGTTCTCACCTTTGTTTTTGGCTTGCTGCTCTTTTCCTGCATTCAATCAGACGAAATGGCATCGGATTTAGGTCCTTTGCCTCTTGGCATTTGGAGTAATATTGAATACCTGTCGAACGGATTTACCATGGAACGGGTGACACAGCTTAAGGAAAACAATTATGGCTACCTTTTTTTAAGTAATGGAAAGTTAGTTCACCGGGCTAATAGTAGTTGGTGTGGCACGCCACCGATCATTACAAAAGATTACGAGGGCACTTGGGAAAGAAATGGAGATACGATAACGCTGAGGTCCCAATTCTGGGGAGGAGTAAATTTACAGGAATGGAGATTAACGGAATCATCTGGAAAAAGCCTGCTGGTAGAAATTGTACACAGCGAGTGGGACTTGGATGAATGATATGCGTTCTAGCAATACCAACATATAATTTTAAGCCATATCACGACATAATATCACTGGGGGGTCTATGCCCAGATTGGTCCTTTAACAGAAATTTGTCCTTTTATGGTATGGGGATGGTTTCCCAAATTATAGAAACTTATGTGCCTTATGTGGCTAACCATGTTTAAACCACACAAGACACAAAAGTCCACAAAAGCTTCAATCAACAGACCGATTCAATTTTTTAGTCAATCGTAATTTTAATAGTATGTAAATAGACTGACCCACTCCGTCATTTGGAAGCCATGGTTTTGTCTTCCCGGTAAAATACACGCCATAACTTTCCAGATACTGAATCAGAAATAATGACTGTTCCATCCGGTGCCTGGGCGATCCCGGTTGGTCTGTGAAGCGCATCGCTGGGGGCCTCAATTTTTTCCACACCAGCAAATCCCTCTGCCAACGATTCATAACTGCCGGCTGGACTTCCGTTCTCAAAAGGTACAAAAGCGACAAAATAGCCTTTTTGCTCCAAAGGGGCCCTATTCCAGGACCCATGAAAAGCCACCAAAGCACTTCCTTTATAACTGGCAGGAAAATGATCTCCCGTGTAAAATAGGATGTCATTTGGTGCCCAATGGGCAGGAAAAGCCATTACAGGTTGATCCGTACCCTCACAGCGACCTACATTATTGCCGTCTCCGCCGTATTCAGGAGACATTACCCGCTTATTCTGGGCCGGGTCGTAATAACAATAGGGCCATCCAAAATCTGCCCCATCGGTAAGCTTAAACATCTCCTCTGCCGGAAGCTCCGCATTGGCTGCTTCATCCCAACCTTCAGGAAAGAGTCCGTTTAGCATATCTCTACCGTGTTGCACCGCATATACATGCTTATCGTAAGGATTGTATCCCAAAGCTACTGCGTTTCGGATACCGGTGGCAAACCTGTGTCCATGCTCCAATTGGGTTTGCCCGATCGTTTCGGCATCGAATCGCCATACACCTCCATGCCGTTCCAAGAGCGGGCAAGGATCCATCGCCGGAGATCCTTGTACCCTATCCTGTTCCTGACAGGCGTTCGAGGGGGCCCCGATATTAACATATAGATAACCCGCGTCATCAAAAGTAATGGACTTCGCTGCATGGGCTCTTTGAACGGGTAAACCGGAAACAATGGTATCTGGAGAAGTGGCATTATCCGGTATAAGGTTTCCCTGCGAAAATGAAAAGCGAAAAATGGTGCTGTCATTGGAGGCATAGAGATTGCCGTTATAGAAGGCCATTCCGGTACCTCCGAAATCTCCGAAATAGTCGATTAAATCAGCCCTTCCGTCTCCGGTGGTGTCCCTAAGCGCAACGATTCCTCCCTTATCGTTAGGTTCCCGCAGATTCATGTAAATATCCCCGTTATCATTGACAGCTACGTGCCTGCCCCTGCCTAGATCCTCAGCAATCACGTAAGCCTGCATCCCAGGTGCTAGATTCAATCCCCCTTGATCCTCGTCTGCGGTAAAATAGGGGGTTATTTCTTCTGTGCTTTCACCCTGTGGGCCACAACCGAAAAACAGGGATCCGAACACAATAAACAAAGGTATAAATAGGTAACTGGTGATTTTTTTCATATAGTAAAGGGTTTAGGTGCATGTTAAAATTACAGCTTAAATTAAAAACATCCAACGATTTTGCAGAACATCACCGTTCGAAGCGCATTAAATTTTGAATTTGGGGAAAAAATTCGCGCCACCCTGCGTATTTTTTGCAAATTACCTCTTCCGCTTTTTATTTTTACTTTTATACCCCAAAAGCCCTATAGAAAATGAAGCCTTCCATTACTCAAAGCGTCGGCTTAGAAACTATAAGCTAACTATAAGGCTAACCGAACAGGAATCAATCCGTTCTCTCTAAAGAAACCCATAATGGAAAAAACCGCTTACCCTCTCCGGTAAAAAAAGGTATCAGATCGCTTTATGATTAGGATGATATTGGGAGCTTTGGTGGATTGGGCTAAGGTGATGGAAAACAAAAAGAAGAGGAATTATAAAAATGTCTGGAAGAGTTTTATGGTTTGTTGCATGGAATTTGGGTTGAATTTCGGCTTTTAAGATAAGAAAAAACTGTACATCTGTGTGCGCTCCGTTTTGATTTTTGCTCATTCTGTAAAAAATGGAAATCAGGCAGAAAGAAATTATCAATAGGGTAGGTATGATCTTTGTTAATTTATTTGCTTTTTAAGACCCTCATTATTGCCTATAAATTTCAAAAATAGTTTTAAAAAGATCTTCAATCGAAATAACTTTTTTCCATCCTTTTTCTCTCAATCCCTCTATCAGCTGCTTATCTCCGCTCCAAAGCTTACCTTTGATATGCTCTGTCAAAGCAACGAATTCACTATCATCTATATCGACATCCTTAGTTAACGATTCTGCGTATTCAAAAGATCTCTTAGAAATTAATTTGATGTTAATAAATCTAATTTTTCCGGTGATAAGGCTAATAATTCTATCTAATTCAAAATCAGAGTATTTTGAAATTTTTTTAATTTTACTTCGATGATCCTCAATTTCTTTTCTAAGCTGTTCAGTAGAGTAAAAATTAAACTTAGTTCTTGGTTAGAGAATTATGGAGCCAATCTTGCTAGTTGAATTTAGAATTGCGCTAAATGCAATGTTAGTATCGACTATAATTCTCATCAACCAATCTTGGTCGTTTTTCCCCAACGACCTTTTTTTATGGATTTAACCAAATCATCTACCTCATTTTGAGGGGTCTTATTTTTTTTAGTCAGCTCCTTATATTCCAAAAAGTCAATGATGTCTTGAAGATCGTCTACTTTAAGATTTTTTGATAGTCTTATGACTAGCTCATTTGCTTTGTTTTCTATTATCATATGCGCTTCTTTACCCAAATATACGGTTTTAACTATTAGTTGTTGAAATTTATTTCGTCCAAATTGATAGAATGGTTTGGAGGTTACGTTACTTCACCAGTAAATGAACCAAATGACCGCTGGATGAAGAAAAAAATCCAAGACAACGAATAGGCCAGTAAAAGCGAGCTTATCATTGACTTGATTCGAAGGCAAAGAGAACTGGAAGAACAACGAAATTGGCTCCGGGCAGAACTAATCAAAGGAGAGGAAAGTGGACTTTCTAAAAAATCGATGTCAGAAATATTGGAAGATGCAAAAAAGCGGGATAAAAATGGCTAATCAACGATGTCTCGAAGATCGTCTACTTTAAGATATTTTGATAGTCTTATGACTAGCTCATTTGCTTTGTTTTCTATTATCAATTGGGCTCGTTACCCATATTATGGTCATTCCGGCATGTTAAACTGTACCACTAAATACCTTAAGGTCTCCTCATTGAAATCTGGACTGTTTTCGTTATTGAGAGATAGGTATAATCCCTTTTTCCCGACAAACATCTTAGATCCTGCGTGAATCTGAAACTTCTCAAAAACATACTCTCCCAGTACATTTAAATCTCTGTCCAAAACCATTAACCCCGTAACTGGACGAGAACGGTAAAATTTCCACAAAACTTCAATCGAATAGGCATTTTCGTCACTGTAACCGGGATTATAAAAGCGGTAAAAGCAATCGCTATATTTATCGTATAGTAAAATCCCATATTGGTCACTTCCTATGCTCGCTAGCAAGGCTTCTTCATTCAACGAAACGAATATGCGCCGGATTCGTGGACATAAGCACTTTTGGAGTAATCAAGACTTCCTCCGATGATTTTAGGGTCAGTGACGGTTTACCTGATTCTTTGCATGCAGCAAATAAAATGCATAATAAAACAACTCGTATTGTCATATTTAAATCCATTTAATTTTTAGTTTTTCAGTCCCTATCCAGTTCGGGCGTAAATATCAAATACCTTAATTCGTCCTCGTTGTATTCTGGGTTAAACACTTTGTTCATCGATAGATAAAGGCCATTTTCACCCACGAAGTGATTCCATTGCGAAAACACCTCAAATTGGGCAAATATATGTTCTCCTAAAACGTTTAAATCTCCATCTAAAACCATCACACCCATATATGGTCTGGAAAGTTCAAGGTCATCGTGATTATAGCTCTCGTCAATTAAATCAAGTACAAATGATAGCATGTCTCATTTTCGCAGACTTAGTGGATGACCGCCATTTCGATAAAATGGTTTTATTGATGGCGATCCAGCTTCCAAAATAGGAAGATATGTTACAAACATACTATTTAAAACTAAATTATTAAATGATTTTATTCGTAAAAGCTTCACTTTATTCTACTTATTTTTAAAAAATGAATTAGGCATTTCTTCAATACTACAAATCACCTGAATGACGAGAAAAAAAATTAGGTATTATCTAATCTACCCCAAATATAGTTTCATTCGAAGTTAATTTCTCAAATAGCACTATAGGGAACAAAGAGGACTCAAAGAATTTTCTAAAAAATCTCTGTGCCCTTTGCGCTTTCTTTGTGTCCTTTGTGGTCCTTTTGGATAGACCTGAATTCAAGTAAATGGTCTACGGCGTCGGGCTTTCTCTTAACAATAGCTTTGCATCATTATAGTTCATCGGTTTCAAATATTGAGCAAGTGCTTAATTCCATTCAAAAAATCTATGTGAACTATGGTCCTATGTGGTAAAATACTTTTCGAGATGTGCTGTAAAAAAGACCTTCGGGGTTTGGAAAACCCCAAAGGTCTAATCAACGATTCTTCTAGTTGGATATAATGCGATCGCGTCTTTGATAATTCGTTGTCCATATCCAAAAAATGTGCCCTCATCCCCTTCCTTAAATTGCTGTTCGCCAAATTTCCGCCAATCCTCGAGTGTAAGTCTGTCATCGGTATGGCTGTATTGGAAGGCATTTAGGCCAAAAAGGAATACATAACCGTTATCCGTTTGCGTAACTTCCTTCCAGATAGCATCAAAGGATTTATCCTTATCCCCGCTTACCCCTAGCGCTTGTGCCGCCAAAATCCGATTTGCGGCAATTGGATCCGTTGCTATTGATTCTTTTAACTTTCGCTGTACAGACTTGGCGGTTGACCTGACTTGAAATACCCCATAAATCCCCCAAAATCGGATAATTGGGTTTTTGTGATCCATGGCTGCCAGATAATCGGACAAATGCGTCGACGCTCCAAGGCTTGATAATTTGGCGATTTCCAGCACCTCAGCGATTGGATAATCCTCCTTACTTTGTGCGAATTCATATATTGTCCCAAACTCTTTCCCGTCTCCTGTCAAATCATGAAACATAGGTTCAGGAATCAAACCCACATCCCGGGTTTGTATCATCCATGCATCCAACTCATCGGAGAGTTGGTCCACTCGATCCTGAAAGGTATTATCAGCAACAAGGTTATCCACATGCCAAGGGTCTTTATTTGAATTGAACAGTTCTGCTGCTTCCTTTGGCTCGAAAAATTTCGATTGCAAGTTATTGGCTTTGCCCTCGTCATAATATGCCTCCCATGCCCGCCAATTGGCCTGAACTTCGAATCCATACCTCGAATCCCTTCCCAATGGTTTATGGGGCATGAAATTTCGAATAAAATAAAACTCTCCATCAGTAACCGCACGTGAGAAATCGTACCTCTCTCCCATCCGATCCCGGTAAAAGTGAACAAAGGGCTTTTTAGTTTTCGCATCCAGAAAATTATTTCCCTGCATAATGTCAGGAATGTCAATACCCGCAAGGGATAGCAGCGTCGGGGCCAAATCAACAAAACTAACGAGGCTCTCGTCTATTGAAAGGTCAGATTTAGACGAAAGATGCTTCCATTTATTTGGGATGTGGACCATCATTGGAACTTGGGTGCCCACATTAAATATGAAACGCTTCGACCTGGAAAGTTGGCCGCCATGGTCAGCATAAAAGAAAATGATCGTATTCTCGGCAAGTCCTTCGTCTTCAAGCTCCTGCAATAAAACACCCGTCATCTTGTCCATTAGCGTTATCAAATCATGAAATCTCGCCCAATCATTTCTAATTTCCGGCAAATCGGGATGGTAGGGAGGTAGAACGATTTCCTTGGGATCTATACGTGGCGATGCAGGGATTTGCCCGGATTCAACATAGTGACGGATGCGGTCCTCGCTAAGTTGGCTTTCGTGAGTCACTGTGTTATAAAAATCGGCGAAAAAGGGCTGACCGGGTCGCCGGTTTTTGTAATGTGCTTTGGAACTGGATTCATCCCAAATCGTCGGATCTGTTTCGTAGTTCGAATTATAGTCTTTTTTACTATTGTTCGTACAGTAGTATCCTTCCTCCCGTAGTAGTTTTGGATAAGCCGGTATTTCCTCCGGCAACTGAACTCTACTCCGCATTTGATGGGTGCCCGTAGTGGACGCATACATCCCCGACAATATGGTTGCCCTTGCCACGGCACAGACGGGTGCATTGGCATAAGCATGTGAAAACTGAATGGATTTTTTGGCCAATTTGTCCAAGTTTGGGGTATAGGCCTGTTCAAAGCCATAGCTCTCCAAGTAAGGACTGATGTCCTCACAGGTAATCCATAAGATATTGGGTTTTTCGCCTTTGCCAATACCTGGGTTTTCTTGGGAAAACAAAACGCCACTGCCTCCACAAAATAGTACGGAAATTAAAAGGACCGATTTTAGTATCATTTTGTGGCCGATATATTTTCCGGATTTGGAAATTGCCGCATGGGGCTATACCTGATATAGGAATCAAAAACTTCCTTGTCCGGCCCTACCACCCTTGGGTCTCCTGTATCTGTTAGTTCCGCCATTAACGCTTCCTGCATATCATTTTTCAGCCCTACGTAATCCGGATCTTCAGCCAAGTTGACAAGACAATATGGATCGTTAACTACATCGAAAAGTAAATATTCCGGGATTTTGGCAAAGGCCGCATCGAAAAGTGGCCTTACGTTCTCATCTTCCCAGTTCTCAATCATATAGGACTTTGTCGGGGATTCATCCACATCCGTAAACGCCCAGTCGGAATGATGTACCCCATTTTCATCAATACCGTACATGGGTAACAGTTCGTCGTCAGTTCCTGGCTTGATCGCTTGGGGATCTCCGGCCGGCCAACGGTCGGGTTTGGCGTTCCATATCAATATATGGTCCTTACTCCGAATCGCCCGTTGGGGATAACCCCAGTTTTGATAGCGGGAGGCAGAGTGTCTTTCCCTACCGGAAAACACGTATTTGAATGCATCATCAATAGTACCCTGCTTATTTGATTCTAACAGATGCCGAAAACTTCTTCCGGTGATGGGCAACATGCCCTCAGAACTCGTATTTGTCAAATCAAGAATAGTAGGTGCCAAATCGGCAAAACCTATTGGGTCATCGACAATCCTTCCTCCGGGGAAATTTTTAGGATATCGTACCGCAAAAGGTACATGTACACCATATTCGTAGCTATTTGCTTTGGCTCTGGGAAAGGGCATTCCGTTGTCGGCCGTGATAATGATAATGGTGTTGTCCAGCTCCCCTATCGCTTCCAGGTAATCAAGCATCAACTGCAAATGGTGGTCAAACCATTCAATCTCCACCGCATAATCCAGCATATCGCCACGGACGATATCATTATCAGGGAAGAAGGCAGGAACGTCCACATCTGAAAGCTTTTTATTCGTTCGTTTCCATGAATCTTGTTCATAGGCGCGGTGAGGTTCCGTAGCCCCATACCAAAAGAAAAAGGGCTGATCTCCACGCACACTGTCCATAAAAAACTTGAAGTTTTCAAAATAATTCAGCTCATTGATTTTGTCGGCGGGTCTTGGGTCGTTGCCAGCTTCGTAGCGGATATTGGAATGGGTGATTCCGGCGGCATCTGATGCTCTCCAAAGGGAATCATTTTCATCCCGGGCATAGCGAAAAGGTGAAACGCCCTTACCTGTCCGTCCGGTTACATATCCATTACCGTCAAGCAAATCAACGAAAGGGACATACTTTTTAAGCCAGGGGGCGGCATGCTGGCCCGCCTGTTCATTTTGCCAGTGGTGCCTGCCTGTGACGATGGCACTTCTGGAAGGCGCACATCCCGGAGATCCCGCCATACAGTTGGTAAAATAAACCCCTTCTCTGGCCACCCTGTCAAATGCGGGGGTATTGACAAATCTGCTTCCCGCAAAACTCGTATGCGCAAAGGACTGGTCATCACTGATTACAAAGAGGATATTGGGTTTTTTGATCTCAGAAGTTTCTTCGTCTTTTGAGCATCCCGTCAATTGGGAAAGAATTAAAATGCTTATTATTAAAGGTACAAATTTCATTGGGTTATATTGAGGGTAAATAAATAGAGATGAAAAATCAGTAGGAAATTAGGAAAAGATAGCGAGTCAATTTTTAGCTACTCCCTTCTCAGCATACCTTGTCTACCATTTAGCAGCGCGTAATTTATAAAAATACAAATTTTTCGTTAAGTCAAATAAAAAAATTTAATTGAATCTGTTCAAAACATCTATTTTACAATCATTTGGAGAATGGAACAATAAAGATTACTGTTTTCCGGCTGAACATTCCTATCAACTCGTGTATTTCACCATAACTTTTCATGAGGGTTAACTTTACAATGTTAGTTCTCTACAGGAGAGAAAATCACAGCCAAACCGTTCTGATTTAAGATGTTTTCTTTAAAAACAGTTTTAGAGTTGACTTCCATATCTTCGATACGCACGTTGGTACGGGTGTTTAGGGATTTATCATCGGAAAACACGGTTGCTTTGTAGGTGGTGTTCTCATCAAGGAAATCAAGTTTTAAGGAAAGGTTGTATTCTTCTGTCCCAGCTATTGCACCCAAGTACCATTTTTCACCATTTTTACGCGCAATGGAAACATACTTTCCCGGAGATCCTTCAATAATCTTGGTTTCATCCCAAACAGTTGGAACATCGTCAAAAAATTGCAGGTCATCTATTTCAGGAATTGTCCCTTCCGCACCGCCGGCACCTCCTGTTCTGGAAGGAGCGCCTGCAGGCCTATCATACCAAAATAGAAATTGCCATGGACTATAAATACAGATTGCCTTTGCCATTTGCGAAGCATGGGAACCCATTTTTTCGGTTACACGAGGGGCAAAATAACAATTGGTCTGATCGCCGGCACCAGCAATCATCCGTGTGAAAATGGTAGTGATAACACCATCATTTGGCGTGCTTTCCTCATCGCCCCGAATTCCTTCCTGGGTCATTAAATTAGGATAAGTACGTGAGTAACCCGTAGGCCGGTATTCATCATGCACATCAACCATTAACTCGTGTTCGGCGGCTTTCCTTACGGCTTCATGAAGCCAACTTGTCCACTTTTGTGGACCTACGTTCACAAATCCGTATTTTAAGCCTACCACACCGCACGATTTCAGCAAGGGTAAAACTTCATTCAACTGTTTTTCCAGTGCCCTGCGGTTTACGTAAAGGATTATTCCTATCCCCTTGTCTTTGGCATAGTCAATCACCCTTTGCAAATCAAGAGGCCCAGGCGAACGTTTAGGATCAACAGTTACGGTCGTTGCATCTGACGCATCATCGTATTCATTTCCATACCAACCGGCATCGAATTCAACGTACTGTAAGTTGTGTTTTACTGCAAAATCGACACACGCTATTCCTCCCTGTGTGGTTAAGGTAACTTCCCGTATCACTTTCCCGGGTTTTATAAAGGAAGCATCCGTAATTTTATTTGCTTCGTTCAGGTTCAACAACAAGTAATTATTTTGTAAAATCTGTGCTGTATTTTTACCCGCCATCACATAACGCCATGGCGTATTATAACCACCCTTGGGAACAACGACAGGGTATTGATTTTTATCGCCTTTTTCCAATGAGGCCAGCAGGGTATTGGCTTTTGTTTCATCCTTTTCAAATTTCATGCGGGCAAAATCCACCAAAGCAGCTTCACCAATTGCTGTAAAAACCGAATCCGAAAGTTCAGCCAGCAATGGCCGTTCTGCGATAATCGAAAGCTCTGAAAGCCTTTGCCTTTTTATTTCACTTTGTGCAGCAGCACTGACCCAAACATGTGCATCAACAGGATAGATAAATTCAGTTAATTCTTTATCAATTTGCAAATCCTCATTGCTGTTAATCTCATACCTAAAAGCCACACCTTCGTTGTAGGCACGAACGCGAAGTGCAATTTCTCCTTGCCAATCGGTACTTTTTAGGTAAACGACTATCTCGTTATAATGGTCAGTGTACACACTTTGTTCACCATAAACAGGTTTCCAGCTTGTATTATTGGATGCCTTTTCGATTTTCACAATCGTAACACTTTCAGGAAGTATTGTACCATCGTGTAGTATAAAACCTAAAGCTGATTTTTCGATAATTGGAATGCCATTCCAGTTCATCGAGTATGCAAAATCATCTTTTACATCGAGTTTAAACGTGTACAAATTATCCGGGCTGCTCAACTTTACTTTATCAATATTGCTTTTACAACTTGCTATAGAAAGTGCCAGGATAAAAATCAAAAGTAATTTATTTTTCAATGGCGTCATGTTTTATTTATTTCTTAACAGCTATACATCAAATTGTTTCACATACTTGGCAAGCGAGTATTCGAGAGCATTAATCCTTTATCTCCACTGCGTCATTTTATCCTTTAATATTTTTGCTATTTCCGGCTTGCCGCTATACCTATTATCATTCTATCCCGGCCCATATTTTGGGCTACACTAATTTTTGGAGCGTATTTTTATACCGGCAATAATACAAAAGCTAATTTATCGGGGCAAATTTGTCCCGATGGTTATCAAGCATTTTATTTACGCTCTAATTTTAGTCGTTTCAAGATAATTTAGGTTGGTTCTAAAATTAAGTCCAAAGCCTTTTTCGATGTTAAGGTGACGGTGAAAAGTAGTGGCCACCTTTCCATTTTTCTAGAAACTGGTCAGATAATGCCTTTCTTCAATGGTTGCGATGTCTTTCCAGTCTGACCGGTTCTCTCCGGTGGGGCTAATCAAGTAGCTAATTATCCGGTTTTGCTTGGTGCCGTAATTAAGTTCCTTTTGCTCATAATACCGGGGTATTGACAAATCTGCTTCCCGCAAAACTGGTATGCGCAAAAGATTGGTCATCGCTTATCACAAATAGGATATTGGATATTTTATCTTCGGATCGTTTGGTTCGGTAAAACAGCCTGCTGACGGTAAGCCTATCAACAGGGCAACTTTGAAGATGTTAGATTTCATTTTTTGGTTACAGATGAAATGGTGAACCCTCCTTTTGAAAAAGGTTTTAAGTCACACATTTTGGGCTAAATAAACTGATTTTTACAATTGTTAACCAAGTTTACAAAAAATCCCAGTGTTTCTAGTTAAAAAAATCTAAAAAAAGTTAAACTGTAGGGCTTCAACAACAATAACCCCGTGGTGAAACCCGGGGATTGCAAGTCAGCTATACTCTCCAACCTCAAAGTGGGTTGAACATTGTCCTGCAAACCCACTGCCATGGGTCGGCACCTATACGTAGTATAGTTTAAGGCACTTTTGGCCATTGTAGCACATCGAAGATTTCAGAAATAAGCATAAAATTAACTAGATTTGGACTTCACTATTCGAATCATGAAACAGACACTATCACTAGCCACTGCCCTCCTACTGCTTTTTTCCTGCGCCGAAACCACAAAAAAGGCCGACACGGTCTACCTCAACGGCCTCATTTATACGGTAAACGACCTGCAACCCAACGCCGAAGCGGTAGCAGTAGCGGACGGGAAAATCCTTGCCGTCGGCACCACGACGGAAATCCAAGCCTATATAGGAGAAGAAACAACATCCGTTGATTTACTAGGCAAAACGCTGACTCCCGGGTTTATCGAATCCCATGCCCACCTGATGGGCATAGGGTATAACAAGTTGGAGATTGACCTGATGTATGTGACCACTTACGAGGAGTTGGTCGAAAAAGTCGCTGAGGCTGCCCGTTCGGCCGAACCTGGCGAGTGGATCACGGGACGGGGATGGCATCAGGACAAGTGGATAGAACTCCCCAAAGATGCCGTAAAGGGTTTTCAGGTGCATGATGCCCTAACCGCAGTCACACCAAACAACCCCGTGTACCTCGCCCATGCTTCCGGCCACGCCTCTTTCGTCAATCAAAAGGCCATGGAACTTGCGGGCATAGCCACTTTGGGTAGTGAAAATACCACTCAGGAAGTGGTTGGTGGCGAAATAATCCGCGATGAACTGGGAAATCCAACCGGCGTATTGGTGGAGCGGGCCTCCGGCCTTGTAAGCCGTCTTATTCCGAAAGACACTCCTGAACGGGCCGAAAAGGCGCTGGAACTGGCACTTCAGGAGCTGGCCGAAAAAGGAATAACCTCCTTTCACGATGCCGGAAGTGGGCAAGAAGTCATCGATCTATTGAACAAATTCAAGGAAGAAGGCCGACTGACATCCCGAATGTATCTCATGCTTTCGGGACGTCAACCAGAATTGATTGATTCGTGGCTTCAAAAAGGGCCATTTTTAGACCCGGATCATATGGTAACTGTTCGGTCCATCAAGCTAAATATGGACGGAGCACTGGGGCCTTGGGGTGCCTGGCTGCTGGAAGATTATGCAGATAAGGCCGGGCACCGGGGACATGAAACCATGCCTATTGCCTTGGTAGGTGAAATGGCGGAAAAAGGACTTAGCAGTGGATTTCAAATCTGCTCCCACGCCATCGGAGACCGGACCAACAGGGAAGTACTGGATCAGTATGAGGCAGCCTTTGCGAAATTTCCCGAAGTGACCGACCACCGATTCCGCATCGAACATGCGCAGCACCTTCACCCCGATGATATTGGGCGCTTTGGATCCTTGGGCGTTATTGCCGCTATTCAGGCCATTCACCTAAGTTCCGACCGTCCCTGGGCTATCGGTAGGCTGGGTGCCAAACGGATCAAAGATGGCGCCTACGTATGGCAGAAGCTGCTGGGCTCCGGTGCAGTCATCTCCAACGGAACCGATGCCCCTGTGGAGCCATTGGACCCCATCCCCTCTTTCTATGCCTCCGTAACCCGTAAAACACTAAAGATGCAGCCCGACGGTGGCTACGAGCCCGATCAGAAGATGACGCGTGAACAAGCGCTGAAGTCCTATACAATTGATGCTGCGTATGCGGAATTTGAAGAGGACTTTAAGGGGTCCATCGAAGTGGGGAAAGCGGCAGACTTCACCATTTTTGACCAAAATATCATGGACATCCCGGAAAACGACATCCTAAACACCCGGGTCTTTATGACCGTGGTAAATGGGAAAACGGTATATCAAGCAAACTAACCAGGTTTCTTGTCAACCCCGTCAAGTATAGGGGGCTATCGGATTACTGCTTTAATGAAAAAGTCGTGTGAAAATGTGGATGATGGGATGGACTTAATGGAATACCAACTTACCTGTCAGGCTATTGCTGGAGATCGCCTAATCATTCTTTGAGAAAATACTTTCACTTAATATCTATGTTTGCTATGTTGTTATGTGATAAAAAAATCTTTTCTACACGTCCTTCAAAAGACCTTCAGGGTTTGATAAAACCCTAAAGGTCAAATGCCGCAAACCAAACCTTAATTAAAAAGTCTATGTGAACTACTGTAAACTATGTGGTAAAAACCTTTTCGAAAAGTGCTTCAAAAGACCTTCGGGGTTGGAAAAACCCCAAAGGTCAATCACATTTTCTATTCGACTTCAAACCGCACCACCATATACCTGAAATGATCCTCATCGTAGTCTGCATGGTTTTCGTTGTTGAGGGAGAGGTACAGTCCTTTCTCGCCAACAAACATATTGGACTTTGAGTGAATCGCATATTCTCCAAACAGGTACTCGCCCAAAATATTCAATTCTTTATCCAACACCATGACTCCAGTGTTTGGGCTTGACCGGTCGATACGTGCCATTTCTTCAAAGCTCAATTCTTCCAGTAATTCATATCCGGGATTAAAAAAGCGGTAAAAAACTTCCCGGTACTTATCATATAAAAAAATCCCATACTTGTCGTAGATAATGCTATTTCTGATACCCTCATTCATTCCCGAAGGCATTTCATTCACATAGTTAAAACTGTTAATGTAACTTGATTTGACCTGTCGTCTATCCTTCAATGCGCCGGAGTTCATATCGAAGATCTGAATTTCATGATCGTATGTGGGTGCGATATACAGCTCGTTTCCGGCATCCGCCCAAGAGAAATCAGACAACTTCTTGCCACTATCCCAATAATTCTCTGGATAAAAGACATCATACCATTTCGTCTCATCTTTTTGAAAATCAAAACTATACAGTAACTGATACTTATTTAAATCATCCTTGGTAAGCTGATGGTGTCCTTCCAATAGTGGCTGCGCCCCAAAAAGTGTTGATTTATACTGAATCAACGGTGTACCCGAATTGACAAATAGATAACTAATGGGAAAGGTCCTCAAGGTGTTGGTGATTTCCTTCTCTGATACAATCTCTCCTTCAAAATTCAATAACGCCAGTCTGGGGGGTCTAGACAAAAGTATCCAAATAGAGTCGAGTGAGGTGAGCGTTGCCCCAGTAATTCCTTGCACACTGTTAGGGCCTTCGTACCGCAAGGGCACTTCCTTCTCCACATTGCCCGTTTCCATATCAATAAACTGAAACGTTTTGGACACGTGATTGTACGCAAAAAGTAGATTACTGGAGTCCGTTTCAATCATGCGGGTAAAGGCAGGATTGACGGAAATGAAATCGTTGGCGGTAAAGACCACCTCCTCCACTTCGACAATTCGCATTATGCCCTTCGAAGGGTGCTCGCCACAGCCCAATAACATGGCAATCAAAATAACAATATATTCTCTATGTTTCATACCGCTGATCAGTCAGTTACCTCAAAATTTATCAGTAGATACCGTAGAAATTCTTCACTGTATTCCGGATTAAAGACATTATTTGCCGAAAGATATAATCCTTCACGCCCTACGAAGTAATTGTACGAACCGAACACTTCATAGTCTTTGAATAGCGTTTCTCCCAAAATATTTAAATCAGTATCCAATACCATAACGCCAACAGTGGGCCTATTCCAGTTTAAATCTCTAATCTTCTCGTCTGAATATTCATCTAAAATGTCCATTTTTGGTAAAAAAATCCGATAAAAGATATCTTTATGATGATCGTATATTAACGATTCATACCTATCAAAAATCAATCTATTCAATAAACCCTCCGTTTGGTTTCCGGGAAGGCTATTCGCATAATAAAAATCAGCAACAAATTCGGATTTCACTTCTTTCTTCCCAATGACCTTTTTGGTATCCAGGTCAAAAATTTGGATTTGATGATCATACCAAGGAGCTATATACAGTTTATTGCCTCTTTTCGCCCAGGAAAGTTCAGCAAGTTTTTTCCCATTTGCCCAAAAGTCATCGGGGTAAAACACATCATGCCACTCAACAGTATCCGCTAAGAAATCATAGCTGAAAATCAGTCTGTGTTTTTTGACATCATCCTCAACCATGTTATGATGGTCGACAAACAATGGCTGAGTTCCAAACATCAGATTTCCATGGTTAATCAGGGGTTTGTGTTGAAAAGCATTTACATACCGCACTGGCGTTTCACTATTGATGAAATTTCGCTTTATCAGCACTTCTCCCTTAAAATTTGTCAAAATAATACTCGATGGATTAGCCAAGCTCCAAATCGTATCATGGTTAAACAATCTACCTCCAGATAATTCCCCAATGCCATCTTTTCCCTCAAAAGCTACAGGTACCTCCAAAACAGATTCCCCATTTTCAAAATCCAAAAATTGATAAGCTTTAGTATAATTGTTATAGATAAACACGTATTCACCGGAGTCTGTTTCCACTAATTGGGTGATGCCGGGATTTGCCGGCATCACACTGGATATAGGTATTGAAAGCCTCGAGGATTCGAACTTGATTATATTTTCCTCAGATTTCCTCTCGCAGCCAAGAATAATCAAAATTGTTAGATAGATATATTTCATATGTTTATAATTGTCTTTTCATCGGTCATATGGAATCTCGCTATGATAATCATCCCACTGTGTGACGTTTTCGTCATGCTCGATTTCATGCGCTTATATTTTCTTTAGCGGACACATGATCGATATACTTGTCTTATTGGGAATACTCACTCCCAAAATGGGATAATGATTTAAGGGTCATTTAAATATACTTATTTAAAACTAAATTATTAAATGATTTTGGAATTAAAAATTTAAAAGTCACATTTCATTCAAGCATTCTGTTCAATTTCTATGTGTACTATGATCCTATGTGATAAAAAAATCTTTTCGGGATGTCCATTTTAAAGACCTTCGGGGTTTGAAAAAAAACCCAAAGGTCAGTGGCGTCCCCTATTCCACAAACCTTACGATCCTATACCTGAAATGATCCTCGTCATAATCCGGATGGTTTTCGTTGTTGAGGGAGAGGTACAGTCCTTTCTCGCCAACAAACATATTGGAATTGGGATAAATCTCGAATTTTTCAAACAGATGCTCCCCCAGAATATTTAAATCTTTATCAAATACCATAATTCCAGCTAAGGGTCGGGATCTCTCGAGCGGCCTCATCTCTTCGAAGCTCAATTCTCCCTCAAAATCATACCCAGGCATAAAAACCCGGTAAAACAGGTCCCTGTATTTATCATAGATAAGCTGCCCATACCAATCATGACCAAGTTTCATCTCCAATCCGACTTGTAAATTAGGAGCAGGTTCATTTGCCAGTAGAAAATTATTTATATAATTGGATTTAACCTCTTTCCTGTCAACAACTTGTTTCGATCTTGTGTCAAATACAATTACTTCATGATCATATAGTGGGGCGATGTATATAGAATCCCCTCGTTGATCCCATGAATAATCCGAGGGTTTTTTACCATGACGCCAATAATCCTCCCGGTAAAATACCTCATGCCAATTTATTTCCCCATTATTCAAGTTAAAACTGAACACGAGATGGTGCTTAAGTATATCATTCTTGTTCATTCCTTGATGATCCATGAAGTAGGGCTGTGGTCCAAAAAGTTCCCTGCCATTCTTAAATAGCGGTTTGGAAGAAGTCGTGATAATTGTCATAACGTCAATATGATCATTGGGAATCTCGCTTTTAAGCAGTACTTCTCCTTTAAAATTAATCAGCCCAATTGCAGGTGGAGTAAAGGTCGCCCAAATAGAATCTATCCCCATTAAGGAAAATCCCCTAGACCTTTGAATACTATTTGGTCCATCGTGGGACAAGGGCACTTTTAAGGCTACCTTTCCATCAGAAAAGTCTATAAAATGAAAGTTTTTCTCCACGTGGTTGTAGAAAAAAAGGTATGTTCCTGAGTCTGCCTCTACGAGCCGAAAATTGGCGGGGTTTACGTGGGTGCAGTCCCTTACTTTTAAGACAACATCCTCCACCTTTTCCATTTTCAGAAAAAAATTGTTGTTTTTGGTTTCTGAAACACATGCAATAAACCAGAGGCAGGCAAACCAATTTAGAAATCTCATTGTATTAATTTTTTAATCATCTAATGAAATCAGGGGAATCCGTGGATCTGAAAACGTAAACTCCTAGACAACCTAAATCATTGGAACCCAATAAAGATAACAATTTAAAACTAAATTCTTAAATGATTTTGGAATTAAAAATTTAAAAGTCACACTTTCAATCAATCATCCTGTAGAATTTCTATGTGTACTATGTTACTATGTGGAAAAAAATCCTATCGAGACGTGCCTCGAAAGACCTTCGGGGTTTGGGAAAACCCCAAAGGTCAGATGCCGCAAACCATCCTTACTTAAAAAGCTCTATGTGAACTCCTATTGAGAACTATGTGGCAAAAAACCTTTTCGAGAAGTGCTTCGAAAGACCTTCGGGGTTGGGAAAACCCCAAAGGTCAGATGCCGCAAACCGAACCCTACTTAAAAACCTCTATGTGAACTACAGTGAACTATGTGGCAAAAAACCTTTTCGAAAAGTGCTTCAAAAGACCTTAGGGGTTGGGAAAACCCCAAAGGTCAACATAGACCCAGATCAAATTCGCCAGAAAATGATTCTTTTCAAAAAAATCCTCTTTACCGCACGTAACCCAATCTTTCGCCGAAGGCGTATTTCTATTTATTTCGCGAAGCATATTTCAATTCAGTTTCGCCGTAGGCTTATTTCAAAACATATCGCAACGCATATATCATTTCTATATCGCCGAAGGCATACCCGCCTACCGGCTGGCAGGTATCTATCTATATCGCGAAGCATATATCATTTCAATATCGCGAAGCATATATCATTTTAAAGGTGTCAACTCACTCCTTCTCAACACCAGTGTATATAAAATTTCCCCATCCTCCCGAATTAACCGAAATGTCACTTCCGGATCATCTAACTGGGTGTCAAAAGTAAATTCGCCAAAAGCATAGGTATTGTCAAATCCGAATAACTGCGTCTCCCAATCCGGGTTCGTAGCAGAGGGTCCATGGCGGCCCCCTAAGCTGGCAGGCTCGAATTCGTAAAACGAATACCCCGATTCCCTGGGAATGGTAAATCCACGGGCACCGTGTCGATCACCCGAGATAAGCAGCACTCCAGGAATCCTATGCTTCTCGATCAGTTGAAAAATTCTTTCCCTTCCTTCCGGATCCCAGACACCCCAGGAATCCTTTCCATTGGAAACATAATCACTCCACATGGTGCCGCAGGAAAGGATAATAAATTCCCCTGTAGATTCCAGTAACTGCTTCTCCAACCAGTCCATCTGACCTTCTCCGAGAAATGCTCCCGTTTCTTTATCCCGAAAAAAGCGGTTGTCCAGCATAATCACATCCACCGGACCTATACTCGTTTTAAAATATATGCCTTCATTAGTGTCAGCGTCACCAAAA
>WGNT01000143.1 GCA_016124425.1 Cytophagales bacterium
GCCACGTCTATTTGGGTGATAATATATCTTACGAAAAATAATGCCTATATTGATAATAATATCAATGCTATAACACACACTCAAAGCATGTGTTATAGAAAATAATTGACAAATTCCTCATTAGAGAAGTTATATTATCACGCAATTATTACGGAAATGGCACTGTCTATCCCCAAACGCGAAGACAGATTTTTGCAAATGAAGGCTAGAAATTATAGACATTTACTTAAAACTACCTTTAAAATATCTTGTAAATACTTATTGGAATTTAAATTATAAGCTTCATGTAACATGAAAAACACAATTATTTATCTTATTGGCTTCCCAGGCACTGGCAAATATACAATTGCCAAAGAGATTGCTGCGCTTGAAAACTTTATCATCGTAGATAATCACCTCATCAATAATCCCGTTTTTAGCCTCGTAGAACTTGATGGAAAGACTAAGCTGCCATCGCGTATATGGGATAATGTTGAGCAAATATGGGATGCAGTGTTGGATACGATGGTTTATGTCTCACCGAAGGAGTATAATTTTGTACTCACAAACGCTTTGTTTGATGACAATGAAGAGGATCATGCGTTTTATAAAAAAATTGAGAACATGGCCTGCGCGCGCGAAAGTAAATTTGTACCTGTTATTTTGTCGTGTTCGGCACCAGAATTACAAAGGCGGATTGTTTCAAAAGATCGAGCATTACGATTGAAAGAAGTCTGCGCTGAAGCCGCCCTGCATTATCATGAAAACGAAAAAGTCTTACAGCCAGAAAATGATTATCTTTTTGAAATGGATATTACGTCTCTAACGCCTGCTGAAGTAGCAAAACGTATATTAGATCACGTTAAAACCAACGCAGTTTGATAAATTAAGGTTCAGGCTCTGGATTAGTGCTAGATGATAGAAGCATTATCTGGTCATACAGCCGATCTGGTGTTTCACATATTGCTGCGGCACCCTTGATTGGACTTCTAAATTTTCCAATCATAACCGTTCTTATTCCAGCGGATGTACTGGATCGTAAACCCCTCTCTGAGTCTTCGATGGCGATACAATTCTCTGGACGAAC
Source organism: Cytophagales bacterium (assembly GCA_016124425.1). Classification (GTDB taxonomy): domain Bacteria; phylum Bacteroidota; class Bacteroidia; order Cytophagales; family Cyclobacteriaceae; genus Lunatibacter. Next base: position 1,067 of record WGNT01000143.1, read on the forward strand.
ATTTAACCTCTGTAGTGCTATGAGATAAGGATCGGGGTGAGGCTTAGGTTGCTCAAAATCTTCGTCTGTAACCACAGTATGAAAGTGACTTAATAACCCAGTATTTTTATGGACAGTTTCAAAATGCGCTCTTAAAGAGCCTGTCACAATAGATAACCGAAATTTTGCGCTTAATTTTACAACGGCATCTTTAATATCAGGGTTGGATAAGTCTGCCTGTGACAAAGATGCTTGATATAACTGGTCTCTTCTGGTTAAAAGCACGGCAACGCCTTGTTCATCTATTCGATCAGCAGCCATAACACGAACAATATTTTGCCCCTGAACAAGCGATAACTCTTCAAAGTCATCCCATGATAAGTCTATACCAACGCTGGATAAAACCGCTTTGCTCGCTTCGTAAAACAGAGGCTCTGTGTTTACAAGAACGCCGTCATTATCAAATAGAATATCAGTAATCATTTTTCATCCACCTATTACATATCGTAGTGACATCCAACAGCAGCCATCTGCCCTCCGTCAATAACTAAAGTTTGACCGGTCATCCAGTTTCCGGCTTTACCGCATAAGGCAACAGCCATTGCCGCGATTTCTTCTGGCTCTCCGATGCGTCTGAGAGGATAAGAGTTAGAAAGACTAGTGTGTTTGGCAGGATCGCCCCACATCGCTTTCGTGAATTCTGTTCTTATAACGGATGGAGCAAGACAATTTACGCGAATATTGTGAGGGCCGTATTCTGCTGCCAAACTCATTGTTAGATGTGATAATGCTGCCTTAGACATCGCATAGACTGCATATCTGTTCGACCCCCTCTGACTAGCGGCACTGCCTGTTAATATTACAACTCCATCTTTGTTTTGTGCCATTTCAGGCAAAAATAATTGTGAGAGCGTAATTTGTGATTTGATGTTTGTCTGAATTGTTTGATCTATTTGTTCTTCAGGAATAGCTTCTATTGATCCTGCATATGGTGGATCGTAGGCCGCATTGAGCATTAAAATATCGATTTTTGGGAAAGCTCCTTGCGCTTGTTCAAAAAAAGCTCTGCAATCTGTTTCTGTTGAAATATCTGCCGCTATAGATATTACTTCAGCCTCATGGGTCGCAAATTCTTGTAACTCACTTGCAACGCGCTCACATCTCTCACTATTGCGCCCGTTTATTACGACGGAACACCCCTGTTGCAATAGAAGCTTTGCAGTTTCGTATCCGATGCCTTGTGTGCTTCCTGTAATAACGGCTGTTTTGCCTATGAGGTCTGTATCAGTGATCATGGTTCTGGCCTTTCATCTGGCGTAATACCAAGCTCTGCGGATAGCTCAGTAATCACTTGGTTTAAATTTGTAACTATAAAATCAATTTCTTGCTCGGTTATTATGAAGGGAGGGGCAATCATAACTGCTGGATAATCTGTTCCTCTGCCTGCAGTATAGAGATAAATACCACGTTGGAGCATCCGAGATGCAATCTCAGAAACGGTTCTCTGATTATCATGCTGTTCCGCTTGTGCTATCTCAACGCCCCAAAACAGACCTTTTCCTCTTACCTCGGCGACTAAATCCAAACCTTCAATTTGCTGAAGCTGTTCACCTAAATACGTGCCTACTTTTCGTACATTCTGAAGTAGGTTTTCTTCTTCTATGACAGTCAAAGCTTCATTTGCAACAGCACAGGACATATTATGTGCGCCGTAAGTAGGACTCATAATAAATCTGCCTGCTTTGACCAGTATTTCTGCAACGGAATCTGATAAATACATTCCGCATACAGGAGCATAACCGCATCCTAAGCCTTTCCCAGCAACCAATATATCTGGTCCAGTATTCCAATGTTCAAAGGCAAAGTTTGCACCTGTTCTACCAAACCCTGTCATTATTTCATCAAATACGAGTAGAATATCATGCTCTTTGCAGTATTCCTTGACTTTGCCCCAATATTCATCTGGTGGCACAATAACGCCGCCACTTGATCCCACAATTGGCTCCGCAAAAATCGCTGAGATTTTATCAGAGCCTACACTCTCAACTGCAGCAACAAAATTATCCCACGCTTCTTCTAAACTAACTCTGCGGCAGACGGGAATACGCGGAAATGGTTTTAAAAAGTCTCTAATTTCTGGGTAAAACGCATGTGTGCTGGATAAAGAATAAGAAAGATACGTTGCGCCATGATAAGCAATATCCTGAGCCAAAATCACTTTTTTTTCATCGTGGCCCTTGGCTTCGTGATAGTGAATAACTGCTTTTATAGCTGCTTCAATTGCCTCTCCACCACCATTAGTAAACATCATGCGCGAAAAGTTATCTGGCAGCCATTTTTCACGTAGCCTTTCAATCAAGGTTAACCTCTGAGGTGTTGAATCCTCTGGATGAACATATGTCAGAGTTTCAAGAGTATGGCCTGCAACATCCGCTATTTGTTTACGTCCATGTCCAATGTTTGCAACAACTGCGCCGGAGGCGCCATCCAGAACTCTTTGCCCATCGCTTTTGTATAAGTATATGCCTTTGGCATGGGTGTAATGATCTGGCGCTTCTAATGGTACGAGCGGCCAAGGGGTATTAAATTTGTCAGTTAGATAAGAATTATCATCCATGCTTTTTTGCCCTACATGTCCAAGACATTCGGCTCTGGTGTAGTTGGAGGCACATCTTTACGTTTCAGATAAGTAACAAATCTCTCGAATAAAAGCGTGATGTTAATGGTTTCTAGAGCATCTTTTTCGCTTTCTAAAACAGCTGGATCAATAGCATCCAGAATATCTTGTCTCCATTGGGCAGGATAATCAGAACACTCTGTTTGCACTTCTGCCAAAGCATCTAAATCACCCGTTTCTGCAGTAACTTTACCTGCAAACATATCTCCCCAAACGATTGCTTCGTACTCGTCATAACCCTCTATGGTTAATCTTATTTTGGTTCTATTCAAAAGATCAAGATGTCGTCTTAATTTTTCAATAGTTGCTATTTCTCCAGGATCAGTGGGGTCGGGAGCGAAACCATACCTTTCATGCAATTCAAAGTAAAAGGCTCTGAAAGCGCTTTCTTGACCTGCATTCGCTTCGTTTAAACAAACGAACATGTCCACATCATGGCTAAAATCTTTGGCATATCCTTTTGCGATGCCGCCAAATATAAACGCAAAGTGTAAATTGTCTCCAAAAATACGCGTTACAGCTTCTTGAAATTCTTTCTCAACATTAGTGACAATTTCAGGTGTAATTTTACTGGGGCTGTGGTTGTTCATCATCGCCTCCCTCTATTTTTGTTTTTTGAATTAAGTAGGTATGAATTTCCCGTTGTGGCAAAATGCCACTCGGCTTTCTTCTTCCTTGGAAATAAATACAGGATGCATCGATGCCTAATCCACCATAGGGTTTGAAACCTTGTTCATGGACATGCAGGTCAGACTCTATAATAATATTTCCTTCTTCATGTAGTCCAGCTTCTATCAGTTCGCCTACTAAGCCAAACTCACCATAAACAGTTATATACATTGCATTTCGACGATATTCATCTGTTAAGAAATATCTGCGCAGCTCATCCTCATCTTTATAGGGCTGAACATGAAATACAGGGGCAAAGAATTCATCATAATTTGCACCTTCTGATAGCGGTTTTAAAAATACAGTCGGCCTAATCAAACCAGTTGCTGGATTAAGATCACCGCCATAAATATGATGACGTGCTGCTCGCACAAAAGCTTCTGCAATAGTGATTGTATGGGTTCTATCCGTATTTGGTCCAACGATATTACGATCATCTTCTGAAGAGCCGACAAGATGCTCAACACCTTTAATTCTCTCAAGTAAGCACTTCATAAATTCATCAGATACAGATTGATCGACCAGAATGGTATTTGGACCACAACAATCTTGACCTTGGTTATAAAGGGTCACATTCATAACACTTTTTACAGCAGCATCAATATCAGCTCCTTTACCAATAACTACAGGATTATGTCCTGAGCCGTTTGCTAAAAATAAAATTTCACTTGGATATAGTCTGCGAACTTTTGCGGTATTTTCAGGCGAGCCAATAAAGATAACACCTTCAACAAACTTTTTAGTTCTATTTACGAAATCATCTCTATCTTCATAAGTGATGTGAGCATTATTAAACCATTCTTCAAGGTTTAAAACTTCTTCTAAAGCTCTAAATGTTTGATGAGCAAATGTTGGTGGACGTATATGTGCTTCCTTACACATCATCGCAGGAACAATGCCGAAACATACAAGCGCATATAACGGTTGATTTAAAGGCATAAAGGTTGCAATTGCAGGTGCTTGATATTCGAAATATTCGCGATTTTTATCTAGATTTCTCAAGTGTTCTGCCGAACGCCTTATTTCATCAAGCACAACGTTGTGAGTTTCATAGTGTTTTAATGCTTCACGAATGCGATCTGTGTTTTCTTCTAGGAAGTCCGCAAAACGCTTAGCTTTCTCAAGCAAAGTGTCAAAATCAATCGGAACGCGCTGATATTTTTGACGAATTTTATCCAAGTCCAGTACGCCCGTTTTAACCGCGCGGCCAATATCCGGTATCGGAAGATCACCTTCAGCAAATTCGATGTCATCACCAAATTCAGCTATTGCCTGTTCAGGATCAACATTGAGCGCATTAAATATTTCGAGCAAATTTCTTCTGTTTTGTTCAGGCAAACGTTGATAATGAAGTATTCTAATGTAACCATCTTTTTTAAGAATGGTTCCGGGCTGAAAAAGCTCTTGTTTTCTTTTTGGCACTACTCTTGGCTCCATAGACTAACCCTATACTTCAATTGCTCTTAATTGTTCTATTGATTGAACAAGAGCATCATAATCTTGTTCTCGATCGAAAAGCCTTAGATTATCACGAATGATTTTTAAATCTTGGCCAGATAAGGAAATACCTTGAAAGCGTTCTGCAAGAGAAACAGCTTGTAATTCCGGAGAATTCTCCTTAATTTTTTTTGGGTCATCTGACAATCTAATAAGCATCAATTTGATGTCGTCAGGCATTTCGGGTAAGTCTGTTAGGCGACCTGGACGATCTAAAAAGTACTCAATTAATTCACTCCATTTAACAGGCGTATCGGTATCATTCCGTCCTGTCAAATCGCTGATGAGCGCTTGTCTTTGTTCGCCTTTTATTGATGACCATACTTGTCTTAAGCTCATATATGTTGACACACGCCTTAAGGACTCTGAAACAGAGGATTTTCCGGCAAACTTAAAGATTTGAGACAGTCTTTCTTGGATTCTGTTTGCTCGTCCCCATACGTTGATACCTTTAACTTTGCCCGTTAGCCCCAACGCTTCCAACCAAGGTAAATCATCTTTATGCGCCCATTGTGCTTTTGTTTCCATTGCAACAATATCATCAACGCCAGCGATTAATTGGGGGTATCCTAAAACCAATTCCTCGGGCTCCACAGCAATAGTAACACGAAGGTCGCGTGGCCACTCATGGGTAGGAGAAAAACATTCAATAGGCATAACAGAAACATTTCTTGCAGCAATAATGTCCATGCTCGTCCGGTATGCAGGTTCCCGACCTTTAACTCTAAGAACAATATTCGAGGATGGATCGTCCAAGCCCATTACTTGCTCAACGCCTGTATGTCCTAACTTTTCAGTGCAGGCTTGAACAACCAAATTTTGAAAGTCACGGTAAACCGCCCCCAGTCTTCTCCAAAGCATAAAGTCTTCTAGGATTAAATCAGGATCAGAGAATTGGCTTGTAACAACTTCTGGCAGATTAGGGTCTGTTCCATCTCTAGCATATCTTTCCATTGAGGCAACACATGTTGCAGTCAAATATAAGAAAGAAGGTGGAGAGCCGTAGGTCGTACTTGCATGGCGATAAAAATCATTTAAAAAATCTTGCCTTGCCAAAATATGACCAAGTTTAAGCCCTGCAATGCTGTAGCTTTTAGAATAGGATGAGATGACAATAAGATTGGGATAATCAATAGGATTAATGGCCGGGCTCATTTGCTCATCAAAAATGATTTCATCACAAATTAAAAACACACCATTTTTAAAACAAACTTCGTGTAGCTGATCTAAATGATCATCAAAATTTCTAAATCCGTTAGGATTATGAGGAATACTAATGAGAACTGCAGCAATATTTTCCGTTTCAACTATTTCTCTCAACTTATCAAAATCAGCTTCATAATCGTCGGACAGTTCTAAGATGTGAGGCTTAAAATGATGTGATACGTCATCCAAAATCGGCGCATATGTAGGTGCTGCTAGAACACACCCTTCTTTATCGTCCATGCGGCATAACATTGAGAGTACAGCATGTAATCCAGCTGTTCCTCCCTGCACTACTGCAGCATTATGAGCCGTTATACTATTCTGGCCTCTTCTTACTCTCTCTAGAGCTGCTATGGCCTCTCTCGTGTCTTCATGGCCTAAAGAGTCGGAATACCCAAACCAACCGTTTTTACTGGCAACGTCGAGTGCAATATTCACAATTGTTGGTGGCCTGAAGTATTCAGGGTCATTAATGCCTCGGCTTAAAAGCATAATGTCATCATTTTCCAACTCGCCATGCACGTCATGACGGAAGAAATAATCGAAAATCTCTTTTCTCAATTCATCTGGAACAGATGTATACGGGTGTTCTTCTGGATTTCTTCTCCATTTTTTAATCAACACTGGTGCTGAGCTATCATTCCATCCGGTAGCTTCCAAAATACGCTTGTGATCATATGGATGTGGTTTTGCGTCCGCTTCAAAAGCATCAAGCAAATTGCTTTCTCTTGCTGTTTTTGCAAGACGCCTTAGTTGGTCTGAGAAGATTGCAATATTTCTAGCAATCCATGTATCTCCCGGCTGGGAAAACTCAAGTCTGCCAGTTAAAGCGCTGTATTCAGATAGAATTTTTTCAGCCTTTTGGGCAATTTCGTCAAATGTTTTACTCATAGCACACTCAGAAAGTTTACTCAGTTCACGGATTACACTCATTTTGAGCTTAACCATAGGCGGCTTTATACATAATATTTAGTGTTTTTTGCAAGAAATTATTTTAAACTTCATAAAGCCCAATATTTAGAACAATAAGCATGTTGGCAGCCAAAAAACTTCTTTTTTGTAGAACGTTTTCATATATTTTATAATATCTCACCATCACACTTACTAAGTAAAACCGAATTATGTTTTTCCTCAATCTGCCCTTCACTTAATAGCTCTGCTGCACTAATAATGCGTTTTTTATCATCTTCTGAGCTAATTTTTCTAAAAAAGGCAATTAATTCTTCTTCCATAGAGATAGCCTTTAAGCCTTCTTGCCATGATTTATAAAAATCATCGACATTAAGATTCATAACAGGCAAAAGCTGGCAAAGCGTGGTAATTGCTATGCTGGTTCTTCCACTTTCAAGCAATTTATACTCATCAACAGACCAGCCTAAAAATCTTGCTACATCCTGTTCTGATAGCTTTTCTGCCAGTCGTTTTTCACGCAGTATTTTTCCAATAATGCTGTCAGAACCCTGCATTTCATCTAACATTTCTTTTGTAATATCATTCATTTATCTACCCGCTTCTTTCTTCACAGTAGATTGCATAAACAACATCTACTCTGTATTTGAATTCATCGAAGGCTTTACATTTAAAAAAGTCCCAGGCATTACCAAGTTCCTTAAAATACATATCCGTTCCTAGAAGAGCAGTCAGTGTTGTATTGGAAAGCTTTTTGTTGCCTGTAGTAGCTTTTAATTTTGCTGCTGCAGATAGACCGGCTATATAAGCATGCTTGCCTTCAGTATTCTCACTGGTTGTAAAATATATATGCCAGTTTCTAGCCACGATCGATCCAAAAAGAGATTTATATGCTTCTTCATTTTGCTCGATTTCTATGATTTTTAAACACATCTGCATCAAAGAAGAAAATGGTGGTTCTGCCGCTATCATGGCGTATTTCCTATCTTTTTTCTTGTTATTTCAGCCCAATATCGATTTAATGACAGGTGTTCTCCATAACAGCGGAGGCATAATTGACCATAAGCATGAACGCAAAAGTACGAGCATGCTAAAGTAATGCTAATAATAATTAGTTATTAACTAACTATTATTAGTTTATACAATAAACGATATTGAGTGTCCACAATGAAAAGTAAAAAAATTCAAAAGCATGTTGGCGACCAAAAAACATTTGGTGAACGGCTCAGAGTTGCAATGGATAAAGAGAGCATAAGTGTTATGAAGCTCTGTAAAACCATCGGTAAAAGTGACGTGACGATATACAAATATCTCGACAACACTACCCTGCCTGCCATTGACACCGCGCATGAAATTGCAAAAGTGCTGAATGTACCTTACATCTGGCTCACTATTGGGGAAGGATCTATGGCCAGTGGTAAAACTGATGTGATGTCTGAAGCCAACCTCAAGAAAACACATACAGACTTATATACAGTCGTCAAAGCAGTTGAACAGCTCATTAATCGCGTCAATAGACAGAAAAAGAAGTTTTCAGGGAAACAAGTGGCCGAAACTGTTGCGTTACTTTGTATGATCGCATCGGAAGGCGAAGAAAAGTTTGAATCTGATAATGTTATTCATATTATGAAATCCATGGAAGACGAATAATTATCACAACCCAATAACATCACGCATGGAGTAAAAGCCGGGATCTTTGTCTTTTGCCCAAATTGCGGCCAGAAGCGCACCTTTTGCACATGTTTTGTAGTTGGTAGTGGTGTGCTTCATTTCGACATACTCTCCTTGCGTCAGAAACATCGCATGATAGGTGCCTGGAGTATCCCCTCCTCGTATTGCTGTAATGCCGATCTTGCCACCCTCCCTTACGCCAGTATGACCACATCGGTTATATTCCGCGACCTTGCTTAAAGCCTTGCTGCGACCGTTTGCAGCAGCTTTTCCCAAAGCCTTCATTTTATCTGTCGGCGCATTTACTTCATATCTAGATTGTATATCGCACAGTTCGATATCCCAATCTTCTCCTAAGCGGTACGAAACAAACTCGACAAAATGCTGCATTAAATTAAAAGCCGGACTCATCATAGATGAATAAACAACGGCAACATCTTTTGCGGCATCTTTAAGATCATTAAAATCGTTTTCTGAAAGTCCGGTTGTTCCTACAATCAGGTTTGTGTTGTGTTTTTTGGCAAGTTTCGCATGTGTTGCCGTGCCTTGCGGAAGAGTGAAATCAATGATGACATCAGAGCGTTCAAATAGCTCTTCTTCATTTTCTGTCATAAAACAATTTAGGGTTTCACTCTCGACTGTCTGAGCAGATCCACCACTTAAAACAAGACCTTGCTTTTGCCACTCATCGCTGAGAAGGGCTTCAATCAGAAGCCTTCCCATCTTTCCGTTACAGCCTACAACACCAACATTCATATTTTCCCCTTATGAGTATCACATGAATATAGAATGAAGCGGACAACCTGAAAACAGATTATTCAAGATAATCCGTTTTCTTCCATCCAATCGTCATCGTAGACGGTTGTTGTGTATTTCACGCCATTATCAGGCAAAATACCAAGAATTTTTTGCGGTTCTTCACCATCATGTTCGTTGGCGTAATTTGCCATTGCTGATATCAATGCACCGGATGAACCGCCAATGAACAATCCTTTTTCTCTGGCTATGGCTCTGCATGTTTTAAAAGCATCTATGTCAGAGACTTTGACAACATAATCAACATAGCCTGGATCAAAGTTTTTTGGAGAAAAGCTCAAGCCCGTTCCATTTTGCAGAAATGGTTTATATTCTCCTCCGCTGATCACGCTTCCGGCAGGTTCAACACCAACAATTTTGACGCCTTCATGATGTTCTTTGAAATACTTAGCAATGCCGGATAAATGGCTTCCTGTGCTCAAGCTGCCAAAAATAACATCTACATCCGGAAGCTGTCCATATATCTCAGGGCCGGTCGTCGCGGCGTGATAATCTATCGCGTCTCTGTTGTTATATTGATCCAGATTTAATGTGTTCGGTCTAGATGCAGCAATTTCCTTCGCTCTTGCTATGCGTTTGGTTTGATAGCTTCCGGTCTCATCCGGCTCCATCACCAAATCCACTCCGGCACCAAAGGCTTTGAGCGTGTTGATATTGCTTTGTGGTGTTTTGGGATCAAGTACACAAATAAATTTGTATCCCTTAATCGCACAAATCATCGCCATCGCATGCCCCAGATTACCGGATGACGATTCAACAATCGTATCACCTTTCTTGAGCAAGCCTCTTTTTTCGGCGGCAAGAACCAACCCTAAAGCTGTTCTGTCTTTGATACTCAAAGCTGGATTTAGATACTCAACCTTAAAATAAAAGCTGGCACTGTTGAATTCCTGACTTAGTAATGTACTTCCACCTGATATAATCGGCGTATTACCGATTTCATCAATTAACGTTCCCGCATTCATTTACGCAGTCTCTTTTCTCTCCCCTGCTAAGTTTGAAAAACCTCCCGTTTTTTGGTTTTACCCAATCTCTTGTGCGACACGCGCCGCTGTATAAGGTGCCATTAAAACACCGTTATTTTGCTGTCCGATTGCCCAGACTATATTCGGATTATTTTCATCTCTTTGAATGAGAGGAATTTCACCGTCCAGCTTCGGTCTGAAGCCATAGTAATATTCCAACTCTTCAAGAGGGTGATCTGCCAGCTCTGGAAACAACTCAATCAAATTATTCAGCAGTGTTGCTGTTTTGATTGTATTACCTTCCTGAGTCTGACCTTCTTCAAGTGTCGCGCCTAAGAACAAGCCTTGCGGCCTTGGCACGCACCAAATCCCGTTCGCATATAGGACAGCATCAAAATCTGTTTTGACATCACGCATTAACAAGGATTGCCCTTTAACGGGCGTTACAACTGGCGCATCAACACCCTCAATATTGATCGATGATAAATCGGGGCCAAGTGCAACAATCACATTATCAGCTTGATAGACTTCGCCTCCTTCGACATGGACAAAGGCCTGACCATTGGAAAAGCTAACGCGCTCGATCGTCGTATCAAAACTAAATCTGGCACCGTTCTCTTCGCTCGCTTCACGCAGCGTTGCGCAGAGTTCAATCGGATTGACCCAACCTTCATTTTTATTGATATATCCCTCAAACCCGCCACCGCTGGCATAGGCAAAAGCATGGCGGAGTGAAAACATCTGCGCCGCATCATCCGGCGATAGCCATTGGGCATCAACACCGTTTTCGCGCTCTAACTCGTATTTTGCTCTGATAGCTTCGATATCATCTGGTTTATGCGCGATTTCAGCACGTCCGACCCAATTCCACTTCAATTTGTGGCCAAGCTCACCATCAAGGCGTCTGTGATGCGCCATCGCTTGTGAGGCCATCGCATGCCATTCATCCGAGCGTGGAATGCTTTTGTTATACATGAACACACCACCCGCTGCCCTTGATGTGCCTTTGCCTGGTTCTGGCCGCTTCTCAATAACAAGCGTGTCATGCCCTTGTTTTGATAATTCATAGGCAACGGCACTGCCAATTACTCCGGCACCTAACACGATATTTTTTGGTTTCTCAGTCATATAATACTCTCCAGTCCTAGTTTCAGTTCATCAAATTCCATCACTTTTTCACAAACGATGAGGATGCCTTTCTTAAAGCTGTCACGGTTAAAGCTCTCGTGATCGATCACAAGTCGTTCTCCAACGCCGGAAATATAGACTTGCTGTTTTGCGAGATATCCATCGGAACGGATAGACGCAATTTCTTTTTCTGGAATGCCGGAAATTTCTGCAACGTATCGTGCGGTTCCTGAAGGCTTGTCTTTTTTGGCTGCATGGTGAAATTCAACAATCGATATATCATCAAAATACTGCGACAGTCTTCCAACCATTGAATTGGCAATAGCCGATGCAATAGAAAAGTTCGGTATCACAGCACCGCCAATATCTTGCACTTTACAGTCTTTCGCTAATTGTTCAATATCATCTTGTTTCAGGCCGCTGGCTCCGATAACAGGCCGCACACCATGCTTAATGATGGTTTGGCTGTTTGATAAAACGCTAGTATGGTCTGTCAGTTCTATTGCAACATCCGGCTTTGTTTCTTTCAGAATCTCTTCTAGATCATCCTGCCGTCCAACACGTCCAACAATATTAAAGTTTTCAGAAGCGCCAAGAGCTTCTTCTGCTGTTTGCCCCATTCTGCCGGAGGCACCAATTATTACGATCTTGTATGTCATTTTTTCTCTCATTTCTGCTAAATTAAATCAAAGTGGATACGCGCATCTGGAGGGCCATCGGCTCCCAAACTGGTGAGAGGAATATAACATGATAAGTCCATGGAAAATATATGCTTGGTGGTTTTGGGAGGGTAGAGAAGCCCCTCCATGCCACGATCAATAATTTCTTGCGGGTCCATTTTGCGACCCTGCAAATTATTAATCACTTCGACGTCATCATAGCTCAAGCGCAAGACAGGAGCATATGTATAGCCCAATGCCTGCAATGCTCTAAAGCGATGATGACCATCCATCAAGACACCCGTGTCCTCTTCAACACAAAGCGCTGTTGTTATATACCCGCCGCTTTTTATAGAGGCTTTAATCGCCTCTAAATGGCTTTCAATTATTTCTTCCGTTGGCCTTATATCTGATAACGCCATCAACTCTATACCTTCGTTTACACTCACAGTTACGCAATATCTTTCTCTCCCCTGCAAAGTTAAAGTGTCGCCCTGACTGCCGTGTGTGGCCAGCAATCAGGGCGACGAAATTGCCCAAGAGAAAACCTATGTGTGGGGGTTTATTCTTAGGGCTTTGCTTTAGGCACAAGAAAGGGTGCGCAGAAACGCCGTTAAACGTTTCCTCGTTTAGCACACACGCATCCTTAAAGGGTGATGCCTAAAACTAATATTAATTAGCCATATACTAATTATATTTAGTTTTTGCAAGAAAAAAATCACTTATTTTCAAGGATTGTTGCTTGCTTTTATAGTTTTCTTAGATCATCATTTTCCGATGATAGAATATGTTGACTATATAGGCTTCATTGCAGGTTTAATTTTTTCCTTGTCAGGTATAGCACAGGCAAGAAAAATTATCCGATATAAAGGAGGTGAGAGTATTTCGCTTCTGCATTACACGATGATGATAATTGGCATGTCTTTATGGTCAGTATACGCTATATTGCATGAAGCTTGGATGTTTGTGCTTTGGAATTCTGTGGCAATTACTCTGCAATTAGCTGTAGTAATACTGACATTGCACTACGAACGTAAAAGGCAGCAGCTACCAGAACAATACGATCGCCGAAAGGACCGTCAGCCAAAAAAGCACTTCTCCGTTTAAAAAGCTAATTTTAAATAACTACTGAGGTACATTTTCGTTTGCAGGCACATCGTAAATGTTCACACGAAAAAACCTACAATTTTGTGTGCCCTGCGGTACATTAGGTATTCTGCCTAAACGAGCAAGCTTGGAAGACTCTAGTTCTCTGCCTGCGTAAATTTGTGCGGATGGGTAATCTTCAAATTGAATAGCATAAACAGCAAGTTCCTCAATAAAAAATCTGGTACTACATTCAATTTCCAAGTCAGTAGGACGATATTCTGAGCCTCTAGTCCTAGCGTAAAACCCTCGAATATCTCTTGCAATCGCTGACCTCAGTAAATCGGATTCCTCGTATGCCTTAGCAAACTGATCATAATAACCATTAAAACGAGGATCTTCTAAAAAACTACTCCAACGCAGTATTTTCCAATCGGATTCCAGACCTTCTAGAATAGATATATTTTGCGCAATCCAATCGTCGCCTAACTTCAAAGCCTCTGCAGTAGCTTCTTCTTCGCTCATTCCTTGCGCCATATAAGTAAAACGGTAAAGGGCATCTCCTACATTAATAATATCTTTTTTATGTTCTCGGCTATTAATTAACTCTACGATTTTTCCTAGCGCCTGGCCACTGTGAGAAGTCGTATTCATAGAGATACCTAGTATGAATGTATCATATTCTGCTAGATGAATTGCTGAATTTTTAAATGAGGCTTTAAGCATACCGGATCTCGCTCGTTGAGAGTTTAGGTCCATCAGCACTATCCCATATGAGATTAAAGTGTCGGCGATTATCTTCAGCCATGTATTGATGCTTAAATTTAACAACTTTATATGCCTGAGTTTCACCGGGGCGGCTTATTGAATAGGCCGTATAATCCCCATATATAATTTTTATATCTCCCTCAACAAACATGCCTTCAGGCATCCATCTATAAGAACCCAAATCTCCCATTACATATGTATCTCCATTTTTTATAAGAGATCGCATCTTAATACCTATATTCGCCATATTTTTATTTTTCTCAATTACTGTAGAAGGAGATAATGATTCATCAGAACCGCTGAATAAAACCTCCTTCGGCTTTTCAGAAATAATGTCATCTAAAAACTCAATGTAGCAATCATTGCCTTCATATTCCGTTATTAACCTTGGATTCCTTCTTACTCCTCCATCAACAAACTCTATGTCTAGATTTTCCAAATATTCTATAATCTCTGTCTTACTCTTTCCCTTTGTTATTTGGCCATTAGCTATAGCATTCACTGTTGTTTGAGACTTTTGCAGGCCATCCGCAATATCTTTTTTCGTCATACCCAGCAATGAAATGGCTGCACTTATCTGGTGGTGTGTAATTTTCATGGCATTTCCGTGTCAGTAATATCAATTTTTTATAAATTACAACATTTTTCGTTTAAGTAAAGACCACTCTTTTTGCATAAAATTATCACTAAAGTACACAAAAAATATATTATTTGAAGTTTTTAAAACAAGTAATGTTAAAAATGCAAGTTTTTTATTATTTTTAACATTATTTTCTTGACGGTGTTTTCATAAATAATATATAACCCTATTCAAGATTAAAAATTATACGTGTGTGGAGAACGAAAAAAACGTGTGTGGGATAAGAAGAAAACTATCCCTAAAAAAATAAAAGTTTTATGACGCAAGTTGGATAGCGCCATAAAACAAATGTTCTCCAAAAGAAAAAATATTAAGAAAGCTGAACTCCGGTGAGGTGCTTGCTTATAGACTGTATTATGATTGTACTCCCCTACAAGCCGTAAATATAGTCTAACCTCCCATACACACAGAAGTGAGCATCTCACCTGAGAGCAGTTATTACAGTTAACATAAGACAGATATCATACTTATGGATATATGTCAAAGAAATTGCTCTCAGGCACATCCTATGGGTTGGATGTGTTACTAATCACGACCTCTTGAAAGGAGACTTACATGAGAAGTGATAGAGTAAAGCAGGCATTGAATGCTTTACCCGAAGTGGGGGACGAAGCTAGAGATATCGTTCATTCCATGAAGGATGAAGCAGAATCCATGAGAAGATGGATCAATGACTGTATCTTGAGACAGCATATGAGGAACGTCGAAACCGACCGACTGAGCGCTGAAACAAGAACTTTGATTAAGGCTAAATCGTACGATGCGTTTATTGACCTTAGTCAGGGCATACACCGTGATATGAAAAAAACGGCAGATGCTCTTGTATCGGGATTTGATCTCGATAAAACTGGCTCTTAAAGCCATGCCCCCTGCTTCTATCTGGCAGGGGGCGCCTTTAAGAATTTAAAGTAAGTATTGAGGAGTATAAAACAATGTCACCACAAGAACGTGAGCAATTTGAAATGGAACGTGATTTTCAATTTATAGAAGATAGGCTAGATTATTTGCGTGATATGTCGCAAAATCATAAAACAATGCATGATAGTGAAATCCAAGCGATAAATTTAGTAAGCAAAAAAATTACTGAAAGAATTAAAAAGCAGCGCGAATACTTAGAGGCCCCGTACTTAAAAGCTTCATAAAATAAGCAACGCCCCTGCCCCCACAGTTCCCCACACACGGAAAGGCCTCTTCATCATTTATTTGATGGAGAGGTTTTTAGTAGTGATGTGCTGATAATACTGCTAAATTAACGCTGGTATATATGGGCTTGGTGTGGGCTTTGCTCTTGAGGAGTGCCGATGCGGAAATAATCAATACCGTATTCAAGCCTGTATATTACTCTTTTTGATCTTGAATTGATCTATCAAGAAGCTGCTCAATTTTTCGAACATAGTTTTGAGTTTCTTTGTAAGGCGGGATGCCCTGATACTTATTCACTGCTCCTTCCCCGGCATTATAAGCCGCTAAAGCAAGACGCGTTTCTCCTTCATAAGCATTTAAAAGATATCGTAAATATTTAACGCCGCCTTCAATATTCTCTTCTGCATTATAAGCATCTGAAACACCAAGCTCTCTTGCAGTAGCAGGCATAAGCTGCATCAATCCCATAGCCCCTTTGGGAGAAGTGGCATTTGGATTATAAGCAGATTCCACTTGGATCACTGCTTCTATCAACGCTTTTGACACATCATGTTTTTTTGAGGCTATTTCGATGTAAGAATTAAATTTTGCCTGTTTCTTATATGGTCTTAAAGAAATGTGATGCGTATCGCTCTTACTAAGATAATCTTTTGCTAAATACGTTTTGGTAAAACCCGAGGATGTAAATTCGATAACATCAGCTTTAGCAATAGATGTGAAGCATGTAAAATAAATGCAAAATGTACAGAACAAACGCAGCATATTTTAGTACCAGAATTGCCCTATATATTCACCGTTTGCCCACATTTTTACAAAATTAGGCTTTGTTCTTCTTATGGCTTGTATTGCCTCACATGCGGGTGAGGCACCTTCGGGGTTTTGCTGCCATTGGGTACATTCAGGACTCATATTAACGCACAGTCCTTTGCCATTTTTAAGCAAGAGACTATAGCCTTCATCGCAAGGATGATATGTTTCATATCCCAATTCGTAATGCCCTTCTCCGTCAAGCGCGCATGATGAAAAACTAGGTAAAGGAGGCTTTTTCTTTTTCAGACGATGTTTAAATGCTTTGTAGGCGCCGCTACACCCTTCCGGAAACCCGCCGGGCAAACACAGCCATATGGCGCATTCGTCTTGTGAAGCCGCTTGAATTGAGTTTGGAAACAATAAGAAAATGCTCGCAAAAAGCACGAAAAAGCATATGAGTTTACGCATAGAATACTCCAAGTCAAAACGCAGATTATTTCAATCGATAATGTTAACCCCTATATAATCGATTAATAAAATACAAGAAGAAATATCCGCTCTTATTTCTTATCTCATGTTTTAAAAAGCACTATCCAGATATCTTATGTATATTAAATATGATAATTTAGATATCTGTCGAACAAAAAAATTGAAAAAAATTTCATCTTATAACCATTGGTTACATTATGTTTTTATGTTTCCAGAAAATTTAATTTCAACTTTTTATAATTTTTCCTCTTGTCAAAAATGTCCTTCTGTGCATTTTTTATAGCACTACTAAAAATATTAACTCGAGTAAAAACATCATGTGGGGGTGTTTCTACCTAATGCAGGGAAATGATGTTATGCGTAAAAAACACTATAAAACCAATTTTAATTTCAGAGCAATAATATTACTAAGCATACTGTGTATGACTGTTGCTCTTCCAGATCAGGCTTTTGCACAAAACGCATTGTTTGACTCAGGCACGAACTTTCTAACCGCTCTTCAAGACTTACTGACAACGACATGGGCACGTATTATCGGCATTATAGCTGTTTGCGGCGTCGGGATTTTGTGGATGCTTGGGAGATTACAATGGGCGGTGGCTGCTTCTGTGATTGGTGGTCTTATCCTGATCTTCGGCGCACCTGCGATTGTTGATAGTGTAGCCGGCAGCATATAGAGGCGCACTAGCATGGACGAGGATCAAATTGACATTGATCCCCTCTTCATCGGTATGACCAGACCCCCAATCGTCTTAGGCGTGCCGATGGAATTTTTCGGGATCAACTTTATTCTTTTCGGAATTGGAATGATTGCTTTTTTGTCTCTGACAGGAAAGCTTCTGTTCATCCTATGCGTATGTGTTCCGCTACATATTGCAGCCTACATCGCAACAGAAAAAGAACCGCACTGGATGAAAATCTATGTCACCAAATTCACAAAATGCGCGCCCATCAGAAACAGAGTGCATTGGAAAAGTAACAGTTATAAACCTTGAAAGTATAGGAATGCTACGCTCGAGTAAAAAAACAGATATGAAACACGGCAAACTTGCACCCCGCGAAGAGCCTGTTGCGCGTTTCATACCCTATACACGATTGGTTGATACCCACACCATCAAGACCAAGGAAGGGTATCTTCTCCAAATCATTAAACTCGATGGCTTGCCTTTTGAGACCGCAGACCAGATTGATCTTAATCAAAAGAAAAATATCCGTGCGACCATGCTAAGAGGCATATCAAATAGTCGCTTTGGTTTATATCAGCACACCATTAGACGTGAGATCAAAGACAAACAAGAGAGCTATTTTGAAAATGCATGGTGTAAAAAACTGGATCAGCATTATCAAGATAATCTTGATACCAAAAGAATGTTTGTGAATGAGCAATATCTCACCATTATCAGACGTCCGGCTCAAAGCAAGATCGGAATGGTCTCGGAAATCTTAAAAACAATTTCCTCTAAAGTTGATAGAGACCTAGAACATCAGCGCGAGCTTGAAGCCCATAAAGCCCTGAAAGAGGCTGTTTCCAATATCATGACCACGCTTGATCCCTACAAGCCGGAAGTACTGACCTTACGCGAAACAGAAGATGGCGTGTTTTCTGAAGGGTTAGCGTTTTTATCGTACTTGATTAATTTTGAGCAAAGCCATGTTAGGCCACCACAAATGTCTTTGGACAAGTATCTGCCACGCAAGCGTATATCTTTTGGAACGGAAAGTTTTGAGATTAGAGGCGCAGCACATAATGATCTAAAACTTGGCGCTATTCTCTCCACCAAGGAATATGCGAATGGAACCGGCCCAGGTATGCTCGATGGGCTTTTACGCCTGCCTCATGAATTTATCATCACCCAAAGCTTCGGGTTTGTGGATCGTCAGACGTCCCTTAATGCTATGAATGAAGCGCACCGCAAAATGATTGCGAGCGAATCCGGCGCACAAAGTTTGATCGAGGATATTGAACATGCCAGAGATGATCTGGCCTCTGGTCAAACATCTTTCGGTGAACATCATTTAAGCATTACTGCTTTTGGCAAAACGCCCGAACAGCTTGAAAGAGCGCTTTCTGATTGTAATGCGCAGCTGATTAATCTCGGAATTGTCGCCACACGCGAAGATGTGAATTTGGAAGCCGCGTTTTGGGCAAACTTGCCGGGGAATTTCAGCTATATTGCGCGGCGTTCTCTGATCTCCAGTCATAACTTTGCATCATTCGCGAGCTTTCACAATTTCCCGGCCGGCAGCAAGACCGGCAATCA
>WGNT01000103.1 GCA_016124425.1 Cytophagales bacterium
CATTAAATTATCCAAGAAAAGGCCGCGTTGATCCTTTTCAAACTGGGGCATCATTTCCTTATGATGTACAATTGGGCCAGCAACTAATTGAGGAAAGAACGTAATAAACAAACTGAAATTTAGCAGGCTGCTGTCTTTTGCTTTTCCTTCATATGCATCAACGAGATATGCAATAATTTGAAAAATAAAAAATGAAATCCCCAAGGGTAAAATAATAACACCGGGATCCCAATTTAATCCGATTGATTGCATAAGATTATCGGACAGGAAGGATGCATATTTGAAATATCCTAAAACGGATAAGTTCAATGCTAAAGAAAACACCAAAAGCAATTTAGATCGCGTTTCAGAAAGTTTATATCCTAAATAAAAGTTCATTAGAACGAGCGGTATGATAAGTAGTATATAAGTAGCCTTCCACCAGCCATAAAAGAACAACGAAGCCAGTACCAAAAAAGCTATGGCATATTTATTTTTATGAGGAAGCTTAGATTGTCTTAAAAGGCTATAAATCAGCAGCACAAACGGTAGAAAACCGTAAATGAATATCTGGGAGTTAAATAGCATTTCTAAATATCAACACCCAATAGTTTGCGTTCTCGAGACGACATGTCTTCACTGCGCAAGTGCGTTAAAAATTGACGTTGCCTCCAGTTCCAAGGCATGACATAGGCAAAAGGAGTCAAATATTGGAATGTCAGCATAATGCGTGGTTTTTTACCAGCACGAGAACCGTAATGAAAACATCTGCTGGCATCAACTAATCCCAAAGTTCCGGCGGGTCCCATTAGAGATTTTGCGTCTTCTTTAGAAACAATACTATATATACCCTCATCTTCGACGCGTTTTTCATCTCCATCCATTTTGTAGCCAATCTTAGTTTGAACAGCATCAGAATATTCAGCAGAAATAAAAGTAAAAGGACCGCAATCTTCATCAACATCATTAATCAACATAAAGGCTTTAACCTGACGTAGGTCTTCATGATCCAAATGATATTTTTGGCTTCCCTGTTCCTCTTTTGCTTCATTTGGTGAATATAAAACCGCAATAGAGGTTAAAATTGGATAGCATTTCAAATAACGAGAAACAGAATCTACAATCCTTGGGTGGGAAGCTAATTTATACACTGCAGAATCTCTAGAAAAGTCTGTCGCTTTTAAGATATTGAGCAAATAGGGCTTATAAGCTGTCTTTTGAAATTCTTTAATATCAATATTTTGGATTTTTGGCATGACTTCATCAATTACAGCCTGTGCTAATCCATCAGGTACTTCGTCAGGCCTCAAGATTGCATAACCTTGATTATCTTTAATTTCGAAGGTCATATTATTGTTTGCTGCAAAAACGCATCTTTGCGCACGAGTCCTAAAATGCATAAAACGCGATAATGAATAATATACTTTACGTTCAAAGTTTGAACGACTTCGAAAGAAAGTACCGGGATTAGTTAATGCCGTTTTTATTTTTCGCAGTGGAGCAGGCAAACTAGGCCGTGGTTCTTGTTTTACTGTCATCGGAATATTCCTACACAATCGTGATTATGCGTTTGAGCTTAATAGAGTTTTGATACCAACACAAATATGTTCTGCTCTTTTTTTCCACGTATAAGTTGTTAGAAATTCTTCTTTTGCATTTTGTGCTATTTTTTGAGCTTCTTCGTAATTTTTTTCAATATATTTTATGGTTTCAATCCAATCATTGGCATCATCGTCAATACATAAAAAAGCATTTTTGCGATCTCTTAAAATTTCGTGCAAGACAGGTAAATCAGAGCAAATCATGGGAATCCCTGTTGCCATATACTCAAAAATTTTCAGGGGTGACATCCATTTTACCGGATGGCTTGCGCCTTTGTATCCGGTCGCATTTTTTTGGTATGTTGCCAGTAAAATATCGAAATTTTGAATAAATCCAGCCGTGTCTTTATGTGGCACGTAGCCATAAAGATGAAGATTTTCTATATTTTTAAACACTTCACTCCAATACTTCAGATCATCCTGCGTTCCACCAACAATGTGAAATTCTACATTAGGTAGTTGCTTTGCCATCTTTCCAATCAAATCAATACCACGGCCTTTATATAAATGCCCTATGTAACCAGCATGTAATTTACCCGGAGATTTATCGAATTTGGGCTTAGCATTAGCAACATCGAATGGATCTGCGCCATCATGTGCGACAATAATCTGATCTTCTGAGATATTGTGATGTTTTACCAGATGATGTTCTAGAGCTTTTGAGATCACAACAAGACCTATAAAAGAACTTTTCTTTAAAAGGGAATTAAAAATAAAATTAACCCAACGGCTTTGATTTATAAAAGAATTATGACATTCAAAAATTATAGGCAGACCTATCAATGAGCACATCCACGAACATATAAGACAACGAGAATGGATATACTCATGCTCTTTTGAACGCGCGTAGAGTGCAACGCGAAGCGCATAAAAAATCAATCCAACCCGACTTTGTGGCTTTTTAAAGGAGTGAATTTCAAATTTTTCTTCAACACCATAGTGATCATAAACATTCTCTAAACCATCTAAATCATCAGGCATAGCTTGCGGGCATATGAGTGAAACATTATGGCCATTATGCACAAAAGCTTGGCACATCTTCATAACATGCACGGCATTTGCCGCGCGTGAGGGTATTGGCCACCCCGCAATATAGATGATTTTCATGCTCTCTCCGGCATACGACGTTTGATAAATCTTTTAATACGCTGTAACCGGCTCGTACCTAATGTCCAGGCTATTTCTTTTAGAGGCCTATAGCTTGGCATCTTACCAATCCATTTATCGGGATTTTTACTTCCAACCATTGTTACATAAATGCCCGCATTCCTATCATCATTCGCTGCTTCATAAACGACACCCATTTCATTTTCATCAAATAGGCGCCTCAGTGCTGTGGGTGTAAAGCGCCAAAAATCTTGAATGTTTTCTTGTTCATGTTGGGTTTGTGCAAAAGGAACGACGACAATCACAGTATCAGAAGACATCAAACATAAATTTTTAAAGGCCGTGCGCACCTCATATATATGTTCCAAAGTTGTATGGTTAAAAACAACATCAAACGCACCTATCAACTTATTTGGAAGTTCTTTTTCAAGATCGAGTGGAATTTCATCTTTCTCTCCCTGAAAACCACGGCATCCTTCATAATTCGTAATAGTGTACGAAGAAGCATTTACAAAATAATCCTGATAAAAGCCGCCTTGCTTATCCTCATCTTTCCAGCCAGAAACATTCGCCACTTTACCTGTAAATAAAGGTGCTATTTTTTTTAATACTTCGTTTGACCAAATACGCGGTAGTCTGAATTTTCGATCAATGCCCATTTCTTATCCTTTAGAATTGTTATAGTACTATGCTTAGTTCAAGAAGTCTGTTATGTTTCGCTAAAATTTCAAAGTATTAAATATGTATTACACCATTACATCTACCTTCAAACAAAATGCTTAGAACATTTAAACTTGCATTGAAATACCCAAAATCTTTTTCGATGTCTCTTCTTGGACGCTTTTTTAAGCAACGTCGGACTCTGGATTATCGTGCAAAGGAACAATTGAGACAAGAAAACAAGCCTATTGGCTGGGCCATGGGTGATAAAATCATTTGCGGTATCGTTTTGAAGAATGGAGAGGAACTAGCGGCCGAACATTTTTATTTTTCACGATCTTTAAAACCATTGAAGCAGGCTATACCAAAATTACAAAAAGACGGTATTCGTTTTAAAGGAACGGTTATTGAACATGGCTGCGGGTGTGCAAAATTCTTACATTACTTAAAAGATCGATTTGGTATGCAAGCTAAGGGATATGACGTTTATCAGCCTGCTGTTCATGTTGCCAATACATTTGATGATGTGCCTGTGTTTGAAAGAAATACTCTAGAAATGGAGCTAGAAAACTGCGATTTACTTTTTATGAGCAGTTATTTGCCTCATTTACTGCATCTAGATGGCTTTGAAAATTATGTTAGCAGACTCGTGCAATCTAGTAAGCAGATTATTGCAATGGATCGATACGAAGAAGATCTCTTTAAAGTGCTTGAAAAGTATGGTTTTCGTTACACGGATTATGGTTTTTACATAAAGTCATAATCTCCGCTAATTTTTCACGACGCACATTGCCCTCTGTCCGTTGCGAACGATATCAACACAAACCTTATCCCCTTTCTTATTTGGCCTTGGATGAAGATCACATCGCACCTCTCCACTGAAACTTACTGGTACATGAAATGATGCTATTTTTCTCAGTTCCTCTTTCTCAATATCGTAACGGAGTAAATTTTGCTGTCTCAGATAATTCGGATAAGTGTCGGTGATAAGAATATTATTTTTCAAATAACTTGGATGTCCGTCCTCTCTTAGATCGGCAGGACCTAAAGCAGAAGTTTCGTTATTCTTCAAATCGTGGGCATAATAGCGCTGTCCATGGCTTTCTTGTGTACCAAACAATATAATCTTATCTTCTCCGTCCCAGCAATAATGCGATGTATGCCCCGAATTGTTTGGACAGGACAATGTATTCTCATTTTGGAAATCACAAACAATCATTCTGGAGTATCGTTTACCTGCAGGTGATACCCACAAATGCGTTACCATAAACCGTGTTCCCTTTGGACTAATGCTTAGATGGTTAAAATAATGATCTGCGGCTTGCATAGTAGGTAAAGGCAGAAAAGCTTTAACTGCTTCAATTGTCAGCATCTCGCTGATTTCACCAGTTGCAAAATCGATAAACCAAATTTTGTCATCACATCTTATTTCTGGGAAGTAATTATAACCATAACCAGGACGGCATGCGTGCAAACGATCAAAATCAAGTGTGAGTCCAAAATCTTTGTTTGCGCTGTAAACCGGTTTTTCAAATGTCTTTATTATCTCACCTGAAAGTGGATTCTGAATAATTGACACATATTGATTATCTATCAAAGTGTTATACAAGACATTCTCATTGTGCCATTGTAACCGACAACCTTGCTGCCAATTCCATGTTTTACTTTTGGCAAAAGTTGTAAATACTGGATTTTTTTTCTCCAAATCGTAATATCCTAATTCAAGATCAGGGTGATTTACGTGCGGGGAAACATTGTCTTTAGGTGCACGGGTAGCAAGTAAATATCGATCATTACTTGAAAAAGGGGTGACATCGTAATAACCAAAAAAAATTTGAGATTCAGCGTTTGAAAAAATTTGAGATCCTGCTGACACTTTTTCGGTTTTTTGCCCAAAAAAAGAGAGTAACTCTTTAATTACATCAAACAAACATGAAGGCATCAATTTTTTTAAAATGTTTTTCATGAGCTTGAGATTAAATAACAGAATTTTTCGATTTGCTTTACATGCAAAGGCTTTAACGAAACCATTCTACCTATATCCAAAATCATATTTTCTAGCTCATTTTTTGAAAGAGAGGAAAATTTATGATCTGTATAAGTCGTCTTTTCAAATTTGAAACCACGTTTCATAAATCGATATGTTTCTCCTAAGATCATTTTGACTTTACGTGCGTATAATCGGCCAAAAGAAATATCATTTATATGGGAAACCGCATGTTTATCAAACGCCTCTATATAGTTTTCAAATGCAAAAGTTCCTTCCGCATTTTCAATATAATGTTGCAGCAATCCATGTTCACGATGACGAATATCGTTCAGCTCTTCCAGATTTCCATGGATGATATTCTGCAGGTGATTGATCAGCTCATCCTGCTTTTCTGCGATTAAGCTCGCTTTGTATACCAACGGCGTTTCGATATTATCGTCTTTAAAGGGTCGATACCCAATCGTTGGTACACCTGCCATAAATGCTTCAAGAGCTGTTGTGCAAAAATGATGGATAACTGCATCACTGGCCAGCAACCAGGGATGTATACTCCCCTCATGTATCACTTCTACATTCTGATGATCTTTCGCGGCATCAGCCCAAGCTTCATAACGTTCAGAAGGATGTGGTCTTATGATAATTTTATGGTCTGGAAAGCCCTGTGCTAAAGCCGGAATTGCATCGCAGTAAGCGTCAAAGATATTCTGCTTCAATTCAAAATATTTCCTATAGAAAATGGCATCTTTTTCATTTTGAATAACTTTTTTCTTTTTTAAATCTTCAAAATATTTTTCTTTTCCATCAAAGTGATTTACGGCTCCAAAACTTGAATTCACCAGTATAAAGCGACCAAAGCGCTCTTTAATATCTTCTGTTTCTTTTTGTAACAATGTATGAAACTCCGGTCTTAGAATATCAAAGCGAACATTACCTGTTGGGTAGATGGGGAGAAATTTAGTGTTATTCATACTTGCAACAACCTGGCTGTGGTGAACACCCCATGCCAGAACTGCCTCAACTTGATTAAGTGTCTGCAATGAAACACGAAGCCGCAAATATATATCATCTGAAAACGTCGCAAGCGCTTCTTCATCCATGACAAAAACCTTAAACCCTCGTTGCTTAAGTTTCTTATATTCAGGCTCAAAGTTTTTGTGCGCTCCGAATCCCAAGAAAATACCGGGTGGAAAAGAATCTATATATCTAGCTAAATCTAGTTTCCTTGCAAAAACAACCTTATAACCGCGGCTTGCAGCAACGGCAGCCAGTAAAATTTTGGCTGGTACTTCACGAACTTTTATTTCTGCGGGCAGATAAAGCCATTTTTTTTTGTCCCTATTCATCCTGCGATCGCCTTTAATTCCTCTGAAGGCACTTCACTAATATTACCATTTTCTAATCTCATAATGCAGTCTGCAAATTCAAACGCTGTAGGATTATGTGAGATTAACAAAACCAGTATCGTTTTTGATAGGCCTTTTACTGTTCTAAGAATTTCTTTTTCTGTGTCTCGATCCAAAGCACTCGTCGCTTCATCTAAAATTAATATGGACGGGTGATTAAGCAAAGCGCGGGCTATTGCTAAACGCTGTCTTTGTCCGCCAGAAATCTTCGAACCACGCTCACCAACAACCGTTTCAACGCCTTTCTCCATTCCTTGAACAAAATGATGAGCACCTGCCATTTTCAAAGCGCGTTCAATTTCTTCTGGGGACACATTTTTTTCATTTAGTGTTACGTTATTAGCAACCGTATCATGAAACAAAAGAACTTCTTGGGGAACATATCCTATTTGCGCGCGCCAATGCTGCTTATCAAGGTTATTTAGGGATACGCCGTCTATATATATCGTTCCCGATGTTGGCTTATGAAGACCAATTATAAGATCCAAAAGAGTTGTTTTTCCCTCTCCTGATGGACCGAACAAGACAAAAAAACCTTTTGCCGGGAGATCAAAAGAAATATTTTCAAAAACCGCCTGGTTATCATAGAAGAAAGAAATATCCTCAAGACGTATGTTTCTGGATAAAGAAACTTTTTCCTTGCCTCCAAAATAATCCTCCACTTGTTTGGCCGCGTTAATCTTACCAAGTAACGACCAAAAGGCACTATCGTTTGCTGCCATTGATAAGTAAGCATTTTGCACCGCTGTCACTTTTGTTACCATCCGCAAGAAAAGTACGGACATAAATAAAAGCTCAGCGATTGGAAAATTGCCATACGTTAGAATCACATAAATACCTACACATACGAAGAACACCATTACAGGTTCTGACATAATGCGCAAAGCTTGGCGGGCTAAATCAAGCCGTATTTCAGCCTTTTGCAGTAAATCAACATCTTGTTCCATTATATGCAAAAGATTGTTTGATTTACCCATTGCTTTAAGAGGTTTTACATTGTTAAGCGTTTCAACAATATGTATTAGGACAGCATTAAGAGTTTTGGTTTGCTGATCTCCTGCCACGCGTGCAATACGCACCAAAACGCTAAGCAGCATAACCATTATAAACCCTGCAATTATGGCTGATAATGTCAACGACCAGGAAAGAAAAAACGCCAAAGCGCCATACACTACAACCTGTATTGCAAACGCAATTGCGTTACAAGCTTGCATAAAACA
Source organism: Cytophagales bacterium (assembly GCA_016124425.1). Taxonomy (GTDB): domain Bacteria; phylum Bacteroidota; class Bacteroidia; order Cytophagales; family Cyclobacteriaceae; genus Lunatibacter. The sequence goes on from WGNT01000103.1 coordinate 7,961, forward strand.
ATTTGCCGCACGTTGTGCCTCTGTTCCTATTGCGTTTGCACTCGTCCCACTTTGTAAATTTGTAAAATGCCACCAGCTGGATTTAAGCAGATTGCTAAGATAAGCATTTCGAAGATCCGCGCAAACATGTGCTGAAGCGTAAACAACCTGCGACATAGCAAACATTGTCGTGCAGGCTTTTAAAATCATAGCGATCACAATAAACAGCAAGATTGGGCCAATCGATAAGTCAATCGAAAGAAAATCAAAAATAGCCAAAGCAGATTGAGAAACGAGACCATCACCTTGTTCAGATTGGTCAGTTAGTATAGAAACAAGAGGCAAAAGCGCCATTACGCCTATGCCTTCGAAAAAGCCGGCCATCACCAAAGACGACACCATTAAGAAACCTCTGAAAGGATAGGCTTTGGCGAAATATAAAAATGTTCTCCAACTTTCCAGTTTTAGCATAGGCTAAACCTCGTGTTCTTCTATGAATTTTTTTAGCTTTTTTGCCATAAATATCTCAGTTTTCTTCATAGAGTCATATGTGGCACCACCAATGTGGGGTGTAATTAACAAGTTCCGATTTGATCTTGCATATTCAATAATTGGATTTTCTTTCATATTCAAATTATTTTCATCATTCAAAACATCCAAAGCCGCTCCCGCTATCTGCCCTGAGTTAAGAGAATCCAATAAAGCCTGCTCATCTACCAATTCACCTCTTGCTGTATTAATAAAATATGCGCTTTTTTTCATTCTATTGAACGTTTGAGAATCAATCATTTTGTCATTTTCTGGCACATATGAGGCATTTAGTGACACAATATCAGATTGTGAGAGTAAAGTGCCCAAACCAACAAAATCACCAGGCTTGATGTCGTAAGTTAAAACATTCATCCCAAAAGCGAGGGCATATTTTTTGACAAGCTTGCCTAAACGGCCATAACCGATAATACCGAGTGTTTTACCAAATAAATCATAACCTTTAAATTGATCCCGATCCCACTCACCATTTTCAACACTTGCGCTTGCTGCTGGAATGGAGCGGATTAAATTAAGCATCAAGGCAATTGTGTGTTCCGCTGTTGCAGTAATCGTCTTTAAAAATTCTTCTTCACCTTTTAAAGATAGTACCGCAATATTGCGTCTTTCACATTCTTCCAAATCAATATGATTGAGGCCTGTTGTTGCGGTCACCATTGCTTTCAAGCTAGGAAGTTGATCAAGAATGTCAGCGTCAATTCTACGCGCGAGCCTAACAATTAATACTTCGCAATCCGATATCTCTGCACTTGCCGAGTAGTCCGCGACAGATTCAATAATACTCTGTGCTTCTCTCGAATAATCTTCAGCTTCTATATTTAAAACTCTCATCAAGAGTCATTCCTTTATACGTTGTAGATAAAACGCTGCAAGCTCAAGATCCTCTTGCGTATCAATATTGACAGATCGGCTGCGCGGCATCTCATAGAGCAGCGGCGTATCGCATACTAATCTTTTTGTTTCTTCAAAATATCTTCGGTCTGTTAAATATATCGCGCCATTTCGGATGTAAACAGGACGCATGTCCTGCCGACGTACAATCTTGTGTCCTACATCTAAAAAAGGTTCTAAATGCTCGCCAGTATCTTCATACATAATCCTTGGGTGTACAAAGTCAGCGTTGTAACAAGATATCAGCGATGATTGCTTCTCTTCGCCAAAAATTGAACATGCATTTTCGATGTCCAAGGATGTTCTTAGCGGCGTTGTTGGCTGTAATAGTAAAATTCTATCAACGCTCTGTCCTGTGCGCTCTTCGTATTGATCAACTTCATAGGCAATAACATCATTTGACTTCGCTTCATCTGTCGCCAGATGATCTGGTCGTAAGCCATGGCATTTTAATCCTGCATCTAAAGCGCAATGGATAATTGCCTGATCATCCGTGGATAAAATAATATCATCTAAACAATCAGCGCACAATGCCGATTCAATCGTATAGTGAATTATAGGTTTGCCACACAACGGAACTATGTTTTTGCCCTTAATCCCTTTTGATCCTCCGCGTGCAGTGATAATACCCAAAGTAAATGTCATGCAACTACTTCTTTGTAAATGTCAGCAAAAAGGCTTGTCCAAACTCTTCTTTGCATGTCCATGGATGGCCTTGATACAGACATTTAGCAAAAATGATTTTTCGACACCACAAGACAAAACTAAAAATTCTGGCGAGCAGCCATTCTAAGGGTTTCGGTAAAAGAGAGAAAGGAAATTCAGGTGAATGCGATACCATTGGTAGAGGATACATTCCACAAACTTCAATATTCTCAACTGGTTGTCCCTCTAGCACTGGCAAGTATCTTTCAGAACCAAAATCAGAACGGAAAATATCTGTCTTTGGTGGTGGCTTATTCTCTGTGCTTGTTAATGTGTTTGCAAAAAACTTTAGAACTTTATTGATCCAGTTATAGTTTTTCTGAACATTATCCGGGCGTTCCGGCACAATATATCCAAAAAACGTGCCGCCTGGACGTAATACTCTAATCTGTTCATGAATCGGCGTTTTAATATCTTCGAAATGTTCTAATAACCCAATACTCGCCACAACGTCAAAGCTATTATCTTCAAAAGGCATGTCCATTGCATTGCCCTCTATGTAGCTTGCTGTGTGGCCATTTGCTTTAAAAATCTGTTCCGCAGTTTCTAAAATACTTGCCGATGTGTCAAGCAGTGTACAATTTACACCATGATCTGCAAAATAACTTGATAAGCTACCGCGCCCACCGCCAACCTCCAGGCAATTTCTAACAGAACGACCCTCCAATATTTTTTTGAATAATGTCCAGTGATTGCGAAAAGCTAATTGTACCTGATTTTGTACAGACCCACGAACCCAGTGATTATATTTTGCCTCCTTACGTTCTTGCCAATTTTGATCAAATTCATCAACACTTCCTAATGAAGATGGCTGTTCTTTACACGCGTACTGCATATTGTAACGTCTTTCTGTAATTGAGTTCTACGTTCGCTAGTGTATCAGCAATTTTTTGGCCAGCATCTCCTTGCCCATAAAGAGAAAGCTGCTCTTTTTTGTCGCCGCAGTGAGAGAACACCGCTTGCTTTATGGCCTCAGCATCATAACCAACATCAACCACATTTGCTCCTCGCTCTCTCGCATTCTGGCGAGATCCTATATTAACAGCGGATACACCCAGATAAGATGCTTCACGAATAGCAACGCTCGAATTTCCTATGATTCCTAAAGATTGGTTCAATACACGCAAGAAATCAAGTGGCTCCATATTTTTCATAAAGTGAAGATACTGAGGATCCTGATTTTCACGGAAAGCACGAATGCCCTTCGATACACCTCCTCCACCAGCATCTACATTTGGCCAAAACCATAGAACAGCCTTTTGAATCTCATTCATAGCCTTCAGTGTTTCATTGATTTGGGCGCGCCCATCATCAACCTCGGTTGTCACGGGATGTTGCATAACAAGGTAATACCCTTCTGATAAATCCGGAAATGTTCCAACACCCCCATATTTTTTATAAATATCGAAGTCGATATCTGGTTTTTCAAGAACTTCCCTAGCTAAATCAATAGATGGACAGCCTGACCAAAAAACCATCTCAGGATTTTCACCCATCTTTATAATGTTATCTCTAGATTTTTTAGTCGCAGGAAAATGGACATCAGCAAGCTTCGTCACAGCATGACGCACTTTTTCATCTATATTACCGGACACTTCTCCACCCTGAACATGAACGAGTGGAATATTCAGGTAACTTGCTGCAAGCGCTGCAGACATGATTTCAAATCGATCCGCCATAACCAACACCGCGTCAGGCTTTAGACGATCAAATGCGCCGGAAAATTCTATAACGCCTATGCCTGTCGCTTTTGCTGATGTCAAAAGTGTCTCTTCGTTCATAATCATGAAAACACGTTCATTAACAGTGAAGCCGTCTCGCTCAACCATTTTGTCAGTACGACCGTATTGTTCTAAAACTGCGGATGCTGCACAGACGACCTGAAGCTGCAAATCTTTATGTGCATTAATCGCCTTTAGAATTGTTTTGATTTTCGCATAGCTGGTGCGTGCTGTGACAACAACACAAATCTTACGCTTACTCATGAGGCCAAATCCTCCCGCGTCAAAAGACGTTCTGAATCAACATCATTTGCCAAAGTCTTGCCAATCACTTCACTTTTATTCGTATAAGGAATTCCAGTTCCGGGTTTTTTTGGGGTCAGCATATCTTCTGATAATATCGTACCCGCCTTTTGTGATGTGACAAGTGCGATACTTTTCGTAAATAATTCACGCATTTTTGACAAATTCTCTGCCATCTCGTCCTTGTTGACCAAATTTTTGTTCATTGTGTTAACGGCTCTCGCGTGATCACAGATGAATTTTAGCTCATCCATCGTTACAGACGCAACCGTATCCGGGCCATACATGCGCTTATCGAACACAACATGAAGTTCGAGCAAATCAACATTTCTTGAAATTGCCGTAATTGCCGGGTGCACTGATCCGCTATGATCAGATAAACCAACTGAACAACCATACTTCTCCCTATACTCCTCAAGTACATTTAGTCCAACATCTTCCATAGGTGTTGGGTATTTGCTCGTACATTGAAAAAGAGCGAACTCAACATTTGCCTTTTTAAAGGTCTGGACGGCTTGATCTACTTCGTCATAAGAGCTCATGCCAGTACTGAACAAAATAGGAGCGCCTTTTTCGATCATCGCTTGCAGCAATTCTTGTGATCGAAATTCTCCTGAACCAACTTTCCAAGCCGGCATGCCAATTTTTTTGAGTAATTCAACGGCTGCGAGAGAAAAGGCTGAACTTAAAAATACGAGACCTTTATCACGCGCGTGGTGTGCTAATTTTAACCATTGTTCTTCTGTGAACTCCATGCGCTTCCAGTAAGCAAAGCGTGACTCATCCTGGCCGCTCATCGGAATACGAAAAGTTTCATCCCTTGTTGATTCCGCCGCCGCTATATGTGTCTGAAATTTAATTGCGTCTGCACCAACTTCTGCCACAGCATCAATAAACGCATGAGCTTGACCCAATGATCCATCATGAGCTTGACCTATTTCAGCTATCACGAAGGTTTTTTGCCCCTGACCTATCGTATGCTGTTCTATTTTCATGATCTACCCGTTTTATTTGACATTGACAGGACACATTTCCTGAGGCTTTTTATTGAATAGCGAATTTAAAGACAAGAGTAAATATAAGGATGCCATTTTGTGACTGTTCATTACGACATTGTTATTGAAATGCTTACTGATCAGATTCCTGAGAATGCGCTGAGAGATGCTGTTTTTCTGGATTTCGGTTGTGGTGCTGGCAGTATAGTAGAGAGAGCTAATATAAAAGGGCTCAATTTTCACGGTGCAGACCCTTACCCCAAAAATCGATCCGATCACTACAAAAAGGAAATTGATCAAAAAGCTTATATTAAAGACAAAATTCACATCATCAAAAATGATGTTTTACCTTTTCCAGATAACTATTTTGATGGAATTTGCAGCAACATGGTCTTTGAACACATTCCTGATATTATCAAACCTATGCAGGAAATTAAGCGTGTACTAAAGCCAGGTGGAAAATTTCTTGCGCTTTTTCCTACATCAGAAACTGCTTGGGAAGGTCACGTTAATTTATATTTTGCTCACTGGTTTAAACCACATTCCAAACTTGGTTGGTATTACCTAAAATATGCAAAAAAATTTGGTTTCGGCAATCGATCAAAAGAAAATTTAAGTGCTGATGAATGGGCACATAAATATCAAGAATATCTTTATGAATACTGCTTTTATCGTTCGACCCATGAAATTTATAGAATCTGGGATAAAATTTTTCAAAAAGAGCCTAAAAGTCTTGCCGGTATTTACATGAAAAAACGTTTAGGAAAACACCCAAAATTTTCGAAAATCAGATCGATTTATCAAAACAAAATCGCAGAAATGATATTAGGTCAACTCTATCATGTTCTTGGTTCGCGCGTGCTTCTTGTCACAAAAGATCAAGCAACGTCATAATAATTTTTATACCATGTAACAAATCTAGGAATACCATCAGAAATAGATGTTTTAGGTGAAAAACCTGTCAACTCTTCTGTTTCTGCAATATCTGCGTAAGTTTCCTTTACATCGCCAGGCTGCATATCTTTGAAATCAAAAGATGCAGTTTTACCTAATGAATCTTCTATAACAGCGATAAAATCCATCAGCTGCTCACTTTTGCTATTCCCAATATTAAGCACTCGACATGGTGGGCTTTTTCTATCCTTAGGCGGCGGATTATTTAATGTTCCCAATATCCCTTCAACAATATCATCAATGTAGGTGAAATCACGTCTCATCTCTCCGTGATTAAAAACAGGTAGCGGTTTGCCTTCAATTATTGCTTTTGTAAAAATAAACAAAGCCATATCTGGCCGACCCCAGGGACCGTAAACCGTAAAGAAACGTAAGCCTGTTTGAGGGATACTAAAAAGGTGGCTATAAGTGTAGCTCATCAGTTCATCGGCACGTTTGGTTGCTGCGTAAAGTGATATCGGTTGGTCAACTGACTCTTTTGTTGAATAAGGAAGTTTCTCATTGCCGCCATATACAGAAGATGAACTGGCATAGACGAGATGCTTAAATCCTTCCGTGTGACGGCACATCTCCATTACTGTCAAATGACCCATACAATTGCTTGTGATGTAAGAGTATGGATTTTCAAGTGAGTATCTTACACCAGCTTGAGCTGCCAAATGAATGACTTCTTTAAATGGTCCGTGTTCAGACCATATCGATTCCATGGTATTTTTTTCGGCTATATCACCTTTAACAAAGATAAAATTTTGAAAATTATCTAGCTCCTGCAATCGATCCTTTTTGAGCTGAACATCGTAATATTCGTTGAGATTATCAATACCAACAACGTTACGTCCATCCTGCAGCAATCTAAGTGTTGTGTGAAATCCTATAAACCCTGCTGCTCCAGTTACAAGAACGGGATCTTTTGACATATTTAAGTCCTCTAAATTACTTTCGGGAATCTTTTAACAGTATGATGCTGATTTGCCAACGTTGTAATTTAATAATCTTTTCAGATGACATAATCCTTACATTTATTTTAATAGGACATCCTAATGAAAGAAGCTATAGTTCTCACCATGAAAATTTTAGTAATTGAAGATGATAAGAACGTTTCAGAGTATATTCATAAGGGCTTAAAAGAAGCTGGCCACAACGTTGATACTGCTGATAATGGTAAAGATGGACTTTTTCTGGCCACGACAGAAAAATATGACGCTGCGATTATCGATCGTATGCTTCCTGAACTTGATGGCCTAACTGTAATAAAAACTCTCCGTGGTTCGGATAACACCATGCCTGTTTTAATATTAAGCGCTATGGGCGATGTAGATGATAGAGTTAAAGGCCTTCGCTCTGGTGGAGACGACTATTTAGTAAAACCGTTTTCTTTTTCAGAGCTTTTGGCACGCATAGAGATACTAGGTCGCCGTAATTCTAAATCTGGGAACACTACACAAACAAAATTATCGACATCAGATTTAGAACTCGATCTTTTGACACGGAAGGTAAAGCGTGGTGCAAATATAATTGATCTTCAATCTAGAGAATTTAACTTACTCGAGTATTTGCTCAAGAATAAGGGGCAAGTTGTAACACGCACTATGCTTCTCGAAGCTGTCTGGGATTATCACTTTGATCCGCAAACAAATGTCATAGACGTTCATATTAGCCGACTGCGTAAAAAAATTGACGATGCCAAAGGGGATATTATTAAAACAGTTCGTGGCGCAGGTTACATAATTGAAGACGTATCATAGACAATATTACAATAGCTCTAGTTTTAAGATGGCAGCACTTTTCACAGTGCTGCTTGGCGTTTCAGCGGTATTATTAGGATACTTTCTCTATGACTTTGGACAAAAAAACTTTTTGCGAGAAACAGAAGCAGCAATTGACACAGAAATTGACCACATCCTGTTCTTAAGCAAAGAATTTAATCTTGAAAATATTGAACACTACGTCGTACAACGCATTAATGAATCCGACGGCACACTTTATTTTTATCAGGATTTAGAAAATCAGCAATCTTTCGGCAATTTAAAAGAGATGCCAAAAAAAGTAACACGTATCCAAGAGGGTATCATTGGCTTTTATCATGAAACAAATATTGGTGATATCGATTTTTATGCAGCAAAAATTCACACATTTCGTGATGGTGCACGTCTCCTCATTGCACGGAACATTCAAGAAATTCAGAACACTTACAGTATGCTAAAACTTTTCAGTGCGTTGATTATGTTTTTTATGTTGATGGTTATATTGGTAAGCTTTTTTATTAGTAATTTCGTCGTTAGCCGCATCAATATTATAGGCCGAACGGCAAACGATATAATGCTAACAGGTGATTTATCCCGACGCATTTCGATAGATACAAGCTGGGATGACTTGAGTAACCTCGCACAAATATTAAACAAGCTTCTGGAGCGGATTGAAACTCTAATTTCAGGTATTCGCGACGTAAGCGACAATATTGCACATGATTTAAGAACACCTCTAACACGGCTTAGAAATAATCTTGAAAACCTCAAAAAAGAAGTAAGCATGGAAGCTTATAAAGTCGATCCAATTCTGGAGGAAGCTGACCATCTTCTTTCTACTTTTAATTCGTTGCTGCGGATTACCAATCTTGAGAAGGGTACAAAGGAAAAAACGTTTACAGATATTGATCTCGACAATCTTTTATCTGATGTTATTGAGCTTTATGATCCTATAGCAGAAGCGAAAGATATACGTTTAGAGTACCAAAAGGCGCATGTACCCTATATACAAGGAGACCGCAATCTTATTTTTCAATGTTTTGCAAATCTGGTTGATAACGCAATCAAATTTTCTGAGAAGAATCAAAAAGTTTTAGTTCAATTACAGGAAGATCAAAAAATTATCACCGTTCAGGTACATGATCAGGGAGTTGGTATATCAAAAGCAGAAAAGCAGAAAGTTTTTGATAGATTTTACCGAACAGATAAAAGCCGTCACAAAAACGGTAATGGTTTGGGTTTAAGTCTGGTCAAGGCAATTTTAGACTTACATGCCGCAAATATTGAGCTTTTAGATAATAATCCGGGGTTAATTGTGTCTGTGTCTTTTACGTTAAAATGATGTAACAAAAAAATCAGCATTTCTTCATAAATAACAGAATAAGTTTTTATTTTAAAATAAAGGAAAAATATTTTGAAAATTGCGGTTATCGGTACAGGTATAGCAGGAACCAGCATTTCTTACTTGCTGCATAAAAATCATGACATCACTGTGTATGAAAAAAATGAATATATCGGCGGCCACAGCAGAACGATAAATGTTAAAACATCTAAAGGGGATATTCCTGTCGATACAGGCTTTATTGTTTTCAACAAGCGCAATTATCCCCATCTGACCGCTTTGTTTAAACATTTGAAAGTGCCCGTTACAAAATCAGATATGTCATTTGGTGTCAGCATTAACAATGGCTGGTTGGAATATGGTTCCCATTACAAACTGGCGGGAATGTTCGCGCAGAAAAAAAATCTACTCAGCCCAAAATTCTGGGCGATGCTTATTGACGTTCTTAAGTTTAATAAAAACGCTAAGCAATACATAGAAAAGGATCAAAACTTAACTCTTGGGCAAGTGTTAGATGAACTTAACTTGGGATTTTGGTTTCGTGATTATTATCTCCTCGCTATGGGGGCTTCTATTTGGAGCACACCGAGAGCACAAATGCTTGATTTCCCCGCAAGTGCGTTTTTAAGATTTTTTGAAAATCACGGGCTTTTAACTTTGGCAGATCATCCACAATGGTACACGGTTAGGGGTGGAAGCAAAGAATACGTTAAAAGGATAACAGCTCCCTATAAGGATAAAATACTTACCTCGACAGCCGTAAAATCCGTTAAGCGTTTTCAGAATAAGGTAGAAATTATCGATCACAATGGTGAAAGCCAAAGTTATGATCATGTCATTTTCGCATGCCATAGTGACCAAGCCCTTTCTCTGCTTCAGAACCCAACAGATGAAGAGGAAAATATACTCGGATCTGTAAAATATATTCCAAACGAGATGATCCTGCATACCGATACCAGTTTCATGCCTAAGAGTAAGAAGGCTTGGTCTAGTTGGATTTACCTTTCTGAAGCGCGCAAAGACCAAAACCCCAGGGTTTCCTTGAGCTACTGGATGAATAATTTACAGCCATTAAACACAGAAACGCCTATCATCGTTACACTCAATCCCGGCAGACAACCTGATCCCCACTTGATCCAGGATAGACACATATTCCATCACCCTTTATTTGACTCAAATGCTATAGAAGCGCAAAAAAATATAGAAAAAATTCAAGGAAAAGAGAGAATTTCTTTTTGTGGCGCTTGGCAGAGATACGGCTTCCATGAAGATGGGTTGTTAAGTTCTGTTAACCTAGCAAAAAATGTATTTGGAATTGATCCACCATGGATATAAAACCATACCTCTTTCAAGCAAAGGTGATGCATAAACGCCTTTTCCCTAGGGTAAACGCTTTCATGTATTCCGTTTACTATTTTGTTTTGCCTTTATCTTTTCTAAAACAAGCACCAAAACCTTTTCGATTTAATAGTCCGGGAATATTAAGCTTCTATGAAAAAGATCATGGTGCGCATAAAAACGAGTCACTCGATAATTGGATAGAACCCATTTTGAGAGAATATCAGTTAGACAATATCGTCAATGATATATCTTTAATCGCAATGCCGAGGATTTTTGGTTATGTCTTCAATCCAGTCAGTTTTTGGCTTTGTTTTGATCAGGACCGAAACTTGCGAGCTGTTCTGAGTGAAGTGAATAATACCTTCGGAGAAACCCATTCGTATCTCTGCGCGCATGAAGATTTGTCTGTAATTTCTCAAGATGACTGGATAGAAGCACAAAAGCTTTTTCATGTCTCCCCCTTCATGCATCGTGAGGGATATTATCTTTTCCGTTTTTCGATTAAACACAAAAATTTGGGGATCTGGATCGATTACTATGATGATAAAGGTCAGAAAAAATTACTAACATCGCTTATAGGGAATTTAGAACCCTTAACAGAAAAAACTATACGACGTGCGTTCTGGACACATCCGCTTGTCACTTTCAAAACTATATTTCTTATTCACTGGCAAGCCATTAAGCTCATATTAAAAGGAATTAAATATGTCAGGAAACCAAAGCAAATTGACCAAAAACTCAGTACAAGTAAAAATCTTACAAAATTTTAACAGCTTCGCCATTAGCGTTTTAGGGCATAAAAGGCATAATAAAAACTAACAATTATTAGTAGGTATTTGAATGTTTCAGGCCAAATATATAAATCGCTTTTTTAATTTATTTGATAAAATTGAATACGGAACCCTCACAATTGTATCTCCTGACGGGGTAGAAAGAACATTTACCGGAAAGAAGGCAGGGCTGAAAGCAACGTTGCAAATTAATGATTGGCGTTGCCTTTGGGCTTTTATGACTAAAGGTGATATAGGTGCAGCAGAAAGTTATCGTGATCGCCTTTGGGATACAGATGACCTCCCTTCCCTTCTCCTTTTAGGCTTTGAAAACGAACACATTATTGGTGGCGTTTTAAAAGGTGGCACTATTTCTAACCTCGTGTCGCGTCTTGCGTATTTCTTCAAATTAAATACTTTGAACGGTAGTAAGAAAAACATTCACGCACATTATGATATAGGTAATGATTTTTACAAATTATGGCTAGACGAAACCATGACCTATTCCTCAGCCCTATATCACAATGATAATGAAACTCTCGCACAAGCTCAGAATAATAAATATGACAGATTAATTGATCGTATTGAAAGTCGCTCTGGCACTTTACTGGAGGTAGGCTGCGGATGGGGTGGTTTTGCTGATCGAGCGCTGTCTCGAAAAGATCTTGATCTTCAAATCAAAGGTATAACACTGTCCTCAGAACAACAAAAATATGCACAGAGTCGCGTTGCAAATGATGCCGTAATTTCACTAGAAGATTATCGCCAACAAACAGGAAAATATGACAACCTTGTTTCAATCGAAATGTTTGAAGCCGTCGGAGAAAAATTCTGGCCAACTTATTTCTCGAAAATGAAGTCCTTACTCTCCCCCAAAGGAAAGGCTCTTATTCAAACGATTACGATCGAAGATTGGTTATTTGAACAATACCGCAGTGGTGGTGACATGATTCGCACTTATATTTTCCCCGGCGGTATGCTTCCTAGCAAAACACGTTTTATCGAAGAGGTTCAAAAAGTAGATATGCGAGTAACGGATCAATTTGCTTTCGGCAAGGATTATGCCAAAACACTTGGAATCTGGCTTCAATCTTTTGACGCAAAAAAGAAAGAAGTTGAGACTATGGGTTTTGACGATCCTTTTATTCGCATCTGGCGCTTTTATCTCGCTTCTTGTTTTGCAGCTTTCACCGTAGGTCGAATAAATGTGATGCATATGGAGTTACAGCATGCGTAACATCTTAATCGTTACATTTTTAATTCTATTGCCTTCCTTCGCCTCAGCCAATACTGTTGCTGAACAATATGTTGCGGATGCTAAGATTGTCGGGTCTGGGCGCTTAAATGTTTATTTATTTGATGTATATGACGCATATTTATATGCACCTGACGGAAAGTGGTCGAATAGCAAACCTTATGCACTTAAACTTAAATATCTAAGAAACATTAAAGGCAAAAAAATCGCAGATAAATCCATAGAACAAATTCGCGAGCAAGGCTTTGATAATGAAGTTAAGCTCGCTGCATGGCACAGACAAATGATCCAAATTTTTCCTGACGTAACTGATGGCTCCGAGCTTACTGGAATATATATCCCAAATCTTGAGACGCAATTTTTTAACAGGGATGAAAAAATAGGAACCATAAAGGATCCTGAGTTTGGCAAATGGTTTTTCGGCATCTGGTTGTCAGAAAACACTGCCGCTCCAAAGTTGAGAGAAAGTCTAATCGGTTTAAGATGAAAATTAATATAGTCAAAAAAAGTTTTATTTTTTTAGGAGTCATTACAATGTTATGTGGATGTAACGCTCACAAATTACAAAAATACGAGAATGATAAGCCCAAAATTGTTTTCGAAGAGTTCTTCGATGGCGAGCTAAAGGGCTGGGGTATTGTGCAAAACTGGCGTGGTGAAGTCGTGAGACGATTTGACGTCAAAATGGACAGCAGCTGGGATGGTAATAACGGTATCATTGACGAAGTATTTGAATATTATGATGGAGAAATCCAAAAAAGAATTTGGAAAGTCGTGAAAAACGAGGATGGCACTTACAAAGGCACCGCAGACGACATCATAGGCGGTGCAGAAGGAAGCGTTTCGGGAAATGCTATAAACTGGGCTTACCAAATGGATTTACCCGTGAATGGCAAAACGTATCGTGTAAAGTTTGATGACTGGATGTGGCAAATGAACGATGGAGTGCTCGTTAACCGTTCGTACATCAAAAAATTTGGAATAACTGTCGCAGAGCTAACCCTATTTATACAAAAGGTTCCAGAAGAATAATGGACTTTCAGAACGAAAATATATGGATAATCGGTGCAAGCAGCGGTATTGGTGAAGCAACAGCCCGCCTCTTAGCACCGGAGGGAGCTACATTATTCTTATCCGCACGAAGTGAAGATAAGCTAAGAAAACTAAAGAATACGCTTCGTGGTAATCACTATGTTCACCCCCTCGATGTTTCAAGCAGAGACGATGTATTCAAAGTAGCAAAAACAATAAAAGAAAAGCATGGAAGAATAGACCGCATCATATTTTTAGCCGCTATTTACGAACCTACTGCGATAGAAGAAATAGATCCTGCTTTTGCTGAAAAGACGTTCAAAGTGAATATGCTCGGTGCACTTCATTTAACACAAGCACTCATTCCTATTCTAGAAACACAGAAGAAAGGACAATTAGTCTTCTGTGCTAGCGTTGCAGGATATACTGGCTTACCATATGGGCAACCCTATGGTGCAAGTAAGGCGGCTCTCATTAATTTTGTTGAAAGCTTGGCCGCAGAAGTTGAAGACTATATTGACATTAAATTGATAAATCCAGGCTTCGTTAAGACCGCACTAACAGACAAAAATGATTTTGACATGCCGATGCGTATAGAGCCGAAAGAAGCCGCGGCAGAAATAGTGAAGGGGTTAAATCAAAAACCTTTTGAAATTCATTTTCCTAAAAAATTCACATACGTCATGAAATTAGTAGCAGCCCTGCCCTACTTTCTCAATCTCGCTATCTGTAAGACAATCGCCAAGAAACGTAAAGAAAAGGCCTAAATCTTTATTCTATGTTGTGAGACATTCTTAGCAGCAAGCTTCTTGAGGCTGTAGTCGAGTACAAAATATCCAACAACACCTGAAAGCAAAGAGCCAAGCATAATGCCTATACGTTCATCAAACGGCAATACTTGGCCGGTACCTTTAAAGGCAAGCGCGCCTATGAATAAACTCATAGTAAAACCTATCCCGCACAAAAGAGATGTACCATACACACAGAACCATGAGGTATTCTTAGGTAATTCAGCAACTTTCAACTTAACAGCCAGCCAGCTAAATCCAAAGACACCAATCTGTTTTCCAAAGAACAAACCAAAAGTAATTCCCAAAGGAACTGGGTGTAAAACCTGTTCAAGTCCCATTCCAGAAAAGTTTACACCTGCATTACAAAAAGCGAAAACTGGCAGAATAAGGAACGCGACCGTAAAATGAACATCATGTTCCATGCTTTTTACAGGCGAATATTCAGGCTTCTTACGCGAATACATGGGTATAAACATAGCAAGCACAACGCCAGCAAGTGTAGCATGCACGCCTGATTTCAACACAGCCACCCACATTGCAATACCAATTAAAATATAAATACTTGACTGGTCAATGCCACGTCTGTTTATAAATAACAATGCCAACATGCAACCAATCGCAATACCCATAGCCCCAAAATGTAGCCCGTGATTGTAAAAAACTGCAATAATCGCTATGGCACCGATATCATCAAATATAGCAATAGTAGTCAGAAAAACTTTCAAACTAACTGGCACGCGAGATCCCAAAAGAGATAAAACGCCTAATGCAAAGGCAATATCCGTTGCAGCTGGAATAGCCCAGCCACGCAATGCAACAGGATCGTCTATATTCATGATGTAGTAAATAAGTGCAGGAACTGCCATCCCGCCTACTGCCGCGATACCTGGCAATATCACTTTCTTTATACTCGATAGCTCTCCCTCATAGAATTCTCGCTTGAGCTCCAAACCAACCATAAAGAAGAATATCGCCATAAAGCCGTCATTAACGAGCAGCAAAAGTGGCTTATCGATTTTAAGTTCGCCTATTTGGACAAGAACAGGAATATTAATAAAAAATTCATAATATGGGTTAAGACCTGTGTTTGCGAATATTATTGCTAGAACAGCAGAAAAAAAGAGCAGAATACCAACGGCTGACTCATGTTTTAGAAACTTCATAAAATCAACAGATGTTTGATCCGAATCCATATTGAATTAATCCTTTTCTTAAATAAAACTAAACAGTACGCGTTGGAGACTAAGCATATTTTTTATATTTGCAAGTCCTGTTCAATCTTTGAGAGCTTGAAAAGCTTCCAAAGCTTGTTCTCTGGACTGCTTAACATCAACAATCGGATTTGGATAGTTCTTGTCTAGTTCAATCCCCGCTTTTTGTAGAATAGCTCGGGGCGCTTCCCAAGGTTTAAAGAGATATTTATCCGGGATATTTTTGAGCTCCGGAACATATTTTCGGGTGTACTCCCCTGCCCCATCAAACTTTTCGCCTTGTGTCACAGGATTAAATATGCGGAAGTATGGAGCAGCATCTGCTCCAGTTCCGGCTACCCATTGCCAGCTGGCAGTATTACTTGCTGCATCGGCATCAACCAAACAGTCCCAAAACCATTGCTCCCCTTGATGCCAATGAATGAGAAGATTTTTGACAAGGAATGACCCCACAATCATACGCACACGGTTGTGCATATAACCTGTCTGCCATAATTCCCGCATGCCGGCATCAACGATTGGGTATCCGGTTTGTCCTTTTTGCCAAGCCTTGAGCTTCTTTTTGTCTTCTTTCCAGGGGAAGTCATTGAATTTCTTTTGCAAATTTTTTTTGTCAATATTTGGAAAATGATAGAGCAAAGAGTAAGAAAACTCGCGCCAGCCAAGTTCGCTCATAAAATGATCTGTATTTTTATTCTCACCTTCAGCTTGTGCAGCATACCAAATCTGATTAGGGGATATTTCTCCCCAATGTAAATGTGGCGATAAACGAGAAACATGATTTTTAGCAGGGAAATTACGTCCTTCCTTATAATCACTTAAACCATCTTTTATGAACTCTTTTAGGCGTGCGTAGGCCGCTTCTTCGCCTATCTTCCATTCTTTCTTCATTTGGGTATCCCATGGAATTGTAGGCGTAAGATTAAGATCATCAAGTTTTAAACCCCCGAGATCATCATCTGCATAATCTATACGATCTGGTCGATTGAGTGGTTGACGCGGCGGATCTGCACCAAGACATCCCTTACGGTAAAAAGGTGTAAAGACGCGATATGGTGTTCCATCATTTTTGTAAATCTGTTTGTCACATGGCTCCCACAATAAGCTTCCATTGAAACTTTTGACGTCGATATTACTGTCTTGAAGCCATTCTTTAATTTTTTTGTCTCGTTTTATACGCCAAGGCTCATAGCATCTATTCCAGTAAACACCTTTGATGTCATTGTGTTTAACAATCTTTTGCAGGACTTCATGAGCATCACCTTCGAAAAACTTCATATGCCCGTGTAAAGAGCTGTTCAAATCTGTTAAGCTATGATGTAACCACCATCGGCTCGCACCTCCGATCTTACGATCGCCTGCACTTTCATCATCTAGAATGTAGATAGGTATGATATCACCCTGCTCCACCGCATGGGTAAGAGCCGGATTATCTGACAAACGTAAATCCTGACGAAACCAGGTAATATATGTCATGGCATAATCTCCTTACCATCCCAGGCAAATAATTTGCCTGTATCGTTTGGTTCTAACCCATCTAACACTTCCAGCATCTTTTCTGTCGAAAATTCCGGTGCAAAAAGCTTACTCTCTTTTACGTTACTCTGGAATGGTTTGGATAAATCACTATCAACAGTCCCGGGATGAATGCCAACGATAATAGATTTTTTATAACGACGTGATACTTCAATACTTGCTGTTTTTATCATCATATTTAAGGCTGTCTTTGACGCACGATAGCTATACCACCCTCCGAGGTAATTATCTGAGATACTACTCACACGCGCTGATAGAGCGGCAAACACAGACCTTTGTTCTTTATGGATTCTCGGCAAAAAGTGTTTTGCAACGATCATCGGGCCATAGGTATTGTCATGAAAAACTTTATGCATAATTTGAGGGTCTAGGTCTCGTAGTGATTTTTCTGGTCCAAATCCTTCACCATGTAAAATGCCAGAAGCAACAATAATCAGATCCAAATTGACATCATCTGGAATACTTTCCGCAGCTTTCACAATTGTTTGTTCATCTTCAAAATCAATATGACCAGATTTGACGTTTTCTTCAGAAAAGCTTTTCTTCGAGCGTGAAAAAGCATAAAGGTGATTATTGTGATCTTTTGCCAGATGATTTACAAACGCGCACCCAATCGCACCGCTAGCACCAATAATTGCAATATTTCTGTTTGTGTTCATTTATGTAGAATACAGCTCTAATATATCTGATGCTTTGCATACAAATTACATTTAGTTCATGAAATTAGAATTGTGAAAAACCTGCTTCTTTTAATTTGGTCACGAGCTCTTTGACAGAATTTCCGTCCTTGCGGTTTGCAATCAAAATCGCATCCTCGGTCTCGACAACAACAATATCTTCAACATCAGTACACGCAATCACTTTTTTGTAAGACTTTACAAAACTGTTTTGAACATTCTGCGCTACAACATTACCGATCAGGACATTACCGCTTTCGTCCTTCATACTGATTTCCCACAAACTTTCCCAAGAACCAATGTCAGACCATTGTGGATCACAACACACGACGTTGATTTTATCGCTTTTTTCCATCACAGCCCTATCGAATGGTTTCTTCTCAATCTGGGCGTATATGTCTCCATTTATTTGAGTATCTGAGTTCGTGGCTTTTTCTACTTGATCTATAATATCTTGAGCATGCTTTTGAAATTCTACATACCCGGTTTCTGCGGTAAACAAAAACATCCCACTATTCCAAACATAGCCGCCCTGCTGTATATATTGCTTCGCTGCTGTCAAATTTGGTTTTTCAATAAAACTGTCAACTTGAAAGCTGTTTTTTTCGTTCAGTGCCTTTCCAAGGCGAATGTAACCGTAGCCCGTTTCTGGTCGTGTTGGTTCAATCCCGAATGTCACTAAAGCGCCCTGCCCCGCTAGGCTTTCAGCACGTTGTAAACTTCTTTGTAAAGTATCCTCATCACCGATGAAGTGATCCGCCGGCAAAACCCATATCTTTCGTTGTTTATCTCCTTTACGTGTGTATTTCTTAAGTGTGTAACAAACAGCCAAAGCCACAGCAGCCGCAGTATCTCGTGCGCTTGGCTCAGACAAAATTTGAGGTATATTATCTTTTTGACAAAATTTTTCAAGCTCTGCCCGAATATCTATTTCGAGCTTACTTAGCGTTACAATCACAATATCCCTGAATTCGACTTTGGCTACTTTTGCAGCGCGCTTGATTGTTTGCTCGAGAAGCGAACCTTCACCTGTGATATTCAAAAAGTGTTTTGGACGATTTTCACGACTTTCAGGCCATAATCTCGTGCCTGCCCCTCCGCATAAAATTACAGGTACAATATTCGCTTCATTAGTCATTGCATTCTCTTACAATTTGCGTGTATCAGATAATGAAGAGAAAATGACGGAAAACGGAAAAAATGTCAAAAGAACAAAAACACCCTACATCTACCTTACAAGTTTACACTGTCGGTGAAGTTGGAGAGCGTCCTTGGGGTGTTTATGAAGTAATCGCATTGGGAACACAGGATGATGGCCAGGAATTTTGCGAAAAGAGAATCACTTTGCAGCCAAAACAAATTTTATCCCTTCAGTCGCACAAATATCGCACAGAGACATGGAGGGTTTTAGAAGGCACACTCGATGTTATCATTAATACCGAAAGCCACACCCTTAAAGCAGGTGAAGAAATTACAATACCTTTTCATGCCTATCATTGCATGGCGAATCTGGATGAGCGCAAGATTTGCATAGTCCACGAGCGTCAAATGGGAATTTGCCGAGAAGAGGATATTGTAAGGTACGCAGATCACTATGGAAGAGAAAAACGCATTGAGAACGAAAGTACTAAAAAGACTTTACATCTTTACGATCAGTTGCGTTCAAAACTGTAAGCAGTCCCCTCCCCTGCTATCCAAACAATCTTTTAAAAAATCCTTTGGATTTTTCTTCCTGATTTGCTTTTTCCTGACTTTGAATTTTTTCTTCCAGCGCCTTAATAGCTTTTTGCCAATTATCGGAAGAACTTCCTTCTTTAGTGTAATGTTCAAGAAGCAAAGTCGTTTTTGTCTGATTCTCCTGCGCTTTATTAAGACTTTCCTGCAAGTGCTCTATTCGCTCTACAAGCTGATCTCTTTCACGCGCACGCTCTTTTTCAAGAGTGTCTAAACGCTCTCGAAGAACAGCAAGCTCTACGAGCACCGGCGCCTGCTCTGTTGTTTTTGTCTGCTTTTGTTCAGACTTTGCAGAATTTGACGTTCTATCCTCTGCGTCTAATGTCAAGGA
Organism: Cytophagales bacterium; assembly: GCA_016124425.1. Classification (GTDB taxonomy): domain Bacteria; phylum Bacteroidota; class Bacteroidia; order Cytophagales; family Cyclobacteriaceae; genus Lunatibacter. Next base: position 27,823 of record WGNT01000103.1, read on the forward strand.
TCCATAGACCCTCTCCAGCTCAGCAACATCCAACAGCTTTTTATTTTTTCCACTGGAAACAAAGGTCAGCTTACCGCTGTTCATATCGTTATATAAAGTTGTTCTGCTGACACCAGCAAGCTTTGCAGCTTTAGTGATTGACACTTGCATTGTGCACTCCCTGTCACTCAAAATACGTTTTTTTACATTACTATACAGAAAATTTATCAAATTCTGTTCATTTGTCAAAAATAAAACGCTTTACAAAAATTAACAGTTTATAGCAGATTCTGGACATTCTATACAACTCTTTACACTTTACAGATTTGCAAAACTTGTGCTGTAAAGTGTCAGATATCTTGACACAAAGTAGTAAAATCCTTGCTTAAACGGGGCATAGAGACTGTAAAGATTTGTAAAGCCCAACTCAGCGCTGTCAACATTTATTGTAAAGTTGTGCACAGTTGATTAACAGGTGAACATTTGATAGCATTTTTATACCGATTCCTTCCACAGGATTCGTTTTTCTCGCGATAGTCCATCGCACCATCATTTCCAACACTTGAATATTAGGAGGAGCCAAACTTTACATCTTAAAAAGAAAAACCGCCGTTGGCGCGGCGGTCTTACACTAGGAGCGAACTCCCTTAATTCATTAAATTCATAGTATCGTTCCTGCGAATCGGATGCAAGTTGTTTTACAACTTTGTAAAGTTTTTTTGCGTCTTATTCACATGATTTCTTTTTGAAGACGTACAGTGCGCTAAAACGTATGAAAAACCAAACAAATGTCTTAAGAAAAGGGCTGGGCGGACGTAAAAGTTCACACAGTTTCCGACACTCACTCCAACAATCAGCAGATTTTTTAGGGTTAGACCAAGATATACGGCGATACGATTTACTTTTGCTTGTAAAGCGAGTCGGTAAGTATGCCGGGTTTTCTGCTCGTATGATCGCACTTCTGGATTATTACATTAGTTTTACACGTGACTGTGACTGGGAGGAGGGGAGCCGACCCGTTATTTACCAATGCTTGTCAAAAACAGCTTTGGATATGGGCGTTACTGAACGTCAAATCCAAAAACTTGAGAATGCTTTGTTTGAGTGCGGCGCTCTAACATGGCATGATTCGGGCAATCACAGACGTTTTGGTAAGCGTGATGAAAAAACAGGACGCATTCTTTATGCATATGGTGTGGATCTAAGCCCGCTCGCAGCCTTACAGGCTTTACTGCAGCAAAAGTTGGAGGAAAAGCAGCTTTACGATGCAGCCTGGATGGAAACAAAGCGGCAAATTTCCTGGTATCGCAGCCAAATTCGTTCTATCTCGAATGAACTTTTGGAAAAAGGAGAGGAGGGTGCTTCAGAGTCAGCAAAGCTCTCAAAAGAATATGAATCAATTTCCATGCAAATTCGAACGCATATGGACTTACATAAATTACGAGAGATCTTAAAAGCACATAAAGCTCTGCATGAAAGTGCTCTGAAGTTTGTCGGTCATCCGGAAAAAACAGAGAAAGGTTCGTCCAAGAACGTTCAAAAGTTCGCTATTAATAAAAATACAAATAATAAACAATCTGATAAATCAGATCATAAAATTAATGAAGACGATGTTTGTAAAAGAAAACAGCACCTAAAACCAGCAAACAAGGAACTCACACTTTCGGAGCGCATGATCAGTGCAAAGTTGCATCAGATCAAAATCAGAGATTTGTCAGTTGTTCTCTCTGAGCGTGCAATGGTTTATTTAGGCCATCATACTCAACTGACTATGCAAGACTTTGTAGAAATAGCTTACAAGATCAAAGGTAATCTATCCATTAGCCAAAACAAATGGATAGAGGCCTGTGAAGTTTTGGGAAGAGAAGGGGCAGCGTTATCTGTTCTCTTAACAGACTTTGCTTTGGATCGATCCTGCAACCCTGTATCAAAGCCGGCTGGTTATTTTTCAGCGCTAATTGAAAGAGCAAGAGTAGGGGATTTAAATCTGAAAGCAAGTCTGGAAGCTATTTTATCACAGAAAATGCATGAAAATGTATTGCAGTAATATTGCAGTAATATTGCAGAAAGATTGATTGAGGTTTGCGGCAATCTTTTTGTATGACAGATGCAATATTTCATGTATATTGATTGTAGGTTTTCTATACCTGTTCTCTTTCTATATCTCTAATTTATGTAACCACATAAGGATTTCAAAAATGTCACAGCACACACCTGTTATTGCCTTTGTCTCTCCAAAAGGTGGCGTAGGAAAAACAACTGCAACTTTAACACTTGCCAGTGAGCTTATTCATCAAACCAATCAAAAAGTCACTATTATTGATGCTGACCCTAACTATCCTTTCAAAAGATGGAATGGGCTGGGGCGGAAACCAGATTTAATTGATATTATTTGCGACGAGAACGAAGAAACCATCCTTGATAATATAGAGCGAGCAAAAAAAACATCAGGTGCTGTACTTATCGATCTTGAAGGGACGAAGAATATGCGCGTTACATACGCGGTCAGTCGTGCTGACTTGGTTGTCATTCCTGTGCAAGGATCAATCCTAGATGCAAATGAAGCGGCTGAAGCAATAAAACTAGTTAAGCGAACAGAAACCGGGTTCGGGCGTAAAATCGATTACGGTATCCTTTTCACCCGAATGCCTGCTGCTATTCTTTCGCGCAATTTTGTAGATATTTCCAATCAATTTTCCCAAGCGAAAATTTCTGTTCTCGGGGCACAACTCGTGGAGAGGGAGGCATATAAAACAATGTTCACAACTGGCCGTGCTTTACATGATCTAACAACAGGTTTAGTGAGTGGTTTGGAAAAGGCAAAACAAGATTCCTATCACCTGACAGAAACAGTCTTGAAGCGTTTGAAAGAAAACTACAAACAACAATCACAAGCAGCGGCTTAGGGAGACAAACTATGTCAGTAGAACAAGATGAACGTGCCAAGCTTAGTTTAAACTTTGATGAGGACGATGTAATTGTCGAAAATAGAAAAGAAATCGACCAAAAAGTCCGTGAGATCAGCGAACGGGCTGGTTTTGTTTCAAAGTCACCCATATCTAGATCTTCTGTAGTATCAAGAGCAAGACGAACACGCGCAAAAACCGGCAGGACGTATCCTTTTAATACGAAAATTAAACCTGAGACGTATGACATGATCTGCTATCTCTCTGATACGGCCAGCGAAGAAGAGGGTAGGCCTGTTAGTCTGGCAGAAATCATTGAACGTGCTGTAGGGCAGTATTGTACAGCTAAGTAATTTTTTCCGACTCTTGATTGAGAAGATCATTTATTTAACTGTTAGAAATTCACTTTTGTACCTGCACTAGCAGGCATACACTTCTAACAGTTAGCTATAAGAAAAACAGGAGAATTCAGTAACGATGGCTCGCCTCTTGGCTTGCCATAAAGTCTACTAAATTTTTTTACATAAATTTTAATTGTTTGTTAATAATTTATTGCATTTTCGTAATCAAGATGCCATAACTCTGATTGTTTAACTTATGTTGGTGCTGTTTTTGCAACAGCACTAACACTAAAAATAGAGTGTATTAAGGATAGAAGCTATGGCCAGCAAAAATTTAGCAAAGAAATTACGTTTATTATCAACAACGGCTTTTGTTGCCGGTATTATGCTTTCTCCACAGATGGCACATGCTGATCCAACGAACTCTTGGGATTATGATTCGGCTATTGGTGATGTTACAAAAGACGTGTCTGTAGCTGGGATAACAAATATTAATGTAGGAAGCGGCAACGCTTTTGCTGAGGGTAATGGCGATATCTACGCAGGTCACACTGTGAATGTAAACGGCTCGGGAAATTCCACTTTCGCATATCAAGACAATCGAGACAACATTCAATCTACGCTAGATGGTACTCTTAACTCTAATATCCGAGTCGTTATTATTGACAAAGACGGCGTATTCTTCACTGGCAATTCACGTGTGGATGTTCAAGGTCTTGTGACAACATCAGCAGATGTTAGTGTGGCTGACATTATGGATGGTGGTGATTTGACTTTTAATAACGTTGGTGATGGCGGTGAAATTGTCAATGAAGGTGAAATTACAATTCGGAATGCTGGTCTAGCGGCTTTTGTGTCCCCGTTTGTCGAGAACGCAGGTGTTATCCGCGCGCGTCTAGGCAATGTTGTCATGGCAGCTGGTGAAACGGTCACACTTGATATGTATGGTGACGGCCTGGTTGAAGTTGCTGTAGAAGGTGAGCTAGAAGATGCTTACTTAAATAATACCGGCGAGATTATCGCGCGAGGCGGTAACGTACAGATGACTGCTTTGGCGGCAAAAAAAGCAATTGATAATGTCATTAACAATGATGGTTTAATTACAGTTTCTTCAGCAACTGTTGAGGGTGGCAAGATTATTTTGTCAGGTGGCGAACACGGTACGATCCGTAACCGCGGTATTCTTCGTACAAGCACGGGCGGTGAAATCAACATTACGGGCGAACGTTTCCTGCAAGTTGAAAAACGTATCTATGACCTGAAAAAGCCAAAATTCCAATTAAAGCACGACCAAGATAGAGACTTTGCGGAATTTGATATTGCGTTTGCAGACAGTCGTTCTTCAAACCCAGTGGGTATACGCTCTAACGGTGGTGATGTTAACATTACGACAAGTGGTAACGTTCTTATTCTGGATGGTCGCATTAATGCGCGTAATAACAACACAGGCCTGGGTGGAAGCATTAATATTGATAATGGTGGTGTTTTCTACTCAGCTAATGCAAATACATTACGTACAAATGGTGAAGGCACGATTACGCTTAATCAGAATAAGCGCACACATCCTGATTTACATGATATTCCGTTCGGACACTTATTATTTTTAAAGCTTACAGGTCAATACGACAAGGCAGCGGCACTTTGGGCTGAAGTTTATGGTCCGGAAGGCACAATCCAAAATGCGATCGATGCGATCGATAATTCTGGTACTGGCTTAAACACAGTCAACATTGGCGCAGGTGAGTATCATGAAGATGTTCTCGCCAATCACGATAATTTAGTCTTGAATGGTGCTTTTGCTGGCACTCCGGCCACTGGCATACGCGGGGCTGAAACTATCATTTGGGCAACAAATATCGGCGTGAATGTCTCATCGAATAATGTAACCCTGAATGGGCTTGCAATTGGCGGCGGAAACACAGGTGTGTACGCTTATGATGTTTCGAATTTGACACTTTTGAACAACCTGATTGCTTTACAAACTGGCAATGGCATCGAAATAGATGAGTCAGATTTTATTACAATTCAAGGTAACCAGACATCTCACGTGGGTGACACAGGTATTTTTATTAACCAAAGCCAGAATATTTTGATTGGCGGTTACGGACATGGTCAAGGTAACTGGGTGAATAACTCGTTCACAGGAATAAAAATTCTAAGTGGTCGTGATCTCCAGATTATCGGCAATGATATCAATACGATTACTGGCACACCCAATTTAGCAGACGGTATTCATATTACAGGCACACGTAATATTCTGGTTGATAGCAACATTATTTACAACATAGTTGATGAAGGCGTCTTCATTGGCAATGGTAAGGGCAATGTTGTTGTTCAAAATAATCAAATCGGTTTTGTTGGCGGAAACGGCATTGAGCTTTTAGCGCCGGAGCAACACTCAATAAACACGATTAGCGGCAACCGCATAGTTGTTGTTGGTCTTGATGGTATTTTGGTGAAGAACTCTAACCCGAATGCAACTGGCTATGTTGATGTTCTTTACAACAACTTAGACAACATAGGACTTTCCGGTATTTCAATCGACAGAAATGCCAGAAACGTCTCTCATAACTCCATCTGGACAGCAGGTGAAAATGGTATAGAGATTCTAAATTCTGATGACATTACAATTCAGAAAAACATGCTGACCGATATCGGCGATAAAGCAATTTACGTTGTGAACGCCGCAAATGCATTAATTGGTGGCTACGCGCATCACCTTGGCAATTATATCAATAACGCTTTTACCGGCATTATGGTCATAAATTCTTCTGATGTAGATGTTGTTAAAAACGATATTAACAACATCACCGGTGGAGAGCACTTTGGTGATGGTATTCACTTGAATAATGTTGAAAATGCTTTCATCGCTTGGAATAAGATTAAGGATATTTCTGATGAAGGTATCTTTATCCGTGATGGCGAAGGCTCGCTGGTTGTTAAAGGTAACAAAATCGAGAATGTTGACGGCAACGGTATTGAGCTAATCTCAACGGATGTTGGCGCATATGCTACGATTTTCGGTAACGAGCTTTTAAATATCGGTCTTGACGGTATTCTCATCAAGGAATCCGGAGATTATGCCGGTGCGAGCATTTTCGGAAACTTTATTTATAACACTGGTCTTTCAGGGATTAAAGTTGATCGTAATGCAGACTATGTGAAGTTCAACACAGTGCTAAATGCTGGTGAACACGGTATTTCGATCAAAAATTCTGATGGTGTGCATGTTTTCGGTAACTATGTGAAGAACACTGCGCTGAATGGTATTGAGGTTCAAGATTCTGATTACATTACAATCCAGAAGAATATTCTCAAGAATATTGGCGATCAGGCAATTTATGTCAGAAATGCATTTGATGCACTCATTGGCGGCTATTACGGCCTTGGTAATATTATTAATAACGCTATAACAGGTATTATGGTTGTCAATTCTTCTGATGTTGAAATCCTGAAAAATGACATAGATACAATTACAGGTTCTGGTCACGTTGGTGATGGTATCCGTCTCTTTAATGTTGAGAACGCTTTTATTGCTTGGAATAAAATTAGAAATGTTGCCGATGAAGGTATCTTTATCCGTGATGGCGAAGGTTCGTTGATTGTAAAAGAAAACAATATTAAAAACGCTGGTGGCAACGGTATTGAGCTAATCTCAACAGATGCTGGTGCATATGCGACAATTATTGGCAACTTTATCGAGAATGTGGATCTTGATGGTATTCTCATCAAGGAATCGGGAGACTATGCCGGTGCGAGTATTTTCGGAAACTGGATCAAAAACACAGGCCTCTCAGGCATCAAGGTTGATCGTAATGCAGACTATGTGAAGTTCAACACAGTGCTAAATGCCGGTGAGCATGGTATTACAATCAACAATTCTGACGGCGTAAAGGTCTTCGGAAACTTTGTGAAAAATACGATTCTGAACGGTATTGACGTTCAAAACTCAGACTACATCACAATTCAGGCAAACACGCTAAAAGACATCGGTGATAAGGCAATTTATGTTGCGAATGCAGCTAATGCACTGATTGGTAGCTTTTTCTACGGGCTTGGTAACGTGATTAATAATGCTGCAACAGGAATTATGGTTCTGAACTCTTCAGATGTATCGGTTCTGAGAAATGACATTGATACAATCACAGCAGGTCCAAATTTTGGTGATGGTGTTCATTTGAACAATGTTGAGAACGCTTTCATTGCTTGGAACAATATCAAAAATGTTTCTGATGAAGGTATCTTTATTCGTGACGGTGAGGGCTCACTGGTTGTTAAGGGCAACTTTATTAAGAACGCTCAAGGCAACGGCATCGAGTTGATTTCAACAGATGCTGGCGCGTACGCTACGATATTCGGTAATTTCCTTTACAATATTGGTCTTGACGGGATCTTGATCAAAGAATCAGGAAACTATGCTGGTTCAAGCATCATTGGTAACTTTATCAAGAATGTTGGCCTATCAGGTATAAAAGTTGATCGTGATGCAGAATATGTGAAGTACAACACTGTAATGAATGCCGGAGAATATGGCATTACAGTTGCAAACGCAGCAGATGTTCATATTCTGAATAACAACGTTTCCAATACAAACAGCCACGGCCTATATGTAGCTGGTGCGAATAATGGCTCAATTGTTGTTCAAGGTAACAATTTCACAGATACAGGCCTCGTAAACGGCGTTGCTTCTGCTCGCTTTGAAAGTGGTGAAATTGATATGAGTGATCTGACAAATCCAAACACATTTACAAATACATCAGGTTTGGCAGCGACAGCACTTCAATTTGATGGTGAAAATATATCACTCGTTGGAAATACTCTAGGATCAACCGTGTTTACGGGATACCTGCCGGAAGGTAGCTTCTATGTTCGCATTGAGCCAGGCACACTTTTGAGTGCGCCGTTTACGCCGATCTTAATTGACGCAACCTTCGTGAATTTTGATGGTGTAGTCCCTGGTTTGATCGGTCCAGTTCTTCCATCGGCAACATACAATTTCATTGAAAATCGTTTGTTTGATGCGGATGATCCAGTCGTCAATGCTCAGGGTCAGATTTTTATCGGGTTTGAATTCATTCCACCGACGACTGTATTTGGCTTTTCAAACTTCCAAGATTTCCTTGAGCAGACAGAATCTAACGGAGATGCTCCAAACTCTTCGGCTAGCTTGACAATCAACGGACAGCCGCCTGTTACGCAACCAACGCTATTAACAACAGCATCTTTGGCTAATCTTGAGCCTGCTGCTGGTGAAGAAGAGGGTGGTAATACAGCAGAAGAATTGGCTGATATTTCACCAGAGGCCGGTCCAGATTCTAAGGTGGTCAGCTGTATTGATGACGTTGTGACATCATTGTCGCAGGGCTCTGTGACCTATAACTTTGGTGGTACGTTTGAAGATAGTATCGCAGCTGCGTCTGTTTGTGGTGTAACAACAGAAATCTAATACAGATTAAATATAGATTGTAACTATGCGTCATGTGCTTTAGCGTGTGACGCATATTTTTTAGGATTAAAAGACATGAAAGTTGCGGTTATTCATGATTGGTTGCCTGTCATTGCTGGCGCAGAGCGCGTTCTGGAACAGATCCTTAAGGTCTATCCCGATGCAGATGTTTACACAATGTTTGATTTTTTATCCGAAGAAGATCGCAAGATTTTCGGCGGTGTGAAAATCACAACCAGTAGTCTCAATAAATGGCCCAAAGTTCAAAAGTACTATCGAAAATTACTGCCTATAATGCCATTTATGATCGAAAATTTTGATCTTAGTAAGTACGATTTAATTATTTCATCCAGCCATGCCGTAGCAAAAGGCGTCATTACAGGCGGCACGCAAATCCACGTTTCTTACGTTCACAGTCCAACGCGATATGCATGGGATTTAATGCACCAATATTTGCGCGAAAGTAATATGGAGCGTGGATTTAAGGGCATGATGGCGCGTTATTTTCTCCATAAATTCCGCATTTGGGATTTACGAACTGCGAACGGCGTTGACGGGTTCATAGCGAACTCTGACTTTATTCGCAAGCGTATCTGGAAAGTCTATCGCCGTGAGGCGGATGTGGTATATCCACCCGTGAACATTGATCTTTTTGAATATTCTGATGAGAAAGAAGACTTCTATTTTACGGCCTCTCGCATGGTTCCATATAAAAGAATTGATATGATCGCTGCAGCCTTTGCCAAAATGCCGGATAAAAAGCTGAAGATTATTGGCGATGGCCCGGATATACATAAGGTTAGGAAAATCGCTGATAACGCGCCAAATATAGAGGTTTTAGGGTATCAGCAATACCCAGTTCTAAAAGATCATATGCAAAAAGCAAAGGCATTTGTTTTCGCCGCGGAAGAGGATTTCGGGATAGTTCCAGTAGAGGCACAAGCGTGCGGCACACCAGTTATTGCTTATGGGGCAGGGGGAACACTTGAAACTGTCATCGACTACGATCAGAGCCCAAAAACAGCAACAGGCATGCATTTTAAACAGCAGACAGCAGAGTGCCTTGCGGAAGCGGTACAGAAATTTGAAACACTAAGAGATAAAATTTTATATCAAAACTGCCGTAAAAATGCTGAAAAATTCTCAGAAGAGCGTTTCAGAAACGAGCTGAAGGCTATGGTGGAAAAGCATTTGCCTAAGAAATATCTACCAAAGGCTGCCTAACTCTAAATCCTTCTCAGCGGGATTGAAAGGCTCCCAGCCCGCACCAGGCGCAAAAGTGATCTCACCAAAACGTGTTTGTCCGTTAACACTGTAAAGATCAATTCGTGCAAAGGGATAATCAGCGGATAGTTTTTCAGCTACCTCAATCATTTCATCAAGATTTGATGGTTTTTGAGTGTCTTTGCCTTTGGGAAATAGGAGCCCAAAATCCTGATGCGTCCAATCAGGCGCGTGGAAGGAACGACGATGGCTTTCAAAACGGTCTTGATCAACCTGAATATAATGACATTTTCCATGAAAGCAGAAGAATTTATAATCATATGGTATGCCGTGAACATCATCTTCCATAAGCTCTTCGACAATAACACGCGGTTGAATTTCCAAATACCAAGGCTCATTCGTAATAAATCCAAAGTTTTTGTTCAGGCTTTTTCTCAGTTTCTGTAAGAGTTTAGTAAGATTCTCCTGATTTTTGTCTCTAATGATAAAAATTCCCCCGGAACTGTGGGTTGTCTTAATAACAAACTTATCTGGTAAAGTTTCAAAGGCAATATCATCCGGATTATCTCCTGCGAAATAGAGTTTATTTAAAATGTTTTCTCCTATCCGGGTCTTTACAAAATCACGTACCGCGTATTTGTCAGCCAAAAGAGATGCATTATGTGGCATAGAATATATTTTACTATGCATGATTTTTTCGTTGAAAGTCTCTGGGCTTTCTAAGTCTGGCCAGTAGCCCAGATTATAATAAGCACGAAGTTTCTCATAGTTTTTACGCCCCGCTAAAAACCTTAAGATATTCCAGATTGTATCTTTCACTTCTCTTGACGTCATGAACATCTTATCCTTTGCTCAATGTTTCGTATAGATTAGTGACATTTTCGTGAAGTTGCTGAATAGAGAATTTTTCTTGTATCTTTTTTCGTGCGGCTTTGAGAACTCTCTCTCTATTTTCTATTTCTGAGAGAGACTTTAACGCTGTGATGAAATCCTGAGCGTTTGCAACCAAATAACCTGTCTTGCCATGCTCAATCATATCTGGAATACCCCCTGAAGGATACCCTAAGACAGGTAAACCATGAGCCATAGCTTCCATAACACTTCTGGGTAAGGGATCAGGAATGTGGGAAGGTACGCACACGATATCAATATCATCGTATATTTGTGACGGATTGCTTACAAAACCTTGAAAATCAATATTCTCGCTTAAGCCAAGATTATTGATTTGGGTAAATATACTTTGTTCATAATTTGGGGGATCTTCTGAAAGACTGCCACGTACAATAAGTTTGATGTTTAAGTTGTCTTTTCTGGCTGCGGCGAGCCAATCAATCAATAGATGAAGGCCTTTCGCGGGATGTATGCGGCCAACAAAACCAACATTGATTTCTACGAAATTCTTAGTTGCTGCCTCAATGTTACTTGGAATATCTGTTCCGTTATGAATCACATGAACTTTGGGGGGGATTTTTTCATCAGGCCAGCATGCATTTGAAACAACAATCATCGCATTACATAGAAAACGCATAATATGCCAAACGATCTTTTCTGATCTGGTATACGGGATGTCACGAATGTGAAGTACAGCTTTAGGCCCTCCGATACAGGCCGAAACGCAGTTAATCATGTGAGCCTTGAGACCGTTTGAGTGAACAATTTCTGTTTTTCTTTGTTTGGCTTCTTTTTTGAGTTTTATCGACGCGCGCCACAAATCTTTTATGGCTGTAAAACCTTTCATAAAGGAAAACGGACGGTGAATATTTCGGATAGAACCAAAAGGAAGTATGGCATGATCAAATCCAAGTTCTTTTGCTTTTTCTAGAATTGGACCTTGTTCAGGTGCAAAAATGATCGGAACAATATTGGGATTAGCGGTTAAATCAAAAAGAGAGCGTTCTGCGCCACCTTTAAAATATTCGACTGGTGAGAGGAATATGATTCTTTTTTTGTCCATTTTCTGTTTCTCTTGGTGTGCTAGGATGTAATACCAAGGGGTTTTTTCTATTACAAATAAATAATTCTATTTTACAGATTAACCTTTTCATTGTTGAGTTGATTGACTAGAGTGCTGTCAGATTCTTACAGACATGAGCGAGCTTTGTTGCATAATTTTTTACAACTGATTTCAAATCCAAATATTATGCCGCTGATTATTATGAGTTTGCGGGGTTCATCACTTGTGGTGAAATTCTTGTTGTCAATTTTCATTGCAACATATATGGATTTTTCGGTTTTAGGTTCTTTTGGTCTAATTGTTTCGGCGAGCATTATGGTTCCGGTGTTTGCAGGTTTTTCTTTGATGTACAACATTAGTCGTGATGCAGTTACACAGCCTTTATCAGAGGTAACCGTATCTCTTATTTATTACCTAAATGTTATTCTCTTGATTTACGCCGTGCTTCTGGTCGGTGCCGTTGTTGTTGGTTTTTATTTTGAGGCTCTCGGCCTTGCTATTCTTATTTTTGTAGTCGTTTTACTGGAGCATCTTAATAACGACTTGTATGTCTTACTTTTAAATTTATCTAAACCGCTCCTTGCAAATTTCCTTCATTTCCTTCGATCCGCTGCTTGGATGTTACTTTTTATGGTGGCGGCTACTTTAATGCCTGATGTTAGAGCTCTAGAGAATATACTCATTGGTTGGATTGTTGGTGGTATTCTGAGTTTCGCAGTTTTTTTATGGTTTAGCCGAGGTTGGCCCTGGGATACAACAAAAAATATTGAGGCTTTTAAAAATTGGGTTGCAAGGGAATTTAAAAAATCACGAATTGTTTATGCCCACAACTTTGTAGGCACGATTTCGCAAAATATAGATCGTTTTATTATTTCTTACTTCTTGGGTTTAGATTTAACAGGTGTTTATGTTTTCTTTGGATCGGTCATGAGTGCTCTTATTAACCTGCTAAGAACGGGAGTTGTGCAGATTGCACGACCAAGCATGATAAGGGCCTATAAAGCACAGGACGAAAGTTTTAAGATCCTATATAGAAAATGCATGAAGCAAACAGTTGTGTTTGCAATTTGTATGGCCTTTTTAGCGTGGCCGCTGATGTATGCTCTAATCCTTTTCATGGACAAGCCTTTAGCAGGAGAATGGTTTAGTGTTTTTTGGCTAGTACTGATAACATTTTTATTTGTTATAATTGTAGAAGTGAACAGGCTTATTTTTTATGCTGCACATAGAGATGATCTGATTCTTAAACAAAGTTTGCTTATTCTACCAATATCTATTATATGTCACTGTACATTTGTCATATTGTTAGGATTTTTGGGTGCTGTCCTTTCTCCTGTTTTAGTAAGCAGCTTGACAGTGATAATACAGCGAAGACAAATGCGGCATATTTTATAATAGGTTGGAATGCGTAAAATTTCTTGTATTGTATCTACACATAATCGTGCAGATCGTTTAACTGATTGTCTTGATGCGATTAAATCGTCAATTGAACGCGCAAAATCCTTAGATACTGAACTTATTGTTGTAGATAACAATTCAACAGACAATACAAAAAAAGTATTAGAAGAATTTGCGAAGAACGTATGTTTCCCCATGCATATATTGAGACAAGAAAAGCAGGGTGTTAATTTTGCGCGTAATCAAGGATTGCGAAATTCTAGTGGTGATATACTAATTTTAATCGATGATGATTGCCTGATTAATCAAGATTATATTCAATGTGTTCATGATCTTTATCAGCAAGACACAATCTCAACTTTAAGGTTTTCTCGGATAATTTTAGCGAGTAAAGAAGACTGGCCTATTACAATAAAAGATCACGATCAAATACAAAATTGGCATATTCATGATGCTGCGTTTTTTAGTGCGGGAAATGTCATTGGTTGCAGCATGATTTTTACAAGAGAGATTTTAGAGAAAGTTGGTTATTTCAATGAGATATTCAGTACAAAATACGTACCTGGAGGAAACGATACGGAATATGGACTAAGAATTTATTTGGCCGGCTTTCCGGTAGAGTACAATCCTAAATTAGTGCTGAGACATGCGCATGGAAGGAATAACCAAGACTCAGTTACAAGGTTAGTAAAAAAATATTTAGTCGGATGTGGTGGCAATTACGCTAGATTTCTGTGGCATCATCCCCACATAAAAAGAAAACTCCTCGGAGACAGGTATAAAAAACTTATCTACAAAATTGAAGAGACTGATCCAAGAAACATAGTAATAGGCACGCTTTTTAAACAAAATAAGCATTACATGATCTACGGGGCATTTCGTTATTTTTATGCCAAGGGGATTAATTTAATTTATAGACAATGGCAGGAAAAATAGTTGATGGGTATTTCGGTAATCTTAGTTCGTTATGATGCCATTTAGATGGAATATAAATGATCCAAAAAAATAAGTTTATATTTTTTCGAAATGATCAGCATCAACAGACTTTTGAGTTTGACGCTTCAAAACCTGATTGCCTAGATCATGTTGAGTATAGATACTTTGGGAGGGTTCTGAATTTATTGGAACCACAGATTCGTGATCTAGGACTCACCGTTTATGTTACAGCTTGGACTGTCCATGAGCTTCCAACGTATGGTCCAAGAGTCGTTTCTTTTATTTTGCAGGATGAGTGGTCAAGGGAGCCAAAATACCGGGATAGAGTAGGTGCAGTTTTTCGGACATGCGGAAAGTTCCCATATAATTTAGAAGCCTATAAATACGGTGGATTTTATGATTGGATTTCAAACTTTTTGGGACAGACGAGAGCGATGATGCAAGACCATGGAGGTCGCTTGGGAACAGCGATCTCTTGTTTAAAAGGAAAAAAAATAGCGCCTATTTACAGTATACCTCTTGGTTATTTTGCAGATGAAAACATACCTTATAAACCGATTTTAGAAAGGGACTACGATCTATTTTTTGCAGGAAGTGTACAACATTCTCAAAAAAGGAGATATTTTATAAAACGGCCAAAGGAATTGGCGCGTGCCCGCATGGAAAAGGCGCTTGAGGATGTAGCGTTAAGAAACATAGAAATTACTGTCAAAACTAGATTAACTGGAAGTTTTGAAGACAGCATTGAAACAGACAATACGAGCTACCTACAAAATATGATGAATACAAAGATTTGCCCTGTTCCTCGTGGTGCCAATCTGGAAACGTTTCGTTTCTACGAAGCGATTAGATATGGATGTATTCCTGTTGGAGAAGCTTTCCCGAATGAAGAATTTTATAAGAATGCTCCTATTATCAGATTGAAGGATTGGTCGACGTTAGCACAAACAGTTATGCCACTGCTTCAAAATGCGGATAAGCTTCAAGATATGCATCAAAAGACTCTAGCTTGGTGGCAGGAACACTGTTCTGAAAAGGCGCTAGCAGGCTTCATTTATGATAGACTAAAAGAAATTTATCAGGCTTAGGATTGTAGTCTTTTTGATTCTACTTTATAAAAATGCAGGCCAGAACATAGAAAAATTGCATTCACATATGTGCCAAGATACAAAATGCCTTGTAAGTTTAGCAATGCTATAAATATTCCCAAATATCCTTGATTTTGAAATCCACGAGTAAGGTTATAGAGCATGACAGCAAACATTAAGGCTAAATAAATATAACCTAGATAGCCAAATCGCAGTTTGAACCAAGCCCATGCATAATGGGCGTGTCCGTAGTCTCTTACATATGTATGCGTTGATTGGAAATCATATAGCCCGCCAAAACCCAGACCTAGCCATTTTTGTGTTTTTCCTTTTCTCTCAAGTGTTCTGCTGATGCTTTCATATTCAGCTGCTCGTTCGCCGATAGATCCTGTGCGTGCTCGAAAATCAATTTGTGTAATACCAATAATACGACGATATGTTTTTGAGTCTTCTGGAAGCATCAGCCATCCAGCAGCCAGAACGGTTAGTGAGATAATGATAATCATAAAACCTTGTGCAGGATTGGAAATTGTTCTAAACCCGGCGTAACCTGAAGTTACTAGTAACATAAAAGCTAGGGATGTTCTGTTAATTTCTGAAATTGATAAAACAATCATGGCAATAAACAAGATTGCCATGAATTTTGGAAATGGTTTGATGCACAAAAGACCCGTAAAAAGAGCTGGTAAAACGATTTGAGAAAGAGGAATAGTTGCAGTTGTTGGTTTTCCTAAAAAATCGCCTATAAATCCTATAAGACATGAAATAAAAGCCATGCTGGTAATATTGAAAAACAGAGATTCAAAATTAACGGGTTTGTTCTCAGTGGCCGATTGCAGACGCAAAATATTCAATGCAATCATGAGCAAAGGTATTGTGTCATTCAACAATTCAAAAGGTTTGTTTCCTGAATATAAGCCTATAAATAAACCTTGGCATAGCATAATCCCAATGAGAATTGTGAAAAGTGAAATAGGGTTGATTGAAATTCTTATATTTGTAACCTTATTGAATGAAATTACATAATCTAATAACAGAAGAATATAGAATATCCATTGCTTGTGCTGTGATTGGACAAGGCTCGACTGTCCTAAAACAAGCTCAAATATGATTTTTACTATTATATCAGCAAAAAGAAGATATAAGATAATACGTTCTAGGAAATTTCGTTCCCAAAAACTCTTAATTAGCAGTGTTAAATTCAAATTCACGATATATCTTCTATCTTGTCTTTTTCATCAAACAGCTTACGTTTAAGTCTTTATAAGGTGAAGTGGTTTTAGTGAAATCAGGCTTGGAAATATGATTACATATTATAAAAGAAAATCTAAACCTCTTCTAACATACATTATTTTTTACATCAGCTTATTTCTTTGTGTAATAAGCTACGTTCCTTTCGACGTTTGGTTTTTCGATTTTCTTATCCAATTTCGTATTCATATCTCTTTCACATTTCTTTTGATTGCAGGATTATTTCTATTTTTTCGAGAGATTTTATTTTTTTTTCTTCAACTCCTTATTTCTTTTATGTTTCTGCTCCCTGTTGTGAATATTTACCAAGAGAGCTTTAATTCGACATGCCTAATTAATCCTGGAATAGAGCCTTTACGTGTTGTTACTTTCAACAAATACAGAGCAAACAAAAATTATGATGAAATTTTGGCTCTTGTACGAGAAGTTGATCCGGATATTTTGTTTTTGCTGGAGACGAATAGAAACTTTTTTGAGGCTGTAAATGATCCATTCAATAAAATACACTTGTTTACAGATATAAATTTTTCCAAAAGTAACAACTACCGGTCTCTTCTTTATTCGAAATATCCAATAGACAAGATCAATAATCATGAGCTGCCAAATGGCTGGCAATATGTTTTAGAAGCAGAAATAAATCATTCTTTTGAAAACATTTCTTTTTTAGGCATTCATACACAATCACCTAAAACCAAAGAACGCCTTAAGGCAAGAGATAGTCATATTTACAGTCTTTCGGATCATATTTCAAAAGTAACAAGGCAAGAACGACCTATAATCGTTGCAGGTGATTTTAACTCTGTCCCATGGCATCCAATTATAACTCATTTTAAAAATAGGACCCTACTTAAATATCGTATACCGGAAAATGCAATTGGTACTTGGCCTTCTTGGATGCCTGCAAAAACAGGCGTTATGATTGACCATATATTTTTTAGCAAAAAGCTCGGTGCTGTGAAAACAGAAGTGTTATCCGCTTCTGGATCAGATCATTTGCCTGTTTCAACACTTTTATACTTTTGTGAATGACTTTGCTTCTTCAATCGATTACGTTACAATCAACTTTGGCCGCTGGCTTTGTCTAATAACTTTTCGAGTTTCAGGATTTAGGTATGTTTTTAAAGCGCATCACGGCTTTGTCTACTGTGCTTGCTACTCTGGTGGCAGCATGTGGAACTTTACCAATTTCTGGACCAGGTAGTACCGATACAATTAACAATGCTAGTTTGGTAGTGGATGAACAGCAAACACTCAAGCCAGATTTTTCATATGCAGTTGTCGGCATCAACGACAAAACATTAGAAAAAATTGTTTCAAGTGTAAGTGAGTTTCCCTTATTAAAAAGCTGGCCTCTTAAAAACGAACCTGAGATTATTCATGTAAAAAGTGGCGATACAATACAAGTAACAATTTATGAGGCGCAATCTGGGGGTTTGTTTATCCCAATAGAAGCGGGGATTAGGCCGGGTAATTTTGTATCCTTACCACCCCAAACTGTTGAACAATCTGGTAAAATTACAGTGCCTTATGTAGGGTTGGTTCAAGCGGCTGGCAGAACAACGAATGATATAAGCCAAACGATCACAAGAGGTTTGGTAGATAGAGCAATAGAACCACAAGTTGTTGTTTCTTTTACTAATCGAGAGAATTCTGATGTAAGTGTTATTGGAGCGGTTGAGGCATCAGCAAGATTTCCTCTTGATTTTAATGGAGACCGTATCTTAGACGCTATTGCGTCTGCGGGAGGTCCCATATTTCCTGGTTTCGAAACTTATGTTTCCTTACAAAGGGGCGAAGAAGAATATACAATTCCTTTTGATCAGCTTGTAAGGGAACCTAATCGAAACGTGTTTTTAAGGAGTAAGGATACAGTTTATTTATACAGACAACCCAAAAGATTCCAAGCTTATGGGGCGACAGAAAGGCAGGGGAGTATAGACTTCGGGAAAAGGAAAGTTTTTCTTTCTGAAGCTCTTGGCTTAGCAAATGGCCTAAGTGATGTTCAAGCGGATCCTGCCGAGATTTATGTTTATCGTCATGAAACATCTGAATATTTAATGGATCTTGCATCTTATGATGCCTCTGCTCTTCACAAGCTGGAGAAAGGTCAGAATGTATCTGTTATTTATAAATTAGACTTAACAGAACCCAACGGGTTTTTCTGGGCTAAGCAATTTCCCATGCAAGATGGAGATGTGATTTACGTAGCGAATGCAAAATCTGTTGAATTCTTGAAATTTCTGAATATTCTTGGCAGCACAGCGGTCACAACCTCGAATACTCAGAATGCTGAAGGAACATTTTAAGCCATGAATAATGATGACATATTAAGTCTTGAGCGTGTTTATGCTTCTCTAAAACGGGGTAAGAAGCTGATTGCTTTTTCGACGCTCTTTTCATTATTATTGGCCGTTTTGTACATTAGTTTTACAGCGCGGCAATATACGGCAATAACCTCTATTCTTCTGGATCCTGCTCAGGCGCAGACGGTTTCTGAGATTTCTGCTAAAGCGCAAAGAGGTTTTGAAGACCAGCAAATTTTTAGTGAGCTTGAAGTTTTAAAGTCGCGGCGAGTTGCAGAAAAGGCAATGGAATATCTATTGCCAAGACAAGAATTAATAAAGTTAGAAAATGATTTTGTTGATAGAGAGAGGAAATTGACGGCTTTAAGGTCAGGACTTTATGTATATAGAGAAGGACAAAGCTATGTTCTTGTATTGCATTACGTCCATACCGATCCTGAAGAAGCCGCAAAAAGAGCGAATGCATTTGCAAGAGCTTTTACATATGAGCAAATAAACGCATTTTCTGAAGGTTCTGAAAAGACTGTTGATTGGCTCAAAAATAAAATTGAAGAATTAAGGGAAAATAGCGTGGAGGCTTATGAGGCTGTTCAGGCTTTTAGAGTAAGGCATAACCTAATTAATTCAGGTGGTAGCACTGTTAATGAACAACAATTATCAAATATGAATACTCAACTAAGTAATGCAAAGGCAGCTACTGCTACAGCCAGAGCGCGGTATTATCATGCCGAAGAAATTATAAAGAAGAATGATATCTCTGCTGCGGTTGCAGAAGCGTTTGATAATGATGTTATTAATAATGTAAGAGCACAATATATTGATGGACAACAAAGGTTGCTAAAATTAATCCGAACACTCGGAGAAGATCATCAAGCTGTCATAAGTTTACGCCAAGAGCAAGAAGAAGCTCGAAATGTTATTTTCACTGAAATGAAGCGTATTACACAAAGCTTTAAGAATGAATACGAAGTTTTAAAAACGCGAGAGCAATCTCTTGAGGAAAGTCTAACAGCGCTTATTTCTCAAAAAATAGAGAATGATAAATTGGCATTTGAGCTACTAGCTCTAGAAAAAGAGGCTGAATCTTTTCAAGCACTTTATAATGATTATTTGGAGAAGTTTGAAATCATCGGACAACAAGAATCTTTTCCTGTAAGTGAATCTCGTATTCTATCTGAAGCAGTAAGACCCTTAGAATCTAGCCATCCTAAGACTTTCTTAATTATTGGAATGGCCTTGATTGTGGGAGTTGGTTTAGGAGTATTTTTAGCATTATTAGTTGATAATTTTGATAAAAGTTTTAAGCGTGCTGGACAAGTTGAAAAAACAACAGGGCTTTTCTTTCTTGGGTTTTTACCTAAATTTGATAGTCATTTTAGGTCTCATTCTAAAAACTCGAGTGCTAAAAGCGCGTTGTTTCAAGAGTTTGAATACAGACAGAGTTACGATGTGCCTTTATCACTTTATGCAGAGACATCGCGTCATATTAAAATAGCCATCGATAAAAGGCGTCAAACAAATTGCCATGTGTTGGGTGTGACGTCAGATATTTTAAATAATGGAAAATTAGTCACTATAACAAATTTAGCTATTTACCTAGCAGGTCAAGGTTCCAAAACTCTTTTGATTGATGCTGATTTAAGAAATCCGTCTCTTTCCAAGCAAAATTTCAAATCTTATGAATATAGCTTACAAGATGCTTTGGAAGCGCGTGATGAGGCTAAAAGTATTTTTTTACAAGATCCTGAGACAGGCTTATGCGTTTTGCCTTCAAGAGAGTTTCGCAACCAATCCAATCGTGGTTTGTACAACATAGAAAACTTTAAGGCAGTTATCAATACTTATAAAAAGGAGTTTGAGCACATCATTTTGGATCTTCCTCCGTTAGGCACTACATCCGATCTGGCGAGCTTTGGAAGTGTAGTAGATGATTACTTACTTGCCTTGGTTTGGAGTTTCTCTAGGCCTAATAAATTAAATTTTTATTTGAAACAGAATGGCTTGGAAAAATCTAAAATTTTGGGAGCTGTTTTGTGTGAAGCAGATATGAAATGTATGGTGCAGAACTATGGACACGATATTTATCCAGAATATACTACAATAACATAAATAAATTTAAAATTTTCCATAATATTAACCTCTCGTTAAGAAGCTTTAAGCAACAATTAAATATTCGAACGAACGAGGGTAGCTATGGGTATAGTTAATTTCAACGGTGTTGAAACAAATATTTCTGAAACAATCTCCAATCCTTTTTTAGGTAATCAAATACTTGAGATAAATGGAGTTTATTTCATTAATGCGGAGCTTTTAGATGGTGGCTCAACACCTGGAAATATATTAATCGCTAGCAGTAATAATCAATACATACGTTTAGAAGACAATACTGGCAAGCTTTTGCTTTCAAACTTTGATGTAATTTTGCTGGGTGGCGGAGATGATATTATCAATCTCGCAAGCAGAATAAATCATGTTTCTAATCTCAGAATTAACACTGGTAGTGGTAATAATATTGTATGGTCAGGAGCAGGGGATGATGAAATTACAGCGTTAGATGGGGATGATATACTTCATGGCGGCCCAGGCCATGATATCATCAATTCAGGTGGTGGAAATGATGTAATTACTGGTGGCCAAGGAAATGACACAATCAACGCCGGCGATGGGTTTGACACAGTTATTTATTCTGGATCATACTATCAATACCAAATAATAAACAAGGCTGATCAAATATTTATATCAAATCTAAAGGGCTTGGATGGCTCGGATATTGTTACCGGAGCTGAGAGATTTCAATTTGATGATGGAATATTTGAAAATGGGGTTTTCACACCTTTTATAAATGATCAAATATTCATAGCAACTGTAGACGCAGAAATTTTTGAGGGAACAGAACTGGGTTTTGATACTGTTGATTACAGTTTTTCAGCAAGTGGTGTGTATGTTGACTTAGAAGACCCTTCTTTGGTATTTGGTGGTCATGCAAATGGTGACAGGCTTATTTCTATAGAAGCCATTATAGGAAGCGGTAACAATGATCGTCTCTATGGTAACGAGGCAGATAATATCTTGGATGGTGGTTCAAGAAATGATTATTTAAATGGTCGCTCAGGGGATGACACTCTATACGGCGGACATGGAGAAGATATTCTGGTCGGTGGCAAAGGTTCAGATACTCTTTATGGTGGTGCAGGAGATGATGTTCTTCATGGGAATGGTATTGAAAATTCGGAAATCCAAAATGTGTTAAACGGGTTTTCAGGTGCTGTGTTTAATGAAAATCTCAATAGCTTCTACTTTTTTGCACCCACCTTAGGTGTTAGTTGGGATCTTCTTGCTGCTGTTGCATCAACTGTAGTTTTTAATGGTGTTGGTGCTCATATTGCGAATATTACAAGTGCTGAAGAGTATAATTATATCAATCAATATATTGGTAATTCACCTGTTTGGTTAGGCGGAAGCGATGTTGCGCAGGAAGGTCAATGGACTTGGTCGGCAGGCGCTGAAGAAGGCTCGATTTTTTATGATAATTCTCTGGTAAATGTAAATTCATATAAAAGTTTTTTTAGTGGCCAGCCTTTTTTTGCATCGGCAGGAGACGAAGCTACTGACGCGCTTATTATGTGGTCTCCGTATTCTTGGATTGATTACTATGCAGCAGCACCAGCAGGGATAGTTGCTGAATGGGATGCCGGTGCTATGAATGATGATAATGCGGTTGACAGATTATTTGGTGGTGACGGTAATGATACACTCTATGGATACGGTGGTCATGATGAATTACATGGGGATAGAGGTAATGACTTACTATATGGGGGTAACGGAGATGATTTGCTGTATGGCGGTGAAGAGATAGATAATCTTTATGGCCAAGCAGGGAATGATACACTTAAAGGGGGTGCAGGAAGTGATTTGCTTGTTGGCGGGCAAGGGGCAGATACATTTGTCATAGAATATGGTTATGTTGACACAATCGTAGATTTCTCGTTATCAGAAAATGACGTATTGGATATTTCAAATATTATATTTGGTTATAATCCATTAACTAGCCTCATCAGCGACTTTGTTAGGATTGAGGATGATGGCTCCAACAGCAATTTATATGTAGATATCAATGGGGGTGGCAATAATTTTGTACAAGTTGCTACACTTCTAAACGTAAGCGGCATCGATAATGTAGAAGACCTAGAAGCTTCAGGCAATATTATCGTCTAAACAAAATATATTTACATAATATTAATACAGCTTTAATACAATTCACGTAAAATTTTAGAATACGTGTGTGTATGGGGATAGGTATGGGGATTACGAATTTTAACGGTACGCCCACTAATATTTCAAAGACGATTTCTAATCCTTTTTTGGGAAATCAAATTTTAAATATTAGCGGTGTTTATTACATCAACGATCAGCTTCTAGACGGAGGTTCGACGTCTGGCAACATATTAATTGCGAGTAGCAATGATCAGTACATAAGTCTTGAGGACGAGAATGGTGATCTTCTTTTAGCGAATTTTGATGTCATTTTACTTGGTGGTGGTAACGATATCATCAACCTTGCCAGTACGACAAACTCTGTCGATGATATAGTAATTAATACTGGCAGTGGGAATAACGTTGTTTGGTCGGGAGCAGGGGATGATGAAATAACCGCGCTGGATGGAGATGATATCATCCACGGTGGACCTGGAAATGATACGATCTATGCCGGCGGCGGTAATGACATAATTATTGGAGGCCAAGGCAACGACATAATCGATGCTGGTCAGGGGTTTGATACAATTGTTTATTCCGGGTCATTTAGCGATTATGAAGTTCTAGAGGAAAACTCAATAATGACCATTTCGAGCATTAATGCTTTGGATGGTACGGATACAGTTGTTGGCGGTGAGAAATTTCAATTTAATGATGGAATACTAGAAAACGGCGTGTTTACAGCATTTGTAAATGATCAAACATTTGTAGCAACTGTGGGTGCGGAAGTTTTTGAAGGAACAGAAGCTGGTAATGATACAGTTGATTACAGCAATTCCTCATCCAAAGTACATGTTAATCTCGAGAGGGGTGCAGGAGAAGATGGCTTTGCTGAAAGCGATCTATATATTTCAATTGAAAATGTTATCGGTTCTGACTTTGGCAAAGACGTAATATATGGAAGCTCAGTAGATAATATATTATTAGGCATGGGCGGTAATGACATCATTGAAGGCGGCGAGGGTGCTGATTTAATTGACGGTGGTGAAGGCCGTGATTTTGCCTATTACAAACATTCTAGTGAAGGTGTGGACATCGATTTAACCCGATCAGTCCAATTCGGAGGAGATGCAGAAGGGGATGTTCTTCTGAATATAGAGCATGTTTTCGGCTCAAAACACGACGATATTATTGTCGGGGATGATGGTCGTAATAAATTATATGGCAGCCAAGGTGATGATATTTTGTCCGGTGGAGGTGGCAATGATACCCTCGTGGGTGGTAAAGGGAATGATACATATAACTACACTTCAGGCTTTGATAAAATAAAGGAAAAAGGTAATTCAGACCACGACAAGGTTGTTTTCGACGCAAGATGGAGTGTTGATGATGTCTTTGTGGCTGGTAATTTGCTTATCTTGAGAAATGAGAACGAAAGCGGAAAAATCTTATTTAAGGATATTGATAAAATTGAGGAATTTGTATTTGGTGAAAATTCTTACGATTTAGAGACACTTCAATCTTTCTCATTTCCCCAAAATATCTTTGGCTCAGTGTTTTTCAGCGATACTTTCATAGCAACGCAGCATGGCGAGAGATTTTTCGGTTTCTTGGGTTCTGATACAGTTGATTACAGCCAGTCAGAAGAGAGCGTGAGAGTATATCTGGACGATAATAGAGGCGATGGTGCAGGTTACAGTGCAGGGGATCATTATTACTTAATAGAAAATATTACGGGCTCCAATGCAAATGGTACTGATGTTATTCACGGAGACAGAAAAGCTAACGTTCTTAAAGGTCTAGCTGGGGATGACATGTTGTATGGTGGTTCAGATGACGACTTCCTATTCGGGGGTGCGGGCTCTGATGTACTACATGGAGAATCAGGGGCAGATACTTTCGTTTTTGAAAGAATAGTCGCTTTCGAAGGTGTGGATCAAATTGCTGATTTTAATCTAGCAGATTGCGACCGGATTAACATTGCTGATGTCCTTTTTGGATATGACCAAATAGAAGACTCAATTACGGATTTTGTTCAAATCACTAATAACGGCATCGATAGCATTATATCCGTTGACCTTGATGGTGAAGGTACAAACCATGACTTCGTACAAATTGCCGTCGTGGCCAATGTTACTGGCCTGAGTGATGTTGCAGCGCTGGAAGAAAATGGCGTTCTTGTAACAGTATAATGCTGGTTTGTAAGAGCTCGCTCTTACATGATATATTATGTGATAATATAACTTCTCTAATGAGGAATTTGTCAATTATTTTCTATAACACATGCTTTGAGTGTGTGTTATAGCATTGATATTATTATCAATATAGGCATTATTTTTCGTAAGATATATTATCACCCAAATAGACGTGGC
>WGNT01000085.1 GCA_016124425.1 Cytophagales bacterium
GGCAAGCGGGAATTTTTTCATGAAATAGGTGTTATTTTTGGAATCGCTTATCAAGAAAGACGGAGGGAAGGGCCCTATGATGTCTTAGCAACCTTAAATAATGGTGCTAATTCCCTATCCGGATCGACCGGATGAAGATGAGCCGTAAAATAGTCTTCAAACACCTATTTTTACTCCGGTTCTTTCTTGGTTTGCTCTAAAACCTGAATATGAACAGAACCGAACTACTACTCCTCCAAGCCAAAAAGAAGATTCTCATACTAGATGGTGCTATGGGCACAATGATACAGCGGTATGGACTGGGAGAAGACGACTTTAGAACGCCCGAACTGGCTACCGTAAAAAAGTCATTAAAGGGAAATAATGACCTACTTTCAATCTCGAGACCAGACATCATCCGCGAGATCCATTCGGAATACTTCAAAGCTGGCGCCGATATCATAGAGACAAATACGTTCAGCAGTACTTCCATTGCTCAAGAGGATTATGGACTTCAGCATCTAGCATACACGCTCAACCTGCAGTCGGCACGCCTAGCTAGACAGACGGCCATTGAATTCACCGATCTGACTCCCGACCAACCACGCTTTGTTGCCGGTGCATTAGGCCCTACGAACCGAACGGCCTCTATATCTCCTGACGTAAATGATCCTGGGTACAGGGCAATTACCTTTGACCAATTAGCTGAAGCGTATCGAGAACAGGTAAGGGGCCTACTGGATGGAGGGGTCGATTTGCTTTTAGTAGAAACCGTTTTTGATACGTTAAATGCCAAAGCGGCACTTTATGCCATTCAGGAAGTCTATGATGAACGAGACATCCAGCTCAATCCCGAAGATGGAGGTATCCCGATCATGGTATCCGGAACGATTACCGATGCCTCTGGCCGGACCTTATCAGGTCAGACAACTGAGGCGTTTCTCATATCCATTTCACATGTACCATTGTTCAGCGTAGGATTAAACTGCGCACTCGGCGCAAAGGAACTTCGGCCGTATCTAAAGGTAATGGCAGAGGAGGCTCCATTTCTTGTCAGTGTCTATCCCAATGCGGGATTACCAAACGAATTCGGAGCCTATGATCAAGGGCCGGAAGAAATGAACAGTCAAGTTGAGGCATTTCTTAAAGAAGGATGGGTGAATATACTTGGCGGCTGTTGTGGCACCACGCCGGATCATATTCGCATAATCGCCCGTACAGCGTCCAAGTACGCGCCAAGAAAACTAAAAACGGAACAGGTTGAAAATTAACTATGCAGCTCCAACAAAAGTCCAACGATGTATTAAAACTATCTGGCTTAGAACCATTGGTCTTTACGCCTGAGATAAATTTTGTAAATATTGGTGAACGAACGAATGTCACCGGTTCAAAGAGATTCGCACAACTTATACTAAACGGACAATATGACCAGGCACTTGAAGTTGCCTTGGATCAGGTACGTGGTGGTGCCCAGATATTGGACGTCTGCATGGATGAGGGAATGCTAGACGGTGAGGCCGCAATGGTTAAATTTTTGAACCTGATTGCCTCCGAACCCGAAATCAGCCGGATTCCAATCATGATTGACAGTTCGAAATTTCATATCATCGTCGCCGGTCTTAAATGCGTTCAGGGTAAAGGAATCGTAAATTCCATAAGCTTAAAGAATGGGGAGGAGGAGTTTGTCCGGCAGGCAAAAACCGTCAAACGATTTGGCGCGGCAGTGGTCGTGATGGCCTTTGATGAAAAAGGCCAGGCGGACACATATGAACGTCGCATTGAAATTTGTAAACGAAGCTATGATCTGTTGAAAAATACAGTAGGCTTCAATCCTCAGGATATAATCTTTGATCCAAATATATTCCCCGTAGCTACGGGCATGGAAGAACACCGGACAAACGCGGTTGATTTCTTCAGGGCAACCCGTTGGATCAAGCAGCACCTCCCCGGAGCTAAAGTGAGTGGTGGTGTAAGTAACGTAAGTTTTTCATTTCGGGGGAACAATCCGGTGCGGGAGGCGATGCATGCCGTATTTCTTTACCATGCCATCAAACATGGCATGGACATGGGGATCGTAAACCCTACGATGTTGGAAATTTACGACGATATCCCCAAAGACCTTCTCGAACGCGTGGAGGACGTGATCTGGAATCGGAGGGAGGACGCTACTGAACGTCTCCTTGACTTTGCAGAAACGGTAAAGTCAAGTGGAAAGAAAGCCAAAATCGACGATGAATGGCGTTCGGCATCCATTGAAAAGCGCATAGAACACGCCTTGGTAAAAGGAATTGTAGATTATGTCATTGAAGATACAGAGGAAGCACGGGTGCATTTTGGGGATCCACTTAAAGTGATTGAAGGTCCGTTGATGGACGGGATGAATGTGGTGGGCGACCTTTTTGGAGAAGGAAAGATGTTCCTGCCACAGGTAGTAAAGAGTGCACGGGTAATGAAAAAGGCGGTAGCCTATTTGGAGCCCTTTATGCCCAAAGCGGGAGATGTTAATTTCGATAGCGAGAATTCCAAAATAAAGAAAATATTGCTTGCCACCGTGAAAGGGGATGTCCATGACATCGGTAAGAATATTGTAGGCGTCGTATTGGCATGCAACAGTTATCACATTATTGATCTAGGTGTGATGGTAGAGGCTGATCGTATTATAGACGAAGCCATCGCTCAAAAAGTCGACATTATAGGTTTAAGTGGACTAATCACCCCCTCTTTGGACGAAATGGTAGATGTAGCGGCGGAAATGGAAAGAAGGGGGCTGAATATACCGCTCCTTATTGGCGGTGCGACGACCTCCCGTATCCACACAGCGGTAAAGATCGATCCCGTCTATAGCGGGATAGTCGTTCATGTTACCGATGCATCGAAGTCAGTGCCTATCGCTGGCGAAGCAATCAATGAGGCTACAAAAGCGGCATATAAGGCCCAGATCAAAGCAACCTACCAGGAATTAAGGGAGGCTCATGAGGCTAAACAGGAGATCAAGCAAATGATCGCCTTCGAAGCCGCAGTCAGAAATCCCACCGTGCTGGAGTGGGATTACTTTGTGCCGGTGACACCCAAATCGCTTGGAATCACCACCTATGAAACCTTGGATTTGACGATATTGCGTGAGTATATTGATTGGACACCTTTTTTCAGTACTTGGATGCTTTCCGGCAAGTACCCCAAAATTTTTGACCACCCACTGATAGGGGAGGAGGCGAGAAAACTCTATACGAATGCCAATGCGATGCTGGATCGGGTAATAGCGGAAAACTGGCTTTCTGCGAAAGCCGTTGTGGGCTTATTTCCCGTACAGCGAACCGGCGAAGACGTCGTAATCGATAAAGCCTACACCGGTGGTGACCTTAAAATGTTCCATTTTCTTCGGCAACAGGGCAAAAAAGGTAAAGGCGTTCCAAATCGCAGCTTAGTTGATTATATCCACCCTGAACAAACGGACTACTTAGGGTGTTTTGCGGTGACAGCAGGAATAGGCATCGAAGAAAAGCTGGAAGAATTTGCAAAGGATCATGACGATTACAGTGATATTATGTTGAAAGCACTCGCCGACCGGCTTGCGGAAGCAGGCGCTGAATACCTGCATGGACTTGTTAGAAAAGAGTTGTGGGCTTATGCGCCAGATGAAAATTTATCCAACGAAGACCTTATACGGGAAAATTACCATGGTATTCGCCCTGCCCCAGGATATCCTGCTTGTCCGGAACATTCGGAAAAGCGAACGCTTTTTGATATTCTTCAGGTCACGGAGCGGATAGGGATATCGCTTACAGATAGCTTCGCCATGTACCCTACTTCTTCTGTAAGTGGGTTTTACTTTGGTAATCCGGAAAGTAGCTACTTTGGTCTGGGCAAAATCGGCGAAGATCAAGTTGCCGACTATGCCAGAAGAAAGGGCATCAAAAAGGAACAGGCCGAACGACTTCTTTCCCCGAATCTTGCCTACACCCCGAAACTTACTCTTTTGGAAAAAGTTTAGGGAAAAGACTAGTCTAGTTTTTTCCCAATTTGTCTAACGTAGCAATCCCCACCCTAAGGCCTATTACCGAAAAATGAAAATAACAGAATATATTCAACGGGCAAACAAGACACTTTTCTCATTCGAAATACTGCCACCCCTTAAGGGGCAAAGTCTGCAAGATATGCTTGCCGGCATAGAACCTCTGATGGAGTTTGACCCACCATTTGTTGATGTCACGTATCATCGGGAGGAATATATCTATAAGCAGCACCCGGGAGGTCTACTACAAAAAATAAGCACAAAAAAGCGACCCGGGACGGTCGGGATATGCGCCGCTTTGATGAACCGGTTTCATGTAGAACCAGTGCCTCATCTGCTCTGCGGGGGATTTTCGAAGGAAGAGACAGAAAACGCACTTATTGACCTAGAGTTTATCGGCGTGCAAAATGTGCTTGCGCTTCGCGGTGACGCGGACAAATCGGAAGGGAGGTTCATTGCCGAGAAAGACGGCCACGCGTATGCCTCGGAACTTGTCAAGCAGATCATAAACATGAACAAAGGAATCTACCTTCATGATGAGACTGAAAGTGGTTTTCAGACCAACTTCTGTGTGGGCGTAGCAGGTTATCCCGAAAAGCACTTTGAGGCTCCAAGCCTTAGTTACGATCTAAAATACCTTCAGGCAAAAATTCAAGCAGGTGCAAGCTATGTTGTGACCCAGATGTTTTTTGACAATCAAAAATACTTTGATTACGTCAAACGAATCCGTGAGGCTGGATACGACATACCCGTAATTCCTGGCCTTAAGCCGATCACCACTCTTTCTCAGATTGTGAACCTGCCACGGACGTTCTTTCTTGACCTGCCGGATGCGCTAATGATCGAACTGGAAAAATGTAAATCAAATGCCGCGGTTAAAGAAGTTGGTATAGAATGGGCAATCCATCAGAGTAAGGAGCTTGTAAAAGCTGGAGTGCCTTCGCTACACTACTACACGATGAGTAAGGCTGAGTCGACCTATAAGATCGCAAAAGAAGTATTTTAGCCAGCTATCAGACTATACTTACTAATTTTGGGTTTTTTATTTCGAATAAGAAGAGACCTTTTCCATAACACGTGTAATAATTTCCTAGCAATCTGTCGGTGATCATCCCTTACGAGGAGTATATGAGGGCAATGTTATGTGTGTCTTCTATATTGGTTGTTTTCAAAAGCCGGGGAAAAATCTCCGATCCATGCCTAGTTTAACAAGCGAACCGCGTGCGGGTTAAATAGGTGTGCAAAATCGGGAACAGGGCTTAGAACACCTTTAAAGCAAGCATTTACAATAACAGTGCTCCTTCTTTTACTTTTTATCAGTTTGTCGCAAGTTGGAATTTTTTCCCGGGAAGTGCCTTTATTAATCCCTGAAATTCCAAATGAAGGAGTTTTGACGCCAGAGAAGACAACGGGATGTTGGTTTTCCAGCTGAGTTGGTCTATTTCGAGATCCTTTTCTTGCAATAGCGTCTGAATGATTACCCGTTCTTGCTCGTCAAAATTCTCCCATTCAACGTGTAGTTTCTTTTTTGACGGCTCCGATCCCTCCGATTGCCAAGATAGTGCTTCTTCGATCTCTTTAGGTCCAAGGTATATTCCGGCTTTCATGGCCCGGATAAGGTTGTTACAGCCTTCACTGTAGTAGGACTGGAGATTTCCAGGGATCGCAAATACCTCCTTATTGTAGCTATAGGCGATTTCGGCGGTTATGAGGGCGCCTCCCTTTTTCGCAGCTTCTACGACAATAAGCGCGTCAGAAAGCCCTGCGATAATTCTATTTCGCTGCGGAAAATTGCTGGGATTCAGCGTGCTACCTATCCGGTATTCGGAAATAAGTCCTCCCGATTTCATCATTGTCTGCGCGATCTGATTGTGGTGGGACGGGTAGATTTTGTTGATAGGTGTCCCCAATACGCCAATTGTCGGAAGATCGGCCTGCAGCGCAGCACGGTGCGCCTCTATGTCTATTCCATACGCCAGTCCGCTGATGATCGTAGGTCGGTAAGGGATAAGGTCTTCAACAATTTGCGCTGTGACCGCTTTTCCATAGGGGGTAGCGTTTCGTGTTCCAACTATTCCGATGGTTCTTGGCGGGTTTAGGTCCAGCGCACCCCTCGTATAGAGCAATACAGGCGCATCGGCAAAAGACTTAAGGCGTTGTGGATAGGTTTTGTCGAGGTAAGAAATCACCTGAACGGCATTTTTTTCAGCCTCTTCCAGCATAATTGAGGCCTCTCGTAGGTAGGTGTCTTTCTGTTGATGAAATGCAGACACTTTCGCTCCCACTCCGGGAATCTTTTGGATTTTCCCTTTGGGCATTTCGAAAAACTGCCTTGCAGAACCACAATAACTTATAATGTTCTTAAAAGTCCCGGGCCCTATTTTGGGGATTAGGCTAAGCGCAACGATGTAGCGTAAGGAATCATGGGAGGTTGTTTCCATGTAGATTGTCCCTGATTTCGATTAAGAATCCTTTGATAGTCAGCAGCTTGTCCACCATCGCAGCCTTAGTAGCGATTTGGTGAAGGTCTTTTTTGATAATTTCCTGTGCACCTTGTAGGGTGTATCCCTTTTCTTTTACCAAATGAAAGATCAACCGGATCTTTTCGATGTCATCGGTTGTAAATCTCCTGTTTCCCTTCTTGTCCTTTTTGGGTTTGATGATGTCGAATTCACCTTCCCAATAGCGAATCAATGAGGTAGCTACCTTGAACATGTCAGCAACCTCACCGATGGAGTAATATTTTTTCTCTATATCTCTTTCTTTGTAAGGCAAAGCGGGGGCGTTTTAGCTCAAAAATAACGAATAAAAAGGAAAAAACCTTTCCGTAGCGTTTGGCATAACCAAAAGTTACGGAAAGGTTTTAATGACAGGCAACTAACCTGAGGTAGGGAGTGGGTTAGGAAAGAGACTGATTTTCTCTCGACGCCAGTTCCAATATTTTATCGAATTCTGCTGGTTCCAGATCCTTGAAGAAGTAATTTACTGGATTAACGTATTTTCCGTCTTTAATCACTTCATAATGTACATGAGGCGCTGTGGAAGATCCTGTATTCCCGACCGTTCCGATTTGGTCACCCCGCTTTATTTTCTGGCCTACTTTAACGCTAAAATCGTTCATGTGCCCATAACGGGTGGAGAATCCAAACCCATGGTCCACCACAATATGTTTTCCGTATCCGCCAAATTCTGTCCTTACAAGGGTAACTACACCGTCTCCAGTGCTGTAAATAGGTGTCCCTTTTGGAGCGGAGAAGTCAACTCCGGTGTGCATCTTACGTACTTTCAGAATGGGATGAATCCGCATTCCATATCCTGAGGCAAGCCGGTTCAATTCCTCGTTGTGTATAGGCTGAATTGCCGGGATGGAGGCCCAATACTCTTCTTTGTTCAATGCTGTTTCAGAAAGCTCGTCATAGGACCTTGTCTGAATAAACATCTGCCTTTTCAGGCTTTCCAACTTTTCCATCACATTGATAATCAGCTTTTCCTGATTAAGCCCCTTTTCTTTAATTTCCTTAAACCTATCCGCACCACCATACCCTGCTTTTCGGATGGAAGACGGAATTGGTTCAGATTCGAAAATTACGCGATACAGGTTGTCGTCTCTTTCCTGAAGATCTCCCATCATCAGGTTTAGCCGATTTACTTCCTGATCCATCATTTCATAATATAACTTCAGTTCTTGGTTTTCCCGCTTCAGTAGTAGTTCCTTCGGGGAGTCAAAATAGTAACTAAACACGATCAGGATACCAACTGCGAAAATGGATGAAAGGGATAAAAACCCAAGCATATTTAGCGTGATGTCCCATTTACTCCGAACGTATCGCTCGTACTTGCATGTCTTGGGATCGTAATAATATTTTATTCTACTCATCTAACAAATTGAATTGTAAAACTTCTAATTTTGTCATTCTTTAGAAAAACCGACGGATTAGGCGAAGAAAGAACGTCCTTAGACGATTGAGAAATGCAAAGATAACCAAATTTGCATTATGGATTTCGAAATATAATCAATAAAGCATACAAAACATGAACGCGAAGCAAATAAGAAGCACATTTATTGATTTTTTTAAAACCAAAGGGCACCATTTTGTTCCATCAGCCCCAATAGTGGTCAAGAATGATCCTACGCTCATGTTTACCAATGCCGGAATGAATCAGTTTAAAGATTATTTTCTTGGCAATGAACTGCCTTCTTTTCCTAGGGTAGCTAACAGTCAAAAGTGCCTAAGGGTTTCGGGAAAACACAATGATTTGGAAGAAGTAGGGGTTGATACCTACCATCATACCATGTTTGAAATGCTTGGTAACTGGTCATTTGGGGATTACTTTAAAGCGGAAGCAATTGCCTGGGCTTGGGAGCTACTCACGAAAATATACGATTTACCGGTAGAACGGATGTACGTTACGGTTTTTGGCGGCGACGATTCTGAGGGGTTAGAGAAGGATTTGGAGGCGCTAGACCTTTGGGGAGAGTGGATTTCGAGAGACAGGATTTTATTCGGGTCCAAAAAGGACAATTTCTGGGAAATGGGCGAATCCGGCCCATGTGGACCCTGTTCTGAAATCCATGTGGACTTGAGGCCTGAATCGGAACGGATGTTAGTGGATGGAAAAGATTTGGTCAATCAAGACCATCCTCAGGTAATCGAAATTTGGAATCTTGTCTTCATTCAGTTCAACAGGACCTCAGACGGCAGTCTTAAGGAACTTCCAGCCAAACATGTCGACACGGGTATGGGGCTGGAGCGGCTAGTTCGCGTGATTCAATGGAAGCAGTCAAATTATGACACGGATCTTTTTCAGCCCTTCATACAGCAGCTCGAAAAAATGTCAGGGATATCCTACGGCGAATCGGAAAGGACAGACATTGCCTTTCGGGTGATCGTAGACCATATCCGGGCAATCTCCTTTACTATCGCGGACGGGCAGTTACCTTCGAACAATAAGGCTGGCTATGTGATTCGGCGAATATTGAGAAGAGCGGTACGGTATGGCTATACATTCTTAAATTTCAATGAACCTTTTCTGTACCGATTATTGCCTACCCTGTCCGATAATTTCGGAGAGGTATTTCCTGAGATCAATGCTCAGCAGGAGTTCATATCCAAAGTAATACAAGAGGAGGAGCTGTCCTTTTTGAGAACCTTGGATAAAGGGCTTAAGATTTTGGATAGGATTAAGACAGAAGACGAGGTAGTTTCTTCAAAGGTAATTCCGGGAGCGCAGGTGTTTGAGCTGTATGATACCTACGGCTTTCCCCTTGACCTAACCTCTCTAATCGCGAGAGAAAGTGGGCTTTCCGTGGATGAATCCGGGTTTACAGTGGCCATGGAAGCTCAAAAGACTCGATCAAGGGCTGCCGCCGAACAAGAGACAGGAGATTGGATATCTGTGACAGCGGATGAGGGTGTGTCGTTTGTTGGGTATGATCAGTTAGAATCTCTTTGCGAGGTCACTAAGTACCGTGTCATCACGGAAAAAAAAGGAAAAAAATACCAGCTTGTGTTGAACAAAACTCCTTTCTATGCAGAAAGCGGGGGGCAGGTTGGCGATCAGGGTGTATTGGTAGGCGATTCGGAGACGATCGACGTAGTGGATACGAAGCGTGAAAATGACCTGATCATTCATGAAGTGAATAAGCTGCCCTTAGACCCGTTTCAGTCTTTTCAAGCACAAGTTGATGTGGCGCGAAGAAGGGAAATAATGAACAATCATACCGCAACGCACCTGTTGCAGTCGGCTTTGAGAAAGGTTCTGGGAAATCACATCCAACAAAAGGGTTCTTTGGTGAATGAGCACTTACTCAGGTTTGACTTTTCCCACTTTACAAAACTCTCTGATGAGGAAATAGATGCTGTAGAGGACATTGTCAATGAGCATATTAGAGCGAATATCGCACGGGATGAAAAGCGAAATATGCCCATAGCCGCGGCAAAGGAACTTGGTGCTACCGCCTTATTTGGTGAAAAATACGGAGATTTTGTACGGGTTATAACCTTTGGAAAGGATTTTTCCGTTGAATTCTGTGGAGGCACACATGTACGGGCTACAGGGGAAATCGGGTTTTTTAAGATCGTTTCGGAAGGCTCGATAGCTGCTGGAGTAAGAAGGATTGAAGCGATTACATCTTCGAGGGCGGAAGCTTACATCCGTGAGCAGCTACAGGATTTAAAAGAAATTAAAGAACTTCTAAAAGTTCCTAAAGACGTTGTAAAATCTGTGGCCGGTTTATTGCAGGAAAAGGTAGCGCTTCTAAAGGAGTTGGAGACGCTACACCTTAAGCAAGCAGCTGGTGTTAAGGATCAACTTAAGGAACAGATAGTGAAGGTTGGTAGCGAAGAAGTGCTGGTCGCCGCGGTGAGCTTGCCTTCCATAGAGGCCCTCAAAAAGGTATGTTTCGAGCTGAAAAACGACAATAACAGATTTGTAGGAGTTCTACTGGCAGATATTTCTAACAAACCACATATAGCCGTAGTTATTGACGAGAAAGTAGTCGATGAAAAGGCGTATGATGCCGGTACTATTGTCAGGGAACTTGCACAGTTTATCCAAGGAGGTGGCGGAGGTCAGCCCTTTTTCGCAACAGCGGGAGGTAAAAATTTGGCAGGAATACCCAATGCGCTTAAACGTGCGAACGAAATGGTATCCTATCCCTCCGAATAATTTACCTCCCTTAACATTTGGTTTTGGGAGAAAACTCTGCCATTTTTGGTGTTAAAACCAAGGGTTTTGGATATGATTGAAGATATAAAAGAACAAAAATTGGATCAGGAGATAAAGAGTAAGTATGAGTTGGTCATCGGGTTGGAAGTGCACGCCCAACTGTTGACAAGCAGTAAAATGTATACCGCTGATTCCACTACATTTGGCAACTTGCCAAATACTAATATATCCGTTATCACGCTTGGGCATCCAGGTACCCTTCCAAAAGTAAACAAACGGGCAGTTGAATTTGCCATAAAAATGGGGCTGGCCTGCGATTCCCAAATAACCAGAAGGAATATTTTTGCACGTAAAAACTACTTTTACCCCGACCTTCCAAAAGGATACCAGCTAACCCAGGATAAAAATCCCATCTGCGTAGGTGGCCAAGTGCCCATTGTATTGGCAAGTGGAGTAAAGAAGTCCATAGCACTAACCCGTATACACATGGAAGAGGATGCCGGAAAATCTATCCACCTCGCGGGAGAAATAGATACCCTGGTGGATTTCAATAGAGCGGGTGTTCCCCTTATTGAAATTGTGTCTGAACCGGACATGAGGTCTTCAGAGGAGGCGTATCAGTTTTTGACCGAAATCAAAAAGTTGGTCAAGTACCTCGAAATCTGTGATGGTAACATGGAAGAGGGTTCTCTACGATGTGATGCCAACGTATCAGTACGATTGAAGGGGGATGATCAATTAGGCAAAAAGGTAGAGGTCAAAAACATGAATTCCTTCAGGAATGTAGCCAGGGCTATTGAACATGAATTTGAGAGGCAGGTTCAGATGTTGGAGAACAAGCTTGAGATTGTTTCGGAGACGAGGACATTTGACGCCGCTACTGGTAGCACTGCAAGTATGCGGACCAAAGAAGATCTGAACGATTACCGGTATTTCCCTGAACCAGATCTCAGTCCTGTCCTTATTTCAGACGAATGGCTGAAGACCATCCAGGATAATCTTCCCCCTTTGCCTAGAGAATTGTTTTCAAAATTTGTAAGTAAATATGGACTTCCCGAATATGATGCCGGGGTATTGACGGACAGCAAGGAGATAGCGCTGTTTTATGAAGAACTATGCCAACTTACAGAAAACCACAAGGCAGCTTCAAATTGGGTCATGGGTCCGGTTAAGTCTTACCTCAACGAACTTACGCTACACATAGACGATTTCCCCATTAGCATTAATTCATTAGCCACCTTAATTCGGTTGGTCGACGAAGGAAAATTAAGCTATTCTGCAGCTGCGCAAAAAGTCTACCCGGTCATGTTAACCGATTCACAAAAAGACCCACTTGAGATTGCTACCGCGCTAAATTTGATTCAGGAAAGCAGCGAAGACTCTCTCAAGCCCATTGTAGAGAGTGTTCTTGAAGAGAATTCTCAGAAAGTGCTGGAATATAGATCGGGTAAAAAAGGGCTTATGGGAATGTTTATGGGACAGGTGATGAAAAAATCCAAAGGCAAAGCTGATCCGAAAGTAGCTACAAAAATATTATCCGAAATCCTTGACAATTAATCCATGCTGAAATCAACAATAACCCCATTACTGCTGGTTGCACTGGTAGCGACGGTTTGTTCCTGCGAGTCCAAGAAAACCGAGTTTACAGGTACAGTGACCATCGAAGGCAAATTGTCCAATAGTCCGGAAGGGCTGTTAACTCTTTCTGCCTATACGAATGAGGGTACTTCCCTATTAGATACTATTCAGACCAACAACAACGGAAAATTCAGTTATGAACTGGTATTAGACGGGCCGAACTTTTACGAGCTGAATCTCATGGATGAGAAAGCAATCCGACTTGCGCTTTATGACGAAGATGTTTTTATTTCCTATGATTTTGAAGCTGAAACTTCTGAAATTCAAGGTTCTGAAGACACTAAAATGCTTCAAAAAATAGATGATATCACGGAAGTGTATCAAAATGAGATCAATTCTCTTAATGATGAATATTATGAAGTCATGGCAGACCGGGATCAAGCCGCGATACGTGCCATTCAAGAGAAAGCCATGCAATTGGAGGCAAATCATTCCCAACGGGTTAAGGCGGCGATACATGAAATGAATGGCAGTTTTGCCGCGTTGGCGGGTTTGGGCATGCTTAATCCGAGAAACGACTTCTCTTTTTTGGACAGCACGGTCACGGTTTTACATGAAAAATACCCTGACATGAAGATGATCGCGTCATGGAAGCAGGAGTTGGATGAACTTCGCGCATTGTCGATTGGACAGCCAGCCCCTGAGATTTCGCTTCCAAATCCTGAGGGCGAAACAGTAAGTTTATCAGATTATAGAGGCAAGTATGTCCTTATTGATTTTTGGGCAGGGTGGTGCAAACCGTGCCGGGATGAAAACCCCAATGTTGTTCGACTTTATGAAAAATATAAAGACAAGGGATTTGAGGTTTTTGGGGTGTCCTTAGATAGGACGAAAGAGATGTGGGTAAAGGCGATTGAGGAAGACAATTTGACATGGCCGCAAGTATCGGACCTTAAGTATTTTAATTCCGAAGCTGCCGAGACCTATCAGATAAATGCAATTCCGGCAACGTACATGATAGACCCCGACGGAAATATCGTTGCCAAGGATCTTAGGGGCATTTCGCTGGAGCAAAAGCTTTCCGAATTATTCGATTAAAAGATTATTTTACCACTTGAAAAATCTTTCAAGTTAATTCGAGGAATAGCATATCTTCGCACTTTAATAGAAAGATTTTATGCCTAAAAGTACCTACGAAAGAAAAATTTGTATACCTTAATAAAACCGAATATAACTAGACAGATCAACCCACGTAAACATCAATCAACGTACCCTTTCTTAGATCCTCTTTTTGTTCTTGGTAAAGCTTGAAAAAATGGGCGTTTCTATAGAAAAAATCAATTAACTAACTTTATTAAAATAAAACATGAAAAAAAGAAGTTTTAATCTCCCAATGAATCGGTTGTTAACCGTCATGCTAATCGGATTATTAGCATTTGGTGCCTGTAAGAGCAAAAAGAAAGTGGTAGAGGCAGCGCCGGCACCCGTTCCGGTAGAAGAGCCTGCCCCAGCTCCAAAACCTGAAGCACCTAAGCCTAGTGCAGAAGAGGTAGCCGTTGGTAAACTAGAAGGTTACTTCAATTCAATTGTCAATGCGTCAAACGTTCAAAGTGCAAACAACACGATTCGTGAGGCGCTAGGCATGTTTTCTAATCAGAACACCCCGGTGTT
Source organism: Cytophagales bacterium (assembly GCA_016124425.1). Lineage (GTDB taxonomy): Bacteria > Bacteroidota > Bacteroidia > Cytophagales > Cyclobacteriaceae > Lunatibacter. The sequence goes on from WGNT01000085.1 coordinate 13,910, forward strand.
GATTGTCATTCATGAAGAATCCGGCATCAAAGATTACGATGAGCCTACTACCATCGATAAGTATTTGAATTACCTGAAGGATACCAAAAAGAACCTTAACTTCATCAGCGATATCAGAATGGATGGAAGCGGTAGAGTAACGGAATTGGAACTACGCAGAAGATAATCATCATAAAACATTTAGCATTTGAAAATCATGAAAAAATATATCCTATCCCTTTTGATTATATTTTCCGCTACTTCTATGGTAGCGCTTGCTCAGGACAATATAAGCCCGGCAAGAAAGCAGGCAATTGACTCATTAGCTTTGGAGAAAGTTAAGGATTTGAGTAAATACATCAGCATCATTGGAAGCAAAGAAACACAATTTTCTGAAGCAACTAGAGTTATGGATAGAGCGGAGGAGCTTTTTGCGCCGGAAGCTGAGATGGGCGTGTCATCGATCAATAACTCAGAAATTGCTTACTACAAAATAAGAAGGTATTTCGAGCGTTTGATGGCATTGAACTATGACCGGGTGAATATCAGCTGGTATGACATTCACTATATCAGTGATCTTGAAAGACAGCCTGATGGCAGATATGTAGGTGTGATTACCGTATATCAGCGATTTGAGGGAACGTCTCAAGAAGCAGGACTAAACTACCGGGATACTACTAAGAAAGATATTACCATTTACGTAGAGAAAAAACAAACTCAGATTGCCGGTAGAACCATCGAATTTTGGGACGTTATGCTAGGTGATGTCAGAGTGACAGAAACATCCGCATGAGAATAAAGATTATCATTACTTTATTAATTATTACATCTATACAAAGCGTGTCGGGGCAGGTTCTATCCAGCTCCGGCAGGCTTAAAGATGACGGTAGATTCGCAGCATCTACCAAACAAGTAAACCAATTTTTCAGAAGATTTAATGCAGAGGAAAGTAAGGAGGGCGATGTTAGGTATTATTCAGGAGACGAAAACTACCGGAATCGCGATTTGCGTCGATCGTTTATCAATATTCTTTTCGATAACGAAACCTCCGATGTTCCTGTAGAGCTAAAGCGGGAGTTTCTTGAGTATGTAGTGTCAGAATCCTACCCCCAATACTTAACCTTTCACGGAGGTGACTGGTTCGCCGAAGCTTCCACGGTTTTTTCTTATGAAGGCAAAAGGCAAGAAGTTACTCTTTTTCTGAAGCTTCAACCCGAACGTCTAGGCTACGAATGGGTCATCGATAATGTCGTTTTCGAACCATACAAAAATGCTTTTGACAAACCGCAAGGCGATCAGAAAAAATTTCTTCATCCGTTGAGTCATGAGTTGGGTTTTATGAATTTGAGGAAGGCGATTCAGGACGACCCTAAACCGGAGTCCTACACACCTAAAGATTTTTCTCCCGATTATTTGACACTCTTCATCTTCGAGATCAAAAAGGGGAATTTGAGGTTTGAAACGGTTAAGGATGTCAAGTACCATTTTTTTCAAATTGACAAATGGTATTTTGAACTATCGCAATTCAATAGGCCAGGTTTTAACACCGGCTGGTTGATTTCCAACCTAGTGAAGCTAGGAAATGGCGATAAAGATCTTATTATGGATTATATATATGGTAGTAAATAGATTATCTCATATACTGCTACTTCTGTTCCTGTTGGTGGTAACAAGGGGATTTGGTCAGGATATTGGTGAATACAACAAGCAGGAAATAAAGGACCTTACCCAACAGGTAGAAGATCAGATTCGTTTCCTGGAATTTTTGTTGAATAATGTGGGGAGTAAAGACGCCTCCGCGAGGGATAAAGACGTAATTATCAGGGAGAGCTACAAAAAGATATTCCGCGACGACATGGTACAGGTAGAGGATGATCTTTTGCTGGATAGAAAGGTAATCACCAACAAAAACATTACGGCCTACCTGAAGGATGTTGAATTTTTTTTCAAGGATGCTAATTTTCAATTCAAGATTAAAGAAATCAAGCCAAAGCTCACAGAAAATAATGACTTATTCTTTGAAATTTCTTTGGATAGAACCCTTACAGCTACTGGCATAAATGACGAATCTATCACCAATACCAAACAGCGTTTTATCGAGGTCAACCTTGACCGTAACTCCAAAGAGCTGAAAATAGCGAGTATATATACGACAAAACTTAATAGAGACGATGAGCTCACCGAATGGTGGTCCACATTATCCTTTGAATGGGAAAATGTATTCAGGGAAAAGTTTGGACTAGAAGAAGATAGTGTTTCTCTAGATCAGCTTTATAGGATCAGTAGTATGGATTCTCTAGATATATCAGGTAACAGCTTAATCATCGATCTAACGCCGATACAAGCGCTTACTGACTTGACGTATGTAGATATCAGTAACACGAATATTCGTGAATTGAATCCAATAAGTAATGTTACGTTCCTCAGCTACCTAGATATCTCGAATACCCCTACTGAGGATATTCAATTTATCAAGTATTCAGAGCGTCTGATGTATCTTAATATTTCCAATACAGGCGTTACAAGCATTGATGATCTTCTTAACCTAAAAAACCTCAAGAACCTATTACTATCAAAAACCACCCTTAGCAGTTTTTCCGTTTTGAATAGTTTTAAGGACCTTGAAATCTTGGATCTGGCGGAAAGTGGATTCAATAATGTGGAAAATATACGGGAGCTCACCAATTTAAAGACGCTCAACCTCAAAGGAAACTTTTTAATCAATTTTGGCTTTCTATCCGAGTTATCCAATTTGGAGGAAATTATTCTTGAGGAAACGAATATCATGGACCTTACACCGCTAGCGGGTCTGAACAAGTTGTGGCGTATTAATATCAATAGCACAGAGGTTAGTCAGCTGACCCCCCTAAACGGGTCGACAAATCTTCGCAGGATATACGCTGATAGGACAAGTATTACCGAAGACCTAGCAGATAGTTTCTCTAGGGCAAACAGACGGATTCTGCTTATCCATAATGTGGAAAACCTTCAAACTTGGTGGGAGACACTGCCGGAGGGCTGGAATGCAGTTCTCTCCAAAATATATCCCAAAGTAGACTTCAACAAACCATCGATTGAAGAGCTTTCCGAACTTGTAGGGATTGATTCCTTAAACCTCTCTGGCAGCGAAGTTCTTACATTGCGGCCAGCGTTGAAATTTAAAAAGGCGATCTATTTGGCTATCGATAATACTGCTGTACAAGATTTATCCCCACTGGCCGAGATGAAAACGTTGTTGACCATCCGGGCAAATAATACTCCTGTGGCTAATTTAGAAGCACTGAGCGAGCTAAATGGCCTGGAATATCTTTTTTTGGAAAATTCGAAAATCACGGACATTGATCCCATTAAGTCGTTGGTGAAGTTGAAATACCTAAACGTTGATTCCACAGAGGTGCCTGTGTGGGACATGATGGAATTGACGAAGATTTTAAATCAAACGACCATCGTGTTCCGTAGCGAGGAACTTGAATCTTGGTGGAATGGATTGAATCCTGTATGGAGGGGAATCTTTGATTCCCAGTTTGAGCTAGCTGAAGTTCCTACCACAGAGGAATTGCACCGGATGACATCAAATAAGACGCTAGCTATTCAGAATGTAGCTATTCAAGATCTAGAACCCATTTTAATTTTTTTTAATCTTCAGGGATTGATAGTTGAGAATGTACCCATACTGGATATTTCTGCGCTCTCTAAAATGGAAAACCTAGGTGTACTTAAACTTTCCCAAGCACCTATTCGCGATCTAATTCCTCTTTCGGGATTGATGTTTCTCGAGAATCTGGATTTGTCCAACACGGGAGTGGAAGAACTCCGACCGCTTGCGGAATTGAACCGGCTAAAGATACTTAACCTTTCGGGGACAAATGTGGTAAAATTAAGGGGTCTTGAAACCCTGTTTGATCTGAGGGAATTGGACATCGCGAGTACCAATGTCAGAAGTATTAAGCAGATTATGCATTTGGTTAATTTGGAAAAACTTGTTTGCTTTAATACAAAAATTAGTCGTGGATCTATAGAGAAGTTTAAAAAAGCAAACCCCTCGGCGGATGTCCGCTACTATTAGAGGAGCCCTCCTGCTGAAAAAAGTTATCATATCATGTCTCATAAAAAAGGCGCCTGATTTTTTAAAGGCGCCTTTTATTATCTTTTTTAAGTCTACTTCCTATTTCAAAAACGATGACAACATCCAATGGTGCAGTTCAACATTTTTGATGAAAGAAATTAGCATATCTTCGGTTGCCTGATCGCCTAAGCCGGCTACTTTCTCCGCACAATCATTCATGTTGTCGACCAAAGTCTGGAAATCCTTCAAAATTTCCTCAACCATCTCCCTTGATTTGAGATCTGTACTTACTTCTTTTATTTGGGAGTGTTCCAGATAATCTTTCATCAAACTTAGCGGCTTCATACCAAACACCCTGATTCTTTCCGCAATCAAGTCAATGTTGCCAAATGCCTCTGTGTAGAGTTCTTCAAATTTGTTGTGAAGTTCGAAAAAATCTCCTCCGGTAACATTCCAGTGGAAATTTCGGAGTTTTTGATAATGCACGTGGTAGTTTGCCAAAAGCTGATTTAGTGAGGATACAATCTTCTCTGACTCGTCTTTGTTGTACCCCAATTTCTTATAAACTCTTTTCTCGGCTACGTTCATATGCTTATTATTTTAGTTAGTATGATTTATATATCTTAGATACTTATTTTACTACTGGGTTCTTTTATTTACATGTTTGTATCTGGTATAACAACATCCGACGCCCTTAAGTTTACTATTACTCGGGATATGTCGGTAGATAAAACAGCATAAAGGATGCCAATTTACTACCTTTGAAGAACTAGGTAAAGACTTTGCCGTAAGACCTGCCCCATGTTTTTGCAACGGTAAAAGTCAGGAACCCGATAATGTTTCGCCAGGTCATTTTTGAGAGATTCGGTGTTTTCCTCGGTGGATATGGTATCGGACTCCATGCTACCCAATATATCCTCGATTTCCTTTGGAGATGACTTCAGCCTCGTTGCAATTAGCGCCCGTTCCTCGCGCTGGTATTGTGCCATTGACTCGGGTGTAATGTGCCTAATTCCGAGCTGTATCAACACGTTGTTTTGCTTGAAATACTGTGGTAGATAAATTGATTTCTTTCCCTCGTAGGATTGCTGGTCGAAATCAATTGCCCGGATCCGATAATGGGTCTCTTCGAAGTCAGGAGTTACGTCTATTACGAAATTGGAGGAATGCATGTCTCCTAATAGTCTGACAAAACAACGCTCGTTGAATTTAACAAACTCTTTGGAAAGTCGGATAGGGTTTAGTAGCCCATCATGGATATGCTGTCGCATAAACTGCTCTCCAGGAATGCCTGCAATATGCTCCTCAATTAGGGAATCCTTATAAACGAGGTAACTGATTCTGTTTGGCGATAAAAGGTGTTCTAATTCCAGTCCATATACCCGTGATGCGTCTGCGTTCTTTATATAAAAGTAATCAAAGTTATCATTGATACGATTGACTATCCGCACGCGGAATGGCTGTGTGTTTCCATAAATGCACAAGTCAATTCGGTCGATATAAAGGTGCTGCATCACCGACATATCCCCGTCTGACTTTAGAAGGGCGTAGATTTTCTTAACTTTTAGATGGATGTCATTTCTATCAGATTCATCGTAAAACACAGTCTCCCATAACGTGTCATTTCCCTTAGAGTCATAAAGTGCGATAGAATTGGTATAGCGCAGGAGTTCTTTGTAGTGGATAGGGATATCCACCTCGCGCCCGTATTTGATCAGGTACTTCCTTAGATTTGGACTGATAGGGTAAATAATCTTTTTCTTACTGATGACAGCCATAAGAAGCCATTATTCCAACATTTCTACCATTTTTATTTCTTTCTTCAGTTTCCTATCAAATAAGAAAGGACCGAATGGCAATATTGCAGCACCCAAAGCAAATACAGCCCGCACAAACGGCCAACGTAGTTTTCTGGAGGTCGGGAAGAGGATGAATATATAAGCTATGAACAAAACGCCATGTACCCAACCTACATAGGTAACCATTGTAGGTAACTCAAAGATCCATTTCAATGGCATAGCAATAAATACAAGTACGATCATGGAAATTCCTTCCGTGAGACTTACGATGCGGAACCGATTGAGAATTTGTAATTTTTCGTCTTTTGTCATGTTTATGAGTTAATATTAAATAGTGCCTGTAGAGCGGTCCATAGCTTTTTCTTCAATAGCTTGTTTTTTTCCAACTCTTCAAGGTCATCCGCAAATAGCATGGTGTGCTCGTCCTGGAAAATTGTGTAATCCGATTTCTTGCGTTGCATTACCGGATGTGCTAGTTTTCCAAATATAAGAATAGAAGTTGGGTTTAGGTGTGTGATACTATCCGGATGGCCAACAAGAAGGTCGGCTTCCGATAGTAGTGCGATATCCTTCAGTGAGTGGTTAACAGCTTTAAGTATAGTCATTAGGAATCGTTGTGACTCCTCCGAGAGTGTATTTCCTTGATGCAGGACCAACAATCCTTTCTGGAAATTCCCCTTATATACGGCAGTATCCATATCAGGGATGTCTTCCACCGTTTTTTGCGGGTTTGTTTTCGTTTCTTCCGAGACGCTTGCAAGGCTAGATTTGGATGCTGTCATTTCATCGGAACGCAGGACTGTTTTCGGTTCGGGTATAAGTACGATCGGTTCCGTAAGGAATAAACTAATCTCTTTGAGGTTCATTTTTCTTGCGATTTTTGGGTAATCCTTATTTGGTCGATATGTTTTGGTCCATGTTGAAGAGCGACCTGAGTTCAGTTGCTTCATCTGGCTTCATTCGTCCCGCTAAAATCAGCCGGAGCTGTCTCCGTCGCAGTGCCCCCTCAAACAGTTCCTGTTCTTCGGCAGATTCGGGATGAAGCGTAGGAACAGGAACAGGCTTCCCCTGTTTATCTACAGCTACAAAGGTGAAAAAAGCGCGGTGTGTAAGCAAACGGCTCCCAGCAGGTATATCCTCTGCATAGACTTCAATAAATACCTCCATAGAGGTAGTGAAGGCCCGCGTTACTTGGGCGTTTAACGTGATGACATTTCCCAAGGCAATTGGGTTTTTGAAAGAAATATTGTCTACCGAAGCAGTAACAACCACATTGTTGGAGTGCCTTTGTGCGGAAATGGCAGCAACGACGTCCATATAATGCATTAACTTCCCTCCCATCAGGTTATTAAGGGTGTTCGTATCGTTTGGCAAGACCATTTCCGTCATGGTAGCCCGCGATTGACGGACATGTTTTTTAATACTCATAAAATAGCTAATATATGTCTATAGTGGAGCTACCTCGCTGAAGGGTTCCATCCATTTTCACCCAATAAGGGAACAAAAGAAAAACTGTCATAGGATTCCTTCAATATATTTTTTGAAGATTTTTTAGTCAGGCAAAGCATTTCCTGGGTATCTCTATCTCCCACAGGGATGACCATCTTGCCCCCAACCGCCAATTGGTGAAGTAGCGCTTTTGGTACCACCGGAGCCCCTGCTGTAACGATGATTTTATCAAACGGTGCTTTGTCAGGAAGACCAAGACTACCGTCACCATGGTGTTGTTTTATTCTAATACCCAGTTTAGTCAAGAATTTTTTAGTTTTTTCAAAAAGATGTTTGTTGAATTCAATACTATGAACCTTAGCGCCCATTAAGTAGAGTATCCCCGCTTGGTAGCCCGATCCTGTTCCTATTTCCAATACCTTATCACCGGGAGATATATCCAGTAAAGAGGTCTGAAAGGCCACCGTATACGGTTGAGAGATGGTCTGTCCCTCTCCAATGGGAAAGGCCTTGTCTTCATAGGCATGTTGCGCTAGGGCACTGTCAAAGAAAAAATGCCGTGGTAACGTATTCATGGCTTCCAAGACACCTTCGTGGGCAATCCCTCTTTTTTTGAGTAAATCGATCAGAGACCTCCTTTGTCCTTTGTGAATGTAAGAATCTTCGAGTTTCAACATGTATTTGCAAAATATGCCCGCAGCAACCTACTATTTTACTAAGTTAAGGCTAATTTTGAGCTTACGATCAATTTAGGTAACAATAATGGCACAAAGTGAGTTGCTAAAAAACACTAAATTACACTATGTTTACAGGAATCATTGAATCGCTGGGAGTTATTCATTCAATTCAGCAGGAGGGAAGTAACATTCATTACGATATACAGGCGCCAATAGCAAACGAACTTCGGATAGATCAATCCGTTAGTCACAATGGTGTATGTCTAACGGTAGTACAAGCGTCAATGGACACGTACAGGGTCACGGCTATTGAAGAAACCCTTCAAAAAACCAGCCTACGAAACTGGAAAGTGGGCGATAAGGTTAATCTGGAAAGATGCATGGCTGCGGGGGGAAGATTTGACGGCCATATTGTCCAAGGGCATGTAGATCAGACCGGTACATTAGAACGTCTCGAAGAAAAGGACGGTAGTTGGTTGTTTGATTTTTCCTACGATGATACCTTGGGAAATATAACTGTAGAGAAGGGGTCTATCACGGTCAACGGAACAAGCCTTACTTGTTTTAACTCCGAGAAGGGCCGGTTTACGGTGGCCATCATTCCATACACCTATTTCCATACTGTGTTTCATCAGTTACAAGTAGGGGATATGGTAAATTTAGAGTTTGACATTATCGGCAAATATATACAGCGGATTCTAAAAGGATATGCCTAATCTTCCGAATGAACCTGCGTTGCTTTTGCTGCGAACAGCTGTCTAAGCCCGCCTACGACCGTAAAAGTAATGTATCCCGATGCCACCCCTACGAAGGCGCCTACGACGATATCCAGAGGATAATGCACGCCCAGGTAAACGCGGGTATAGGAGATGGTTCCCGACCAAACAAATAGCCATGCCATGCTGCGGATTTTACCCCGAAATATTAAAAAAAGGTATGTTGCGACAGAGAATGTCGTGGATGCATGGGAGGAAGCAAAACCGAATCGACCACCACATCCGGCGTAATTAAATATCATTCCTTCCCACCGCGGATCATGACAGGGTCTAAGCCGCCCAAAATAGGGCTTCATAAATCCAGATGTAGTTTGGTCAGCTAGCAGAATAAGCAAGGCAATACCCCCAACGTACCAAAACCCAACCGTTCCGTACCACTTAAAAATTAAATAAATCAGAAATGCATAGAGGGGCAACCAGATTAATCTTCCCGTCAATGCCAGCATTACCGGATCCATCCAGTCGGTACGGATGGAGTTCAAGTATAGGAAGAGGGATTCATCCCACTCCAAAATTTCAAGTATCATGGGGTAAACGTTAGCCAGTTTATACCTTTTTTCAAATGGTTTTGGGTGAAGGCCTCCATTGACCCATCCGTTACTTCGTGATTGTATGTCCACTTAGCCTGTGGTGGCATGCTCATCAAGATGCTTTCTGTGCGTCCATTGGTGTCTAATCCAAATTTTGTGCCCGCATCCCAAACAAGATTGAACTCTACATAGCGACCCCGTCGAATCGCCTGCCAGGCTTCTTCTTGTTCACCGTACGGCAAAGCGGCATTTTTTTTCATAAATGTCGCATAAATCCTCGGAAAAAGGTACCCGACTTCTTTTACAAAATTAAAGAGTTTGTCGAATGGCATGTCCTCATCCGCTTTAAGCCGGTCAAAGAAAATACCACCTATACCCCTCGTTTCCTGTCGGTGCGGGATATAAAAATAGTTATCCGCCCATTCTTTAAATGTTGTGTAATAGGAGGGATTAAACTTGTCGCAAAGTGTTTTTAGTTCACGGTGAAAATAAGCAGCATCTTCGGGATCTATATAGTGGGGCGTTAGATCAATTCCGCCTCCGAACCAGTATTCTCCGTTGCTCATTTCAAAATACCGGATATTCATGTGGATTATCGGCACCATGGGGCTTTCGGGATGGATGACTATAGATACGCCCGTCGCAAAGAAATCCGCTTTTTCCAGTTGAAGTTTCTGAAGGATCTTTTCAGGTGTTGGGCCATGTACTGCCGAAAACGCAACCCCACCTTTGGCAATCACATTGCCGTCAGATAGGATATTTGTACATCCACCGCCACCTTCCTTTCTTTCCCAAGAGTCTGAAATGAAGGTTCCCTTGCCATCTGCCGACTCCAGAGCACTGCAAATATGTGCTTGAATTTGTTTAAAATCTGCGGCAATTTTTTCTTTTGTAATCATGCTTCTTTACGTTCTTTATCCATTAGAAGGGATATCCGATACCTATGTTAAAGACCTGCTGTCCCCTCTCGCCAAGCGGCTTTTCAAGGGTGATATTGTCCAGAATAAACCGTTCTCCTTCAGGGCGGGCGGGATCATATGCTTTGATCCCCATATCTAACCTCAAAACCAAAAACTCGAAATCCATCCGGAGCCCTACTCCTGTACCTACCGCCAACTCTTTGTAAAAACGATCCACTCGAAATTCCGTTCCCTCGCGGCTTGGATCTACTTCAAAATTCCATGTATTGCCGGCATCGACGAAAACGGCCCCGTCGAAGTAGCCGAATAATTTTCTTCGGTATTCAAACATGGCTTCAAGCAGGATTTCACCGGGTTGCTCAAAGCGGTAGTCGAATGTCCCGTCTTCGCGTAAGTCGGGGGTAAATGATCCTGGCCCTAGACGCCGTGGCTGCCAGGCACGGATGCTTGTACTTCCCCCTGCGAAGAAATACTTTTCATAGGGAAGCACTCCGCCACTTATTCCGTAGGGTTTTGCAAGGCCTACGTTGATCCTATAGGCCAGTGTACTCCGGTTATTGATCGGTAAGTACCTTCTGAAGTCTGATTGAAATTTAAAGAACTGGAAATAATTCAGGCTTCTATTTTCCGTTTGTGACGGATTCAGTAGGTTTAAGGTAGTGCCTCCGCTTTCAACAAAAATCCGCCATAGTGATGCTTGATTTTTCTGATAAAGTCCATATTGGTTAAAATTGATGATGACCTGTCCGGATATGCTGCTGACAAACGAAGGTAAAAATGAATTAATCAAGTTATTGCCCTGACTCTGAAGTTCTTCAAGCCGTTCTTGGAACAGCGGATCAAGAGAAGAGCGGATTAAATTGGCATCAAGTAGATTTACGGAAAACTGTTGCCTAAGATTTCTTGTGGCCCAAGTGTAGGCCAGAATGGTATTTAGTGCGTCTCGAATATATTCTGGTCTGTTTACATAGCTATATCCAAGGAGCGCCCGGGTTCTTGGGTTGTACCGGCCAAACTTTTCCAAGGTCCCGAAGTTGAAAGGAATCAAAAACTGGGGAAAGATCACAGATCCGGATGCACTGAGCTCCCTGCTTCGGTAAACGCCTCCTTCCGTCGTTGCGGACGCCACGCCTTCTAAGCCGGCACGAAAATTAAATTCAAAGATCTCCAGCCCCCGGAATAAATTGCGGTTTCTGAGTGAGTGGCTAAAGAATGGCCCTGGTAGCTGCTCGGTCACGCTTGCTCCCAACTGATTAGTGATCTGAAACTTCTGATTGGGTCTGGTAAATATCTTCGTTGCGAGGGAATTCCCCAAGGTGTCAAACGATACATTGATGATCCTGAAAACATCTAAGTTCGCAAGCTGACGCTGCGTTTCGATTACGTCGTTGCGATTGTATAAATCACCTTTATGGAGAAAAATACGCGAGTTGATAATCCGCTCCGCATAGCGGTCCCTATACATTTTATAATGTACGCCTTCAAAACTTCTATTGATTTCTTCATCTCGAATCGCATCAGACGGGCTGGAGATCGTCACTGAGATGGAGTCTATGGTATATATGGGATGTGATCTACCGGATGCCGGCAGGCGTATGAACTTTTCTATGGCAACGGTCTTTGCGATCGTGTCTTTAAATACATTAAACTCAACGTACGACTTTGAAAACATATAATATCCCTGATCCTTCAGGATGTCCTCTACCCGTTGTCTTTCCCTGGAAAGATCATTCTGGGCGTAACGATTACCACTTTTAAGAAAGGACTGCTCGGCATGGGTAGTGATTTCTTTCAGAATAGTGCTATCGGCAGTCTGAACGTAAACACTATCAATGACATAAGGGCTTTTCTCTTCAATCTGATACGTTACAAAGGCCTTTTTCTTTTTTTTAACCACCGATACGCCGGTAGTAGCATCGAAAAACCCGTTATTTTTCAAGTAGAATTCAATCTGACGAACTGACTCTGCCGTGACAGCACTATCGTAGATTACCCTAGGGTTTCCGGTTCGCATGAACCAGTTTCCATAGGTTATTTTTTTTTCAAGTGTGGCCAGATTAGAAACGACCTCATTGTAACGGCGTACCAACTTCCTGTTGTCGTTTTGATCCATCCTCGCTTGAAGTTCTTTCCGCTCCTCTTCCCAAGATTCCTTTTTGGCGAGTAGTTTCTCTTTGTCGTAAGAAAGCTGCCCAAACTGGTAAAGAAAGACGCCGGGCGAAAAATTAAAAACGGGAATACGTGTGTTTGGTTTCTGCTGAACCAAGTTCTTAATCGCGTCTAAATCAGTGTTTTTTACACCTGTTATTTCAATGTCATATAAGATGGACTGTGACTCCGGAAGTTTCCGGGTCAAAGAGCATCCCGAAGTAAAAAGGATTGATACTATAATATATATATATTTGAATTTATTCACTTCAACATCTCCGGCTAATGCTAAGCAAAAATACGCTTAAGTTTATTAAATCCTTGCACCAAAAAAAATTCCGTAAGCAAGAGCAGGCTTTTTTTGTAGAAGGGTCAAAGAATGTAACGGAATTACTTCAATCAGATTTTGAAACCACCCATTTATTGTTCACTCCCAAATTCGGAGCTAATTATATGGACTTACTCAAGGGTTATTCCGGTGATCTGATTGAAGTAAGTGAACAGGTATTAGAAGGTCTCGGAGCTTTCAAATCCAACGGTGATGCGTTGGCTGTGGCAAAGATTAAGAAGGAAGAGGCTTTTCAGGTGGGTAGGGGAGACTTGTGTCTTGCACTTGATGACATCCGGGATCCGGGGAATTTGGGTACGATTATCAGAGTCGCCGATTGGTACGGAATTTCTAAAATTGTGCTATCTACACAGACGACTGACGTATATAACCCGAAGGTTTTACAGGCTAGTATGGGATCGTTTACACGGGTTCAATTTTTTCATAAGCAACTATCAACCTTTTTGGAGAACAACCCAGGACTGCCGGTATATGGGGCTTTTTTAGAGGGTGCGAACGTTCATAATGCCAGCCTCACGCCGGATGGAATTATTGTTATGGGCAACGAATCCCAGGGAATATCGTCGCATCTATCGCGTTTCATTACCCACAAAATCACCATACCTTCTTTTGGCGCAGCTGAATCACTTAACGTCGCGGTTGCCACAGCAGTCATTTGTGATAATTTCCGAAGACAGCGCTGCTCAAAGGAATGACGTATCCTTTGCGGCCTCTTCGGTAAGCTGAAGCGAAAGGTTCTCACCCAGGTATCGGTCAATAAGGCCATGCCCTAAATACAAAACCGGTGTCAAAAGTATCGCCACACCGAACTTATACACGTAATTGACAATCCCTACCGCAATCACCTGCTCTACGGACCAGTTGCCGAAAATATAGAAGGCGATTCCCAGAACCACAAAAGAGTCCACGAATTGGGAGACAAAGGTAGACCCTGTTGCTCGTAGCCAAATCATCTTAGGGCCGGTGATCTTGCGAAGTTTTTGAAACACGTACACATCAAGGAGCTGACCCACTAAAAATGCCACCAAAGAACCGATTATTATCCCTAAACCCTGTCGGAAGATGGTATCGAATGCATAATCAATATTGAAAGGATTTCCGTCCGGATCTTGGGAATTTACCTCTAGCCAAAACCCCGCGGGAGTTAGCTCGGTGACCAAAAAAATGATAATGAACACGTAGCCAATGAAAATGGCCGTGATGAAGCTAATGATGCGGACACCTTTTTTACCGAAATATTCATTGATAATATCAGTAGTAATAAATACGATAGGCCAGATAACCGCTCCTGCGGTAAGGTTAAAATCGAGGACATAATCGTCAAAGAACACCCAATTTACAGGTTGAAAGCCGAGTGTTAATTCACCGGAAAAAATTTTCACACCAATGATTTCTGCCAGGATGGCATTAGTCAGGAAGATTCCCGATAGGATAATAAACAAGTTTGTTTTTTTCGATTGGTAAACTTTTACGGCTTTTTCCATCATTGAATGCTATAAGATTGTCCCTCTTCGCTTAATAGCGTTTGACTGAATACTTCCCGGGCTTCCAGGAGCAAAGGTTCTAGATCGATGTACCTACCTGAATAGTGACCTATTAATAGCGTCTTCACTCCGGCTTTTATGGCAATTAATCCAGCTTGCTGGGCCGTACTATGCATGGTCGATCGCGCACGATCTAACTCAGACTCCATAAATGTAGCCTCGTGATAAAGCAGATCAGCATCTTCGATGTAAGGAATCAGGGTGAGGTCAAAGCAGGTATCCGAGCAATACGCATATTTTCTCGGTGCCAGTGTTGGGTGACAAAATTCGGCCTGACTGTATAACAGATTTCCCTTTCCATCATATACATCTTTACCTTGAAGAAGCTGGTGAATATACACGATATCGAGTTTCTTCTCTTGGATTTTTTCTTTTATTAGCTTAATCGGTCGGTTTTTTTCTTCGAATGAGAAACCGGTACAGGGTATCCGATGTTTAAGCGGAAAGCTATAAATCCGGATATTATCTAACTCAAGCAATAAATTTTTCCCCGACGGGATTGTTTCTTTAAAGTAGATGGGGAATTTTAAAAAAGTAGCGGCATACTTCAATTGGATCGTAATGATCTCATCGAGACCTTTTGGTCCATAGATGTGCAGGGGACGGACTCGGTTATTGAGATGGAAAGTAGATATAAGGCCCATCAACCCGAGGTAATGGTCACCGTGTAGGTGTGAGATAAAAATATGGTCGATCCGGGAATATTTGACCTTAAACCGTTTTAACTGATGTTGTGTGGCTTCTCCACAATCGACCAAAAAAGAAATCCTCCCAAATTCGACGAACTGGGAGGTCTGATTTCTTCCATGGGCAGGGACGGCAGAATTAGCGCCTAAAATAGTGACCTGAAATTCCAAATTAGTCCAGATCTTCTTCCTCTTCTCCGTTATCAATCTCGTGGATGAAAATAGCCTCGGCCGCTTCTTCCAATCCGTCTACTACCTTCAATACTTTGTCAAGCATCGATATTTTGATCAATTTCATAACGTGATCCTGTGGAGAGGCAATCACAAAAATACCCCCTTCTTCACCAAAGGCGCGGTTACCTACCAATAATGCACTTAGCCCACTCGAATCAGTATACTTCACCTGACTCATATCTAAAATTAAATTTGTGTATCCTTCCGCATGTACAGTTAGTAGTTCGGATTTTAATTGTGGAGAAATCCCCGTATCAAGTTTATCTTCAAGTAGTGTGAAGATAACATACTGTTCTTTTTTATCTACCGTATATTTCATATCAGTTAACTAGTTAGCTTTCGAGCACATGCAAATGTACAAAAATTCACCTATTTGCTTCTATTGAATGTTTAATCCTTTCCTCCATGGATTCAGTGGATCGCTTTTCAAAGGGTTTGCCTGTAATTCGTTCAAAAAGTTCTATATATCTTTCCGAGATACTATGAATAATGTCCGGTGTCATTTCTGGGATTGTCTGGCCTTCTTTTCCCTGAAACCCGTTTTCAATCAACCATTGCCTGACAAACTCTTTTGAGAGTTGCTTTTGGGGCTCACCTTTTTGTTGACGCCCCTCATACCCTTCTGCATAGAAATAGCGGGAAGAATCAGGGGTGTGTATCTCGTCAATAAGAAGAATTTTATCACCAAACTTGCCAAATTCATATTTGGTGTCCACGAGCAGCAGACCCTTTTCAAGCGCCATCTTGCTACCTACATCAAAGAGTTTCCTTGTGTAGCTTTCAAGTTGGGTATACTCCTGTTCTGACACGATTCCTTGCGCGATGATTTCCTCCCTGGAAATGTCTTCGTCATGTCCTTCAGCGGCTTTGGTCGTGGGAGTGATAATTGGTGTGGGTAATTTATCATTTTCCTTAAGGCCTTCAGGCAGCGTCACACCGCAAAGTACCCGTATCCCTTCCCGATAAGTTCGCCAGGCATGTCCAGCTAGATAGCCTCGAATTACCATTTCCACCTTATATGGATTGCATTTCCAGCCGATCGTTACATTCGGATCAGGGGAATCGATAACCCAGTTGGGAACTACCTCCTTTGTAGCTGTTAAAAAATGAAAAGCAAGCTGATTTAGCACCTGACCTTTGTAGGGGATAGGGTGGGGGAGTACCACGTCAAACGCAGAAATCCTATCCGAAGCGACGACAGCAAGCTTTTTGTCAAAGATGTAGACATCCCTAACCTTACCTTTATAAAACCCGATCTGATCGGGAAATGTAAAATTTGTTTCTGATATACCTGAATTCATTGCCTAATTTGTTGCGAGCTGCAAAATTAATATTATTGGGGGGCTATTCGGGGTTAGACTCGGATTTGTTGATAACTTTTTCTTTCATCACCCTTCCCCGTTGATAGGTTCGCTCTATGACGACATTGCCTTCTTCCGTATGGCTTAGGTATCGTCCGTCAAGTTCCCCGTATTGGTACGGTATGATTTCCTTTATGGTGCCGGATGGAAAAAATGTCTTAGTTGGCCCATGCAGGGTTCCGTTTACAAAGAGGGATTTACGCAGCAAGTTGCCTTGTTCATCGAAGACCTCAATTTCCTGTGTTTGTCCTTTGGCGTTATGCACCTTACGGCTCTTGACCGCCCCGTTTTCATGATAGGCAATCACCTCTCCGACAGGCCGGCCCTTATTGAACATGGAAACCTCTGCAATCTGCCCGTCTTCTCTGTAGGTAATAAATTCCCCATGGGGGCGCCCTTTTATATACTGGCCTTTCTTTTCCACGTTCCCATTTTCATAATAAACTATTGATGGTCCATGCTTTACTCCACGCGCGTAAGAAATCTCGGAGAGAACGTTACCCTGAGGGGAATAGGTGACTTCAGCGCCTTCAAGGTTTCCGCTGCTATAGGTTGATTTTTGGATAAGTTTGCCTGAATCATCATATTGCAAACGTTCCCCTTCGTACAAGCCATTGTCGTAAACGGCTGATTCTGCTAGTATTCCACTAGCATAGTACTCCTTAAAGTTTCCGTGAGGTACGTTGTCCTTAAAGTGGGTTATGTTTCGTACGGTTCCTTCCTCATGATAGGCGATCACCTCCCCTGTGAGTACATCTTCTTTGTAGGTAGCTTTCTGTGCCAGTTCTCCCGATACATGCCAAGAAAAGGCTTCTCCTTCGCGTAAGTTATTTTGGTAGTTTATGATTCGAAGCGTATCCGTTGTTCCTGGGTACAGGTAGATAAACGGGCCTTCTTTTTTTCCTTGGACGAGGTTCCCCGATTGAATAAGATTTCCGAAATTATCATAAACTTCATAAGGACCGTGGGGTTGGCCATTAACTAAAAAATAGGCTTCTTTTATCATTGACTCCTCATCGTCATAATACGTATATTCGCGCGTCTGCCCATATACTGCTGCGGAAATACCTGACAAATATACTGTGAGAAAAAGTAACAACCTCCGCGGCCAAACACTTCTGGGTGATTGTTTTATACACGTAGAATGATTGAACACAGGCATTGTCGGATAGTTGATAGATGATGTTGGCTAATTTACTCTTTCCAAAACGATTGCCGAAGCTCCTCCTCCTCCGTTGCAAATTCCCGCTACTCCAATTGTCCCGTTATTTGCTTTTAGCACGGAATACAACGTGTTGGTGATCCGGGCGCCGGAGCAGCCTAAGGGATGGCCCAAAGCAACTGCACCCCCAAATACGTTAAGCCTGTCCATTTCTAGTCCAAGCTGCCGTTGATTGGCGATGGCAACTGCTGCAAACGCTTCGTTTATTTCGTAATAATCTACTGAGTTGGCGGCAACTCCGGCGTTGTTGAGGGCTTTTGGGATGGCAAGTGAAGGCGCTGTGGTGAACCAAAGCGGGTCTGTGGCCGCATCAGCAAATCCAAGTATTCGCGCCAGAGGGGGAATACCCATCGATTGTGCCTTCTTTTTGCTCATCAGAACCACTGCAGAAGCACCGTCATTTAGCGTTGACGCATTTGCTGCCGTTACCGTACCATCATTGGCAAACACAGGTTTTAATCCCCTTATTTTGCCAAAATCTACTTGGGTATATGCTTCATCTTCCGTTACCGTTACTACCTGTCCCTTTCTTCCTGGAACATCAACGGAAATTACCTCGTCCTTAAATAAGCCGCCTTCCCAAGCTTTTGCCGCTCTAGTATAGGAGGAAATGGCATAATCGTCTTGTTCTTCCCGGCTTATGTCCATAGACTTCGCGGTGTTGTCCGCACAATTACCCATTGGAAATCCATAATAGGCTTCCATTAGGCCGTCATGGGCTAGCCCATCTACTAATGAGCCATTTCCAAAGTTGTACCCGAACCGTGCTTTCGGGATGTAATAGGGCACGTTACTCATGCTTTCCATGCCTCCGGCCACTACGATATCTTGTTGGGCCGTCATGATGGATTGCGCAGCCAGCATGATGGCCTTCATACCCGACGCACACACCTTATTTACGGTCGTGCATGGCACTTCGTACTGCAATCCGGCACCAATAGCGGCCTGTCGGGCTGGGGCTTGCCCTAGGTTTGCTGATAAGACATTTCCCATGTAGACTTCTTGAATTTGATCAAAGGCAAGTCCAGATCGCCGTACAGCTGCTTCGATGGCTTTTGATCCCAATTCAATAGCCGACAGTGCGGATAAATCACCGCCGAAACTCCCAATCGGCGTCCTTGCCATCGAAACAATATATACTTCGTTCATGCTTATGTTGTTATGAAGCTACTTTCGTTCTAGTAGAGCCTATCACCAGTCCGGTAATCCGCGGGGCGGTCGTTGTGTGGCCTTTCTTCGATTTTGTTGAATGTATTGAAGCTCATTGCTGTTCATGGCATCAAGAATCTGAGCGGCTTGTTCGGGAGTGATGTTCATTTCCTGAAGACGTTTTCTGAGGTCTTCCAGCGATTGTTCCCGCTCACTTAAATCACTTTCTTGACTGCTTGGCTCCTCGGTAGGTTCTTCCTGTTGGGATTTTTCCCCGCGCTTCTCCTCTGTGGCTTCAGACTCTTCTGCGCCATCCTCATCCGTCTGTTCTTCCCCTTCCCCTTCTTTCTGATCCTCACTTTTTTGGTCTTGTTTTTCCTGCTGATCAGACTGTTCTTCATTTTGTTGTTGCTGATCTTTTTTCTGCTGATCTTCTTGATCTTTTTGCAGTTTTTCCAGCAATGCATTTAGGCGTGGATCATTGGGGTATTTTTGGAGTCCTTCAGCAAGGATTTGACCGGTTCCCGGAATGTCTTCATTGACATACTGCCGCGCGGCCCGGTTAAAATAATCCGTCTCCGACTGCGACTGCGCGGAAACGGCTAAAAATACCGTCAATGGTATTACTAATGCTATGCATTTATTTATCATTGATTTCATTAACATCGGTTAGATACTGAATAAAGTTTTGATAGTAGGACACTGTTTCATCGATTTCCAAGGCCCGTTGCATGGTCTGCAGCGCTTCGTCAAACCTGAATTGGTCTACAAATTCATCCGCTTGTGCCTTCATTCGTTTAGCATAGTTGGAAGGCTCTACCTTGTCCTGGTCTTCTTGATCCTTCTCTTCTTTTTCGCTGTCCTCTTCATTTTCTTCCAACCATCTGCTTAGTAACTCATAATTGTACCTGGCAACGTCATTGTCGGGATTAAGAATCAGGGCTGTCTTGAAATAGGCCAAAGCGTCCTTATGATTGTTTTCCCGGCCCTGCAGGACACCTATTTGATTAGAAGCAAATGATCCCAGCGTTTTGTTTCCAGTACGGATAATCTCCTCATAAGTTTTCTTTGCCTCTTCTTCTTGTCCGTTATTCTGGTAGCTCAATGCCAGATTAAATTTTGCTTCGGGCGTATTGATTTCATAATCGGTCGACAAGGCAAGGTGGTACCGTACGGATTGCTCAAAATCAGTCGCCATATATGCCTGTTCGGCCTGATCTATGGCATTGTTCTTCTCACCGATTCGTTTCCAGGAAGATGGAATAATGAGAAAGATTACCAACAGTACTTTAGCTTGAAGCATCATAAACAACACGTAAATTACATGGTTACATTTAAATAGAAAGGGTCTTTAGAGGCAACATAACATCTATCATCGCAAGAAGTAGGGCCGCCGATAGGAAAAAAAAGTATTTGTTTGCAGAAGCTTCTACCATCCTACTTGCCATCACAGTTCCCTCCATCCTTTCTATAGCATTGATTAACTGGGGGATTTCCTGATTGACGTCACTCAACTCAAAGTAAGCACCATCAGTCCTGTTTGCTATCGTTTTTAGATTCGTGGCGTCAAGCCGGGTGATGGCAGGCCGGTTTGTCTCGGGATCCATTACAACACTGTTCCCTCTAGGTATACTTGATCCGTCTTCTGACCCTATTCCTAGGCTGAATACCCGGATACCTTGCTCGGACAGTTTATCTAAGACAGGGGGTATGTTCTCACCAAAATCCTCACCGTCGCTAATGAGAATAATCGCCTTGGAAGTTTCTTCTTGGTCATTCTCATTTTGAAATTTTTGATAGGCCATATTCAGCGCCGCAGCGATATCCGTTCCGAAATTTGGAACCAAGCTGGTATTCAACCCGTCCAAATGCAGCTGAATGACATTCTGGTCAAATGTTAGCGGACACTGTATAAAGGCCTCTGACGAGAAGATGATAATACCTACCCGGTCTGAGCTGAAGTTTTTGACTAAATTCTTCATCTCAAACTTGACCCGCTGTAACCGGCTAGGGTTAATGTCACGTGCATTCATGGATTGGGATAGGTCTATGGCAATAAATATGTCCTTACCTTCCTGCTTAATTTCCTTCATGGAACTTCCAATAGAAGGACCTGCGAGTGCAATAAGAAATAAGACGAAATAAACCGTCCTAAGGATACATTTCCAGACCAGCCGTCTTTTTTTCACCTGAAGCTTTTGATTTATTTTCCAGAAACGGAACAGGTACACCGCATACAACAACGTAAACAGAAGTACCAACGTAATTATCAAACTGTTATTAGGATATGCCCAAATCATGACCTGAAATTAATGAATTAAAAGTAAAACGAAATATATCTGGGTTAATTATTGCGAATTAGGTTTCTTTGAAACCACAATGTCCTGAATAGTTGGAACGAGACCTGAACATTAACCCTAGATTCGCAAAACAAGTCCTGTTGAATTTCGTATCACTTCAATAGCCTTCTTTTTCCACCATGAATGGATGCCCGAAATACCTGATAACGAATTAGGTAATTTTCTTTGACAAAAATGAATTACATACTGCTTACGAGATTGAACGGCACGGATCGTGCACGTATATATTTATTAATTGTGTTATTTTTTTTAGTCCTTGGTGTATATGCCCAAGTACCTTCCGACGTGGTAGTTGGCGTAGTTAAGGATAAAACCACGGACGAGGCATTGCCGGGAGCAAGCGTGTATTGGTCCACCTCAATGGAAAAGGGCGTGATAACGGATATTGATGGTCTGTTTTCGTTAGCACCTCTAGCATTACCCGCAGAACTGACCATTTCCTATGTAGGGTATTCCACTTCTGTACGCACGATCACAGAGAAGGAACTTGGAAAAGAACTAAAGTTCTTTCTTAATCCTGAAGAACAGGCTCTAGCTGAGTTTGTGGTCAACGAGGCTCGGGAAAACAATAATGTGGTCAGTTTGGATATCGGCAAAAGCAGTTTGCCGGTAGAAGTGCTGAAAAGCATTCCCGCCTTGTTTGGGGAAGTTGATTTGTTACGTGGCATTCAATTGCTGCCTGGTGTTAATACTGCGGGGGAAGGCACCACAGGATTATTCATTCGGGGTGGGTCCGCTGACCAAAACCTGATTCAAATAGATGGGGCACCCATTTTCAATCCTTCCCATTTTTTCGGGTTTTTCTCCGTATTTAACCCAGATGCGATCAGCGGTCTAGAATTGTTCAAAGGCCATATTCCCGCGCGCTACGGAGGCAGGCTTTCATCGCTGATTGATATATCACTAAAAGAAGGCAATACCCGTCGCATTCACGGTGAGGGAGGAATAGGTAGCATCAGTTCCCGCTTGACCGTAGACGGACCTTTATTTTCTGATCAGTCATCTTTCATCGTTTCAGGCCGAAGGACCTATGCAGATATTTTTTTAGGGCTTTCCCCCGACGAGAATATCCGGAATAACCAACTTTATTTCTACGATCTCAGCGGAAAATTAATGTTTCGTCTCAAGGACAAAGACAAGATCACGGTTTCCTCCTATTTTGGTTCTGACTACCTCGGAACGAGCGGGCAGTTTGGCCTTGGGTGGAGTAACTGGATATCTTCTCTCAATTGGACCCGGTCAATTAGCGATAAACTCTTTTTAGATGTAAAAGGGTATCACAGTTATTATAAGTACCTGATCGCATTTACTGACGAAAGCGCAGGCTTTGAGTGGAGTAACCATTTTTCCGAGTCCGGGCTACGCGGCGAACTTAACTGGTCACCGAAGGAGAATTTAAATTTATATGCCGGAGCGCATAGTCAACTGTACCATTTTGCACCGATCAACTTGGAACTTGCTCCGGAAAGTAATCTAGAATCGCTCACTACCAATCCGAAAACAGGTTTGTTGAACAGTCTTTTTGTCGATGGCAATATGGAGCTTACCGACAAGCTATCGGTAGAAGGTGGGTTGAGGTGGAACCATTATGCACAGATAGGAAAGGGGGTAAACTACCTCTATGAAAATAACGATCCTAAGACCGAGGTAATTACGGATACGGTACGGTTTGATTTTGGAGAGAATATGCAATCGTTCAGGGGCTTGGAACCCCGCTTAGCAGCAAGATTTCTGTTGAGTGAAAGTCTATCCTTAAAAGCTGCCTACAACAGAAATCTCCAGTACATTCAAATAGCATCTAATAATTCGGCAGGATTGCCGATAGACAGATGGATGCCTGCAGGTAGGTACGTGTCGCCGCTTCGAAGTGATCAGACATCGCTTGGTGTGTTCAAGAACTTATCCAACAACCGGCTTGAACTATCGGTAGAAGGCTATTACAAGGACTTTGATCAAGTTATTGATCTCAAGCAGGGTGCAGAAATTCTATTTACCGACAATCTTGAAACCGAACTATTAACAGGAGATGGATGGGCTTATGGACTAGAGTTTATGTTGCGAAAAAATACCGGAAAAACCACTGGTTGGCTAAGTTACACTTGGTCTCGGGTATTCCGTCAGATAACAGGGATCAATGAAGAACGGCCCTTTAATCCGCGATTTGATCGTCCCCATGATGTGAGCCTTGTTTTAAATTATCAACTGACCAATCGACTGTCACTCTCTGGGACCTTTGTCTATACAAGCGGCGTGGCGGTCACCTTTCCGGTAGGGTCGTATGAGGTTGACAATCAGCGAATTCCGCTCTTTGGTCCGGGCAGAAATGAAGATAGATTTCCTGCTTACCACCGAATGGATCTATCGGTTAACCTCAAAAACAGGGATAGGGGGCGTTGGTGGAAAGGTAGTTGGAACTTCAGTATATACAATGCTTACAACCGTAAGAATCCTTTTTCCTACCAATTTACAGATATTTACAATAATGATTTTAGGTTTGATCCCGGTCCGGAGGATGAAATAGTTTCAACTCGGCCAGGGGTTATAATGACCTATTTGTTCGGAATTTTGCCTTCCGTTACCTATAACTTCGAATTTTAGATGCTCCGGATTCCGATCGGGAAGGGCTACCCCGATACATCACGATAAGTTGTGGCCGCTTAACAACATAAAATTAACACATGAACCGGTACCTTAGCGTATATTTTGTGATCTTAGTGGGGTTTTGTTCCTGTCAGGAGGAGGTAAACCTTGAACTTAAAAACATCGAAAGAATTCCGATTATTGAAGCCGTTTGGACAGATCGGGGAAATCTAAACAGGGTTTCTGTAACCTACAGCCGAGATTTCTACGACACAATCGCAAATGAGGCAGTGCAAGATGCGGATGTGTCCATTGTGAACGTCCGCTCAGGGGAAAGAATCGGGTTTATGTATGTGGATGAATTGCGTAAGTTTCTGCCACTAAACAATAAGAAAGCCAAAATAGGTGAGATCTATCGGCTGGAAGTGAGGATAGCGGAACAACTATTTTATGCCGAAGGGAAGATGCTTGAACCTCCTGTATTGGACAGTATCACCTATGCCTATTCTGAAGAACAATTTTTCAGGGAGGAGGGCTATTACGTGACGGTATATGGAAAGATACCGTTTCAGGAGGATAATTTTTATAGGTTGAAAGTGACACGAAATGACACTTTGTTAAATAACCGGACAGATTACCTACTTTTTGATGACTCATTTGGAACCTCTATTCTAGACAATGGATTTGAGTTGACAGGTTTTCGTTTCAGGGACAACGACAAAGTAAAGCTGGAGCTGTACCGGCTTAATCAAGCTCCCTTCGATTACCTAAATCAATTGGTAAACTTACTGTTTAATGATGGTGGACTCTTCAGCCCACCTCCCCAAAATCCTACATCCAATATTCTTGTCGAGAACGGAAATGGGAGGGTAGGGGGATATTTCATCACTTCTCCTGTGCTTATTCAAACCATCGTTATTGATGATCCTACGAAGTAGCTACTAATCCGTTTCGGACGATTGATTATCAAGCTTGATACGTTTCAACTCCTCTTTACTGTAAGCGATTTTCGTAATCAACACAAATAATACAGGAACAAGAAAGATGGTGATAAAGGTGGCGGTAATCATTCCGCCCAACACCGTCCACCCGATTGTTTGACGCGCGATGGAGCCCGCCCCGGATGCCAGTGCCAGCGGCACCACGCCAAGAATAAAGGCCAGGGATGTCATCAATATCGGTCTGAGGCGAAGCTTAGCGGCTTGCTTAGCTGCCTTTTTAATAGAAATGCCTCGATCTACCCTTTCTTTGGCATATTCTACGATCAAGATGGAGTTTTTTGCGGCAAGCCCTACCAGCGTCAGAAAGCCAATTTGGGCATACACATTATTGGTAAGGGAAGGGAACAGAAGCAGAGTCGTGATGGCGCCAAAGATCCCGGTAGGTACGGCAAGTAATACAGAAAAGGGAACAGACCAACTTTCATACAGCGCTGTAAGACAAAGAAATACGAAAATAATTGAAAGGAAAAATATGAGGGCCGTGCTTCCGCCAGAATTGATTTCTTCTCTACTGATACCCGAAAATTCGTACCCAAACCCTGGAGGCAAACTGGCCGCGGCCTGATCAATTACCCGCTCAATAGCCTGACCCGAACTGTACCCTGCAGCAGCATCACCGTTTATGGAGGCTGAACGGAACAGGTTGTAGTGGCTGATAAGCGGAGCGTTTTCGATGATTTCTGAGGTAACCAGATTGCTCAACGGCAACATGTCTCCTTGGTTATTCTTTACAAAAAAATGGTTTAAAGAAGAAAGATCCTCCCGATACATGGTGTCCGCCTGTGCCACCACACGAAAGCTTCTTCCGTAGAGGATAAAATCATTTACATAAAAACTCCCCAAAAATACCTGTAAGGTAGAATACGCATCGCTTATGTTTACACCGAGTCGCGCGGTTTTTTCCCGATCTAAATTGATGCGATAAGACGGTGTAGAGGCATTGAACAAACTGAAAGAGTTGGCTATTTCCTCGCTTTCGTTAAGTTCTCCAACAAAGGCTTTGACCTGTTGATCAAACTCTTGTATCGTTGATGTGCCTTGCAGGTCTTGGAGCACTACATTAAATCCGGAGGTTGTGCCCAATCCGGGTATTGCTGCTGGTGCCACGATGATTATAGAGGCTTCTGGGATTTTCTCCCTTAATTCCTTAAGAAGCCTGTCTCTAATTTCAAATGAGTTTTGTCCGGGTCCCGTTCTCTCATCCCATGGTTGGAGTTGACAAAAAACCGTCCCGCTGTTAGATTTGCTAGAAAAGTTCACCGCATTTAACCCCGTCACGGCAGTAAAATGAAATATATCCTCTTCTTCTGCCAAAAGGTCCATGAGTGTGCGGATTGTTTGCAAACTTCTTGCGGTGGAGGCTCCTTCGGGCAACTCATACGTCACAAAAAGACGTCCCTCATCTTCATTGGGAATAAATCCTGTGGGTTTTAGATTGAACAGTAAAACGGTAACTACCGCAAGTACTGCCAACCCTATCACAACGTAAGTGCCCTTTGCAAAGCTTCTGCCGATCAACGACTCATACCGATCATTAAGGGAATCAAAGGTACGGTTGAACCCACGGAAGAACTTACCGAGGAAATTATTGGAAGATGTACCGTCCTTCGTTTTCTGTTTAAGAATAAGCGAACATAGCGCAGGCGTCAACGAGAGCGCTACAAACCCTGAAATGATTCCGGAAGCGGCTATGGCCATTGCGAATTGTTGATAGAGCCTGCCCACGATACCTGGGATAAATCCCACAGGTATAAATACTGCCGCGACAATCAGTGACATCGCTATGACCGGCCCTGATATGTCTTTCATAGCCTTGGTGACCGCTTCTTTTGCTTGAAGCCCCTCTTTTTCCATGTAAGCAATCGTGGCCTCGACCACTACTATCGCATCATCTACGACAATCCCAATAGCCAATACAAATCCAAATAAGGTTAGGTTGTTAATGGAAAACCCTAGCGGCAAAAACAGGGCAAAAGTGCCTATAATCGATACAGGGATAATTAAAATAGGAATCAGTGTACTCCGCCAGTCTTGAAGAAAGATAAATACCACAACAGACACCAAGAATAACGCGATAAATAGCGTTTCTACTACCTCGCCGATAGAAACCCGTACTACTGATGCGGATTCGAAGGGGATGACATATTCCAGGTCAGAGGGAAACTCTTTCTCCAGCCTAGCCATCGCTGCTTTGATGCCTTCTTCCGTATCCAAGATGTTGCTGTCAGGCGTCTGAAAAATTATCAAATAGGCTGCAGGTTTCCCGTCTGTGAAATTGCTTGTGGAATAATCGAAACGCCCTAATTCCACCCTTGCGACATCCTTTAGATAGACGATGCGTTGGTCCTCTTCGGATACTTTTAAGATAACGTTTTCGAATTCTTCCGGCGTATTGAGCCGGCCATTGGTAAACAGCGTGTATTCAAACGCCTGGTAGTCGGGCTGTGGAGGTGTGCCTATTGCACCTGCTGCAACTTGGATGTTTTGCTCGCGAAGCGCTGTTACGATCTCATTGGCCGTAAGGCCTAGCTGGAAGAGTTTTTCAGGTTGCAGCCAAACCCGCATACTGAAATCCTCCGCACGGCTGAAAATATCTCCAACGCCCGGAACCCGCAAAAGTTCGTCTTTGATGTAAATGTTGGAGTAGTTGTTTAGAAAATCCACATCATGTGAGCCCTCAGGAGAAAAAATGGACACGATTAGTAAAAGGCTGGGATTTCGTTTCCGAATAGTAATTCCCAACCGCCTTACCTCTTCGGGCAACAATGGTTCCGCTACGTTGATACGGTTTTGAACTTCCACGGCGGCTGTATTGATGTCCGTGCCTACCTCAAAAGTAATGTTCATAGACATCACCCCCTCGTTGCTACTCGTACTTTCAATATAGGCCATACCCGGTGTGCCGTTGATCTGGGTTTCAAGCGGTGTAGCCACCGTCTGTTCGATCGTTTCCGCGTCCGCACCGGTATAGGTTGCCGATACTTGAATTACGGGAGGCGTTATGTTTGGATACTGTGCTACGGGAAGATTGATGATTGCCAGTATACCAAGCAGTAATATGAGCAGCGATAAAACAATGGCGGCATTAGGGCGCTTGATGAAAATGGATGAAATCATACTCAATGATCGTTTTTTATTGTGATCTCACCCCCATCGGTAACTTTTTGAACGCCTCCTAGGATTACTTGCTGCCCCGGTTCCAAACCTTCCAAAATTACCACCCTGTCTTTGGTTTTACTTCCCGTTTTTACCGTCACTTGTTTTGCCCGTCCGTCAGAAACGATGTAGACATACACCTCTCCCAATCGTTCAACGAGGGCTTTCTGAGGAATGGTGATTTGGGGCTCTACTATGGTCTGTTTGTAAATTAACGTGGTATTTAGTCCAGGTTTCAGCAATAAGTCGTTATTTGGAAACTGAAGACGTATCTGTATCGTCCCTGTGCTTTTATCTATGGCACGATCAATGGTTTCTATTTTTCCAGGATAGCGGTATAGCTGTTGATTTGGCAGCACAAGGTGAAAAACGGAATCTGTCATTACGCGTTCAGGGGATTTTGCGATGTCCAAATAGGCGACCAAGGTTTTTTCGTCGGCAAAGAAATCCAGACCAATGGGGTCATCTGCGCTGATTACGTTCAAAAGTGTTTGTCCCGGAGAGACCAAGGTCCCGATGCGTACGGACGAAAATCCAACCGTACCATCAAAAGGAGCCCTTATTGTTGCATAGGAAAGGTTTGTTTTTGCGTTTTCTACGGCTGCTTGGGCGCTAAGGAGTTCTTGTTGCCGGCTTACTTTCTCAGTTACTGCATCATCATAGATCTTATCAGCGATGGCGTTTCCTTCCCGGAGTTTTTCATACCTAGTGATATCCCTCTCTGCTTTGCGTTGATTAGCTTCTGCAATCGCCAGTTGCGACTGCGCCTGATCCAATTGCGCCTTGTACCGGCTCCTGTCTATCTCATAGAGGAGTTGACCTTTACGTACCCTTTCTCCGTCTGCAACATGTATTTTGGTTACGTATCCGACTACGTCTGCTCTTAGTTCCACTTCTTTCAACGCGACGATCGACGCGGGATAACGTTGCTCTAATGTCACTCTTTCTGTAATCACGTCGCCTACAGTGACGATAGTAGCTTGGCTTTCGATGGCTTTTTCTTCTCCGCAGGATAGCAGCAGAAGCATACTGAACACAATATGTGTCTTTTTTATCATGGTCAATAGTCAGTTAATAAGGTTCCACGTGCTCGTTGTACCTCGAGTTTGCTAGTTAGCACGGCAAAAAGTGCCCGGGTATAGTTGATCCTACTTACCCGTAGGTCAGTCTCCGCTACGATTACTTCCAGGAAATTTTTAATTCCGGCCTCATATTGCATGGAAACCACCTCAAAAATTTCTCCAGCAAGCTGCTTGTTTTTTTCTTGGATTTTAAACTGATACAGCTGGTTTTTGTATCTGCTCAACGCTTCTTGGTGCACAGCATTAAGCTGGTTCGTGAAATTCTGTTCTTCAAGGGCTAAATTTTCGAGTTGTATCGCAGCTTCCCGAATGTCAAAGGTTCTGCGTCCACCCTGAAAAAGCGGATAATTTAGCCGAAGCCCAATTAACGAAAAGGGGTATCCCTGTTCAAAAAGTTCGTTCCCGATAGGGCTTAAGTACAGGATATTGTAATTGTAAAATGCGGATAAGGACGGGATGAATCTCCTCTTTCGGTATTGGATCTCGGCTTCCTGAATACGTTTCCTGGTCTTTAGTAACTGATACTCGATTCTACTTTCCCTGGCGGGAGCTTCTAGTGTGTCAAGGTAAATATCGTTCACCAAGGTATCAAATGAAGCGGATAGAAAAAGATCGCTTTCCTTGGTTATCCCCATAAGCGCTTTCAGGGAAGCTTTTTTAGTACCGATTTGTTCCTTGTAGGTATATAAGGCACTTTGGCTGTTTTGGATATTAATCAGCGCGCGTTTGTAATCTATCGCGTCTGTGATTCCAGTTTCATAAAGTAGTTTGGCATCTTGAAGCTGTTTTTCCTGTCTTCGTAGGTCTTCTTCCGTAAGCTGTACCTGCACTTGGGCCAAAAGTACGTCATAAAAGGCGACCGTCAATTGGATCACCAAGTCGATTTTAGACGCTTCCAATGATTGAGAGGCCTGTTTTTTTAGTGGCTCGGCTTGTTGGTGGTATTTGATAAGCTCGTTGTTGGCGAGTTGTTGATTGACTGAAAAACTCAGACTTGAATTGAATGGAATGCCAGTTCTTACCTCTTGAAATTGTCCGGATTCCGGGTTGTTGAAATCTGGGAAAATAGCTGTCGGTTGTGAAAAATACCGCGTATATTCTCCATCCATGCTAACTTCGGGAAGCCAGCCGGAAAGGCCAGACTTCACTTGGTAGTCAACGATAAGTTCTTGGTTCCTGTATTGGGATAGAAGGGGATTTTTTTCCAACCCGATAGAAAGTACCTCTGATAAGGTATATGCAGGAGGAGGGGGGGCCTGACCATATGCAAGTACATTTATAGCTACCAAGCAGGTAATAAAAAAGAAATTTTTGTTCATGGCAGCGAGTTGACAGAGCATGTTAGGGCTTTTCACAGGAGAATGAACTAATATATAAAAGGAAATTAATGAATGAGACTGCTAATTTCCCGCTTTTTCAGTTCTTCTCAAAGGTATTCTTTTGTCAGGTCCTGACTTAAGACCCATAGCTTTTCACGTAGGGATTTCGAATTTGCCGTGGACGACGGCTTTGCCCTTCTCGACTTGGCGAAATAACCGCCGTTTTCCAGGGAATCGTTAGGTGTTGTGGCAAGATAGATGGTGGTTTTTGCCCCTTTCTCAGCGGTTATCATAAAAGGCTGCGCGAGCTTAATCAACGCCTTGAAAAACCCCGAAAAGTCACCGCCAAAATTCGTCTTCACGACTCCGGGATGCAGACAGTAAGAAGCGATACGCTTGCTGCCATACTTTTCGGCGAGGGATTTTGTGAATAGAATGTTGTATAGTTTGGCATTGGCATAGGCCGGAAATGACTTATAGTTGCCAACATGCTTACTATCATCCAGTTTTGGGTTCGCGGCTCGGTGTGCTTCGGAGCTTACGTTTATTATACGCGCGTCCTCTGTTTTTTCAAGTAGTGGCATTAGTTTAAGTGTCAATAAAAAATGCCCCAGATGGTTTATTTGAAACGTTTGTTCGAACCCATCGCCTGTTAGTTTTCCATCTGGAAAAATTCCGCCGGCATTGTTCACAAGTGCGTAAAGGGAATCCGTCTCCGTAAGTATCTTATTAGCTGCCTTGGCTACAGAAGAAAGATCCGAAAGGTCACATGGGACAATGACAAATTTGGTCCTTGAATGCTCTTTTGCTAGCTCGTTTATAAATGAATCAGCTTTTTTTTCATTCCTGACAATCAAAAATACGGTTTCAAACTTCGAGGCAAGCGCTTTTACGGTTTCAGCCCCAATTCCCGACGTGGCACCGGTAATGGCTAATTTCATGGCTAGATGTAGGTTGGTATCTTAGTAGTAACCTAGGTTGGTCGGGAATCGTTCCGTCATGTCATTTGGTAAATGAGTAGGGAAGTTTTGGTATGAGGAACGGTCCTTTTTCGCTGGTTAACGGCAAGTTTTATTTTCGGAAAGTTCCGTTTAGGGAATTTTAGCATCAGATAAATTAAATTTTCATATTTTTGTGTGGTAAACATTAGATTGTGGAGAAAAAAGAAAAGTTTATTGACATCGAAAAGGTGATTTCGAGTAAAAATCCAGAGCTAGCCAGATGGATGCCGGGGTTTGCGTTATCCTACGTCAAGCGTATTGTACACGAGGAAGAAGTCAATAAAGTGATGGCGAAGCATGGTCATCTACAGGGATTGGATTTTGTTGATGCTCTGGTCGGCGAATTCGGCGTAAAAGTCACCTTTACCGGCAGTGAAAACATCCCCTTGGACAGGGCTGTCATATTCGCTTCTAATCATCCACTTGGTGCTTTGGACGGTGTTGTATTGATGCATGTGCTTGGGAAATTCAGAAAAGATCTCCGGTTTTTGGTAAATGATATATTGCTCAACATTCCGAATTTTGGAGAGCTTTTTGTGCCCGTCAATAAGCATGGCAGTAATGGTAAGCGGGGTATTGAGGTGATCGAGGAAACCTATGCTGGACCTAACGCCGTAATCGTGTTTCCCGCAGGCCTTGTGTCCCGAAAACAGGAGAACGGGATCAGTGACTTGGAATGGAAGAAAAGTTTTATAAATAAGGCGAAGAAATACAAGAAGGATGTAGTACCTGTATATATAGAGGGAAGAAACTCAGATTTTTTTTATAATCTTGCGAAGATTAGAAAACGGGTCGGGATAAAATCGAATATTGAAATGTTTTACCTCGCAGATGAAATGTTTGCCCAGAAGAATAAAAAAATAGTAGTGCATATAGGAAAACCCATTTCTTACAATTACTTTGATGCCTCAAAGAGTGACCTTTACTGGGCGGAAACGGTTAAAAAAATAGTTTACGATATAGCCCAAGATAAATAAGTTTATGCAAGATATTATAGCTCCAATAAGCCGGGCGACGTTAAAAAGCGAGCTTACCAAAGAAAGGTTTTTGCGCTATGTCAATAATGGAGATAATGAAATTTATTTGGTGAACCACCACAATTCACCGAATGTAATGAAGGAAATCGGGAGATTGCGGGAGGTTTCCTTTCGGGCAGCAGGAGGCGGTACCGGGCTTCCGGTTGATATTGACTACAACGATACCTGTGAAATGTGTTATGATCAGCTCATAGCATGGAATCCGGAGGACGAAGAGATTATTGCAGGATACCGGTTGATCAAGTGTTCAGAGGCAGGGCTGGACGAACACGGCCACCTTAACTTATCTACTGCCCATTTATTCCGTTTTTCAGACAAATTTATGGGAGAATACTTGCCTTTTACTATCGAACTTGGAAGGTCATGGGTCCAGCCTAGGTACCAGCCTAGCGTCGACAACCGAAAGGGGCTTTTTTCTCTAGACAATCTGTGGGACGGACTTGGCGCCGTAGTCATGATTAATCCGGAAATAAAATACCTGTTCGGTAAAGTTACTATGTATCCTCATTATAATGAAGAGGCGAGAGACATATTGCTTTATTTTATGAACCATTATTTTCCGGATAGAGATAATTTGGTGGAACCTCTTGAGCGACTTGATTATAAAGGAGTAAAGGATTCATTTGACGGTATGTTTAATGGACTAACATACAAAGAAGGATATAAACTTTTAAATTCTAGAGTAAGAAGCTTAGGTGAAAATATTCCCCCTCTTATCAATACATACATGAATCTATCCTCCACTATGAAAACCTTCGGCACAGCCATGAATTACGAATTTGGAGCCGTAGAGGAGACGGGTATTTTGTTAACGATAGCAGACATTTACGACACAAAAAAACACCGTCATTTGGATACTTTTGAGCGGGATAGATGCTTTAATGAACGTAAATACGATGTGTAACTCGGCAAAGTACGCATGCATAGGCTGAGCAAACATGATAGAGACATCAGCTTTAAGTAATTCCGGATTGACTATTCCTCGGGTGGTCTTCGGAAGTAGCGATTTGGGTAATCTGTATAGGGTAATGACAGCTTCCGATAAGTTTGCCATTATAAAAAAGTGTATAGACATTTCCGCTCCATTTACAGTATTCGACACTGCGGGAAAATATGGAGCAGGACTCGCGCTGGAAGTTATAGGAGATTGTTTGCACCAACTGGAGATTCCTGCAAATCAGATCCTTCTTAGCAATAAATTGGGGTGGATAAGATCTCCGTTGCTTTCCGATGAACCCACTTTTGAACCTGGTGTTTGGAAAGGGATTAAACACGACGCTGTTCAGAAAATCAGCTATCAGGGTATTCTTGACTGCTTTGAGGAAGGAAACCGATTGTTGAAACACTACACCCCCCAATTAGTCTCCGTACATGATCCTGATGAATACCTAGCTGCTGCTACGGATGACGTGGACGAGGAAAGAAGATTCCAAGATATCCTGGAGGCCTATAGGGCGCTACAACATTTAAAGGAGCAAGGTTTAGTGGTGGGAATTGGTGTTGGGGCCAAGGATTGGACGGTTATACCCCGGATAGTCCAGCATGTAGCATTGGACTGGGTCATGATTGCCAATAGCCTTACCATCTACCAACATCCAAAGCCTATTCTTGATTTTTTAGCCTATTTGAAATCGAAGCAGGTGCTAGTCATCAATGCCGCCGTTTTTCATGGTGGCTTTCTAGTTGGAGGAGATTATTTTAATTACAAATACATAGATCCCAGTCTTCCGGAGAATAAACAACTCTTAAGGTGGAGGCAAGCTTTCTTTGATTGCTGTCAAAAATTCCAAATAAAGCCTTCCCATGCGTGTATTCAGTTTGGCCTTTCGGTTCCTGGCGTGACCAGCCTTGCAATAAGCGCAGCGAATATCGAAAGCATTTCTGAAAATTATGCCTCAACCCAAACGGAAATCCCTTCTTCGTTTTGGGAAGAATTGAAACATCAAAAGTTAATCTCTAATTTGTCATTTATATAACCCTTATACCTCCAATTCAACCCATGTCCCAAACCAGTACGCCCGCCAAACCGAGCCTAATTTCAAAAAGAGATTTTTGGCCCTTTCTTCTGTTGACTTCATTGTTTGCCCTTTGGGGAGTCGCTCATAACATGACTGATACGCTCTTGGCAGCTTTCAAACGCATCATGAGCATGACTGACTTTCAAACATCTTGGATACAGTTGGCATTTTATGGTTCTTATTTCTGTCTGGCGTTGCCCGCGGCGTTGTTTATAAGGAAGTATACGTACAAGTCCGGAATATTACTCGGATTGGGTCTCTTTGCAGCAGGGTCATTATTGTTTTACCCGGCAGGTGTGACCATGTCCTATGGGTTTTTCTTAGTTGCCCTGTATGTTTTAGCAGGGGGGTTGTCGATTTTGGAAACTGCCGCTAATCCATATATTCTCGTAATAGGACCCCAAGAAACAGCTACTCAGAGGCTAAATTTAGCCCAATCCTTTAATCCGATTGGTTCGGTTCTTGGTGTTTACCTAAGTAAGGTTTTTATCCTTTCAAATTTAAATACCGCCGAAGCTTCAGATCGCTCCAGTATGAGTCCAGAAGCACTTAAAGCCATTCAGTCTGAGGAACTTGTTGGGGTAATGGGTACCTACGTAGGTGTAGCCCTATTTTTGGTCTTCGTGTGGTTCGTAATTCGATCTGTAAAAATGCCAGTTGCCTCCGAGACAGTAGAAGCTGACGGAGTCATCGCCGGATTCAAACGCCTGCTAAAAAACAAAAATTACAAATTAGGGGTCATGGCCCAGTTTTTTTACGTGGGTGCGCAGATCGGCGTATGGTCATTTACCATACGTTATGTCATGGTAGAGTTGAATATGAACGAAAGTGATGCATCAGATTATTATTTGATATCCTTAGTCTTATTCGCCTTAAGTCGGTTTTTGTTTACGGGATTAATGAAGTTCTTCAAACCATCCATTCTTCTGGCTATCTCTGCTTTCGCCGCATTGATTTGTTGCCTTGTAGTCATTTATTCAAGCGGTATGGTAGGGGTTATTGCACTTGTCATGGTATCTGTATGCATGTCCCTTATGTTCCCGACCATTTACGGACTCTCTGCTGTAGGCTTAGGCAACGACACCAAGCTGGGGGGATCAGGATTGATCATGGCTATTTTGGGAGGCGCGGTAATTACAGCGGCGCAAGGACAGGTGTCAGATATTACGGGAAGTATCGGCGCTTCCTATTTTGTACCGGTAATATGCTTCGCCGTGGTGATGTACTTTGGATTAAATAACTATTATGCTAAAAATAAGACGATGCAGGCGCCTGTAAACATGGTTGTTCCGGAGTAGGGTATTGTTGATACTCCTGCTTCCCTAAGTACTACGATTTCACAGAATATCCGAATAGTTAATCTTTTAAAATATACCAGTCACCTGTACGCTAAGCTGAGGCCAAAAACTCAGGTAAAAGCCGTGAACCCTGTACAGATGGACTTGTAATGTAATTGGGCACATCCTGCACAACTTATGTGTATAGAGGATCCTTTTGCTTATGTTTTTAAAGGATGATTTTAGCTTATAAGGGGGTGTAGTTCGTATTTTTTTATCTAACACGGAAACTGCTGAAGGAAGTCGAAAAAAGGTGTTTTGCGTCATTTTTTTTCGATAAATCGTAAGGTAAAGGCATATTTACCAAAGCTTGTATGGAAAAATAATTTGGGAATAGTTTATAAAACTGGTTATTTCATATAAATTTGCTAATAAATCGTTGTAGACGTATCAAGTGAGATCCAATCTAACGGGGTTTTGTTTAATCTTTATTTATTTAATTAGACATAGATGACTATTTTGTACACTGGTAGGGAGCCGTTTAATCCGGCATTTCCAAAAGAGGGATTAACGTGGGGAGAATTTACGGTATGGAATGGTTTTGACCAGATGTCTGAGCTTTTGTCCTTGGACCAGTTCCTTAACGCTGAGCTCGAAATGTTTAATCGCGAATCTGCAGAATCTGCTTGCTTTTTCGATAATGGTAGCCGTACGGGGCTATATACTTCTTTGGAGTATGTACGTAAGATTGCAGGGAATTGTCCCGTTTACAACTTACTGGCGGTCGTGAAGGATCCTGAGAAGGAATGTGCTGGCTTTGAAATGGATGGGTTTGAGTTTGCCGGTTATGACCTTATAGACAAAGGGTTCGGATATAGTGCCCTATCTAACCTAGGAGGTATTTTGAGCCCTATAAAACCGTCCGATTTAAACGAATATGGATTGATTTCCCAGTTGGTTGATGCCCAATTAATACAAAGTAAAATCGGCATCCTATATACCGACTTAGAGCAGGCGCAAACTCACGTCATGGCCATATGGCGCCATAAGTGGATTGGAAGAGAAGAAGTCAGTCAGAATGAACTTTACGAAGTAGCAGGTTGATGTAGACTTTATAAAGAAAAAGGCCTAGACGTTTTTTGGGCTATTATGCCAGACTTGACCGTTCCCATCTGGAGTTACCGGTTGCAAATAGCGGCAATATACGGCGCAAAGATTTTGGTTCCCCATTTCCCTTGTCTACTGCCCTGATATTACTTTCTGTCTTCCACAACGCGCCAATTCGGTTTGCTTTTTTGATGGGAGAGTTTTTTGCGGTAGGGGCGGGTGGTGAAGTTGTTGAAAACCACTTCGTGTCTGAGTGCCTTCCTGCACATACCTGAATGCAAATTCTCGGCGCCATGATGACTTGATACATAGCTCATTGCCAATGGGATAAAGTCCGCGATTATACCTCTCCATATAGTTCGTTTGCATTGCGGCATTAGTGCAGAGACATCCCTATACTATCTACAGCTTTTCCAGATTTTTCTGCGTTTTAAATATAGGGAGCCTTAAAATCTACAATTACGTTGCCTGATAAATAATCATATGTTGGGAAAAGAGGAAGGTTCAGCCAATAAACCACATTGGATCGGTTTTGATGCTACAAGCAAAAAAAGTATCTTTCGTCGAATTAACCATTCACTGTGAAGTATGAAATTGTTGTTCTTCTGTCCCTTATGGGGTTCCGAATTCATTCCATTTAAACAATTTTTGGAAAACGTATGTCGTGCGGGTTACGACGGCGTTGAAATGAGCTTCTCTCTTGATCCAAAAGAGCGGGATGAGAAGGCAAGTATGGTCAAATCTGCCGGCCTCAAACTTGTCGCGCAGCATTGGGAGACGGTGGTCCATGAATTTGAAGCGCATAAGCAGCAATATGAAAATAGGCTACGAAACTTGGCGGCCACTCAGCCCCTTTTTATCAATTCCCAAACCGGAAAGGACTTCTATACATACGAGCAAAACAGCGCCTTGTTTGAGCTAGCAGAGCGTATCGCAGACGAGACAGGCGTACCGGTAGTACATGAGACACATCGGGGAAAATGGAGCTTTGCCGCCCACATCACCAAGGACTACCTCGTCCGATTGCCGGAATTAAAAATCACATTGGATATTTCTCATTGGTGTGCCACGGCCGAATCGTTTTTGGAGGACCAACAGGAGGCTGTCGACTTGGCTATAGCTGCGGCAGGTCATCTGCATGCGCGGGTTGGGTATACCGAGGGTCCACAAGTACCTGATCCAAGAATTCCCAACTGGGAAAACGCATTGAATGCACATCTTGCTTGGTGGGACCAGTTTATTCTTCGAAATAAACAAAGTGGTAACTCAGCGGTGACCATCACACCGGAATTTGGAGCGCCGCCTTACATGGTGCTTCATCCCGCTACAGGGGTACCTTTGGTAGATCAATGGGAGATAAATGTATGGATGATGGAAACCCTCCGAGGGAGGTACATGAATTAGCGTTTTTTCTTTAATAGCACACTACTTATTCCCGGAACAGCAAATGAATAGACTCAAAATACCAATGTGTGTCCTCCTGACCTTGGGATTGCTTTCTTTCCATTTCAAGGGTAATCTTCCAACGGTTTTTGTGATAGGAGACAGTATTTCCATTCAGTATGGCCCTTTTCTGGAGCAGTACGTTCAGGGGGTGTTTATCTACGACAGGAAGAGAGATGACGGGCAATCTTCCGCCAACCTCGACAATCCTTCTGGTGCAAATGGAGGTGATTCGGGAATGGTGTTGGAGTATGTGAAAATTAAACTAGCGGATGCATCCTTTAAACCGGATATCTTATTGCTTAACTGTGGCCTGCATGATATAAAAACGCCGGTGGGCACCGACCAAAAGCAGGTTTCACTCGACAGGTATAAAGATAATCTGGTGGAAATA
>WGNT01000084.1 GCA_016124425.1 Cytophagales bacterium
AAAGAGACGGGGATCGAGCTTGTGGGGGAAGATTAATTTGTCAAAGCCACCAATAATTTAAACTCTTTAGTATTTTAGCACTTCATTTAAAGAAGCAACTAAATTATGGATATACAGGATCAGTTTTTTTTGGGAATAGACGTGGGCGGAACCTATGTGAAG
This sequence comes from Cytophagales bacterium, assembly GCA_016124425.1. GTDB lineage: Bacteria > Bacteroidota > Bacteroidia > Cytophagales > Cyclobacteriaceae > Lunatibacter. The sequence continues at coordinate 163 of WGNT01000084.1, forward strand.
GTAGGGCTTGTCAAAACCAATGGTGAAATTGTAGAATTTTATAAAGAAGACACCAGCCTGTTGAAACTCGAGCCTGCGGGTTTTAATGAAGCCTTTGTAAATGTGGTGGGAAAATACCTCGCTAAATTTCCCATGGTGTCACACGTTGGCATCGGATTACCAGGGTTGGTCAGTAAAGACAGGAATACAACGTTAGAGATACCTGCGATACCAGAATTAAACGGCTTCGGCTTGGGCTTTAGACTTAAAGAAAAATACCCGCACATCATCTTTCACCTGGAAAATGACGCCAACGCCGCAGCTGTCGGAGAGTATCATTTTGGATTGGAAAAAACTTCGGGAAATTATCTTTTTATCACTTTGGGAACCGGCATCGGTAGCGCCTTGATTATGGACGGAGAGGTTTTCAAAGGGGTACGCGGCAACGCGATGGAAATGGGGCATATGTTATCCCGAAACAATACGCGTCTCGAGGTCCTTATTGGCCGAAAGGGTATCATTAAAATCATGCAGCAAAAAATGGCTGCAATTCCGGATGAGGTAGGAGACCTGGCAAAAGAAGAATTGGGCATGCACCTTCTTGTACGGACGGCAAATGCCGGAAATAAAGTTTCCCTAGAAGTGTTCAAAGAAGTAGGGGAAATTCTAGGCGAAGCAATTGTTTCTACCGTTAGGATACTAGATGTAAATGAGGTTTATTTTGGCGGCGGTATATCTGCCGGCTTAGAGCATATTTTGCCGTCTCTGGAACACGTAGTCAATACGAAACTTACTTCCTACTACACAGAAGGGTTTTCGCTCAAACGTGCAACTTTGGAAAACAACGCAGGTACGTTAGGAGCTGCCGCACTCTGTTTCATGGATTAAGGTAGGTAACCGTCACTTCGCTGACCTTATTGATAGCATTAAGTCGAAAAAGGACCTTTAGGGGTTCTTTTTCTGGTTTTGGGTCACAATTGTCCGAGGGCTCTAAAAAATAAATGAAAAAACTCTGGCTTTTACTAGCAAGTTCAACCCTGTCCGGTCTTCCAAATGTCTTTATTAGCTCCTGATTATTTTTTGTGAGAAATGTATTTTTTATTCGCTTTATTTCGTCCAAATCCTGCAGGCGAAGTCCTTTACATCCATACCGGTCATTTTTCCAGTTGACTAGATCGATGCTTCCCGCGTCTACAGGACCGCTACAGCTACCAAGTATCCCTGACAACATAAGACAAGTCAGTAAACTTAACGCGAGATTACGGCTAAAGAAGCGTTGATTATGAAACATAAATGAAAATGAATGGTAAGGACATTCTAATACGACAGAGATTAAACTTCTTTTTCTTCCTTCTGTTTTAATTTTTTGTCGTAAAGATCCAATTGCCTAACGGTCAATTGAGATAAATTGGTTCAAAAGGAGTTAAAGAATATTTTTTTCCATTAAGCCATAGCGTGACCTCTCTATCAACCTCCACTGCCGTTGCTTTTCCGTCGCTGAGCTGGAAGAAAAATTGACATCTCTTATCAAAAGTAGCGTTTATTTGCCCGTCGCCGGTCAAGTCCATGAGGTCTCCTTCTCCTCCTGCGGCAGTTGTACTCAGATAGGTTGTGCCTGACACCTTTCCCAAAACGGACTGAAATCCGTCTGATGTCCATTCAAACGATTGCAACACTTCATGCGCATCTGGATCTTGTCTTCTTTTGGGATATATCAATACATCAGTAGACGGTTCGTTAGTTTGAAATCGAACGGGTTTTAGCCAACCGTAGGTACTTTGGATAGAAGCTGCCTCCTGACTGATCGTAGACTGCTGGTTTAATGAAAGGTAGTTTTGTTCATCCGTTCCTTCAGGATACCTTGTTCGGACAATTTTATCGGAGATGCTAACATGCAGCCCCTGTCCATCATTTTCGAGGAGTGGAACAGTCACCCCGTGTACCGTTTTTTGTAGTGCACGCATGCGGGTGACGATTGCATCGGGAGTAATCGTGAATTCTTGTGAAAAGTAAGGCCCTCCTCTGCCTGTCACGTAGGTATAGTGAAGGGTAAATCGTACTAGTAAGGGATGAACAAATACCACTTCCGGCACTATTTGATAATTCTTTGGCAAGTCAGCTATTCGTACCCAACGGCCCTGTTCCTGCCATTCGGGACCGAATGTGACCCCACTGAGAGGTTTATAGGTGTCCAGCGCCTCGCCGTTGGCTGTGTACAAGGTAACATCATCTCCTACTACCAAGTCATGCATTCCATCTGATGGGCCAAGTCGGGCATCCCATCCCACTTTGCTGATGCGAATTACCCCCAGCGGTGTCCAACTAAGCCCGTATTTGGGTACGCTTGCACCGCGAAGGTTTACTACCACCTGCAAGCCGCCGGCATTAGCAAAAAAGGCACCGAATTTCGGATCGGTCTCAAAAGCGTATCCGCCTATTTCTGATGGTGAAGGGGCTTCTTTGATACCTGATTTACGATGGTGCCAAGCTTCGGCCAGGTGCATGACAACCGCGCCGTTGTAGTTGCCCCATTGGCTTGCCGGCTGGTATCCAATTCGTTGTGCAGGATCAAAGGCATTTTTGGTCACGAAAAAGGAACCTTTCCAAGCGCCATCCGTTCTTTGCCAGCGCTTGATACTTAGGAATGCGAGATTTGCAGCTTGTCTATACCTTCCAGCCAATAGTGAATCTCCATTAGCCAGGGCGTCTTCTGCCATCACTTCAAAGGCCAGCTGATAAAGGACATCGTTGAATACATGGTTGTCTGTCCTTCCATTGCTGGGTGCCTGTCCATCCGGAGACTGAAGAAGCAAGCTTGTTTCCGTGCCCTTCCGGACTACCCGCAAAAGTTCATCTCGTGAGGCGCCTGTATATTGCTCCATTACAAGGCCTATTAGATTTCCTCGACCCACCGCTTCCACGGCAAGGGATTGTGGATCTGAACTCCAATCTTGGTAGAGGTTCCATTTGTCATTAACGATACGTATGCGCTGGGTTTGCTCATGCCACCCTTTTTCTATAAAGGCTTCCGCGGAAGCTTTATCCACCAGCCCCAAATTTCCACGAATCCATTCCCCTTTCATGCCATAGGTCCTCCAGTTGTTGATACGTCCGTCAAAATTTTGAAGGATAGTAGCCAGTGGGGTTTTCATTCGATCCGTCCAACCAGCGAGTTTAGCCGGAGGAACATGTGGAGCATATAGGTCAAGGGCATTCGCCAGCGGTGCAATAAAGAACTCCCCATGTTCATCCGCTATGTACTTACTTCCTTTTGATACCTGCAAGGTACTATGCTCCATCGCGTTTATGCCTGCTTGCAAAAGGTCATCCCCTTTTCCCGCTGCCAACAAGGTCCCTACGGCGAAGGCGAAATAAGGGGTAGAATATTGGTGTTCCCGCTTTAAGTATGGGTCGATAATGGCGCCTTTTGCATCCTGATGAAGGGCAATAGCTTTACAAGCTGATTCAATGGTTTCGATCAACTCCCTGTTTGAATATGACATGGGAGCCCATGGTTGCGCAGTTAAGTGAAACGGAAGGTGCGGTAAAGAATGAGGAAGGTCTTGGGCTAAAGATTTACCCCATGCAAAAACAAACAGGTAAATTAAGTAGCTAACTAGTAAATTGAAACGGATCGTATTTTTTATGCGTAGCATAGTCATATGGGTATTTACTTCTCAATAAACGTAAATCGGTTTCATCGGGTAAATATTGGAATAGATTTGTTGATCCATATTCCCTTTTATCATAAATCTTCCAATATGTGCCGCTTTTCTGGGACGGATAAAACCTTTGAAAACCCTAGGTACCGAATCGTCGTTTGAAGATTTAGATTGAAAACCAATATACATAAAAAAGCCCCGAAAATTTTAATAATCGGGGCTATAGTTAGTTCCTTAAATTATCACTACGAAAACTGTCTTCTCAAACTATTTCTCTCCTGGGTGGTAGGTTCGCTTAGCTGATTTAACAATATCCTCCCGATAATAGCTTACTTCTTTAAACTCCGCATTGGCATAGGGCTGGGCTTGATCGTAAAAGTGCGGGGAATTGTGGTCACCGCTTTGCCCGCCGGCCAAGCTGCTTTTGGCTCTTACCTTATCCCCAAATTCTACCACAGCCACAAAGCTGTTGCCTACGGTTCCATATATTTTTTTCGTCTCTACGGGACTTCTTCCCACATAAGAGGCCAAAGACCCCCAAGTTGCGGGGGCAAAGGGAACCGGGATACTTGGTTTGCTGTCGTCGAAGGGCTGCACGATGTCTCCCGTGAGCCGCTGAAACCGGTTGATATCGCCCCAGGGTGTTTCCCAAGTGCCGAAGTCATCTTCCAGCTTCTGGACAGCGGCAGCTAATGCGTCCAATTTCATCTGATCCGGTGTGTAATCAGCCAGAAAGTCAAACAGGTAGATAGCCGAAGGCCTTTCCATCCCTCTGGCACTGTTTATCAGCGCTTGGCCCCAGAAATGTGCCAGCGACATTCCCACCGATTTTAGGCCAAAATTTAAGTCCCAATTCGAAAGCGTCTCTACGGGTTGCGCCAGGGAACGCTTTTGGGGATGCGACTCCGGTAGCCGCTCATAGGCAAGTTTCAGCTTGGGAATCAGCGGTTCAAACGCGATCAAGTAGGGATCGTAAGCAGTATCTATCAGTTTGTTTAGGGTGAAACCCCGTTGATTTTGTAAGACCCGCACGGCGTTTAGCCCACGCGCGCTTTCCGCATCTGGTGCCATGTAGCTGGGATAATTGCCCCTAATTGGACTATTCGCTCCGGCCGCTGTGAAAGGCGTGGCATTGCAGTTTTGTACCCAACCGTTGCTTGGGTTGATTACGTGAACCAACTCATCCAACTCATGTAACCCCTTCCAGTCCGTAGCGGGATTGCTGCCGTCTACAACGCCTGACCAATCGTAAGATGGGTCCCGGACTGGCATGAAATTGCCATGGTAGTAAGCTATAGTGCCATCTTTATCCGCATATACGGTATTGTTTGATGAATTTGTCTTGAGCTCCATGACCTCTCGGAATTCTCGGTGGCTACTTGTCTTCGTACGCAAATAGGATTGAGCAAGAGCCTTTTGGCGCTCGACCATCAGCTTGATTGCTACCCATTTGTCATCTTCAGATCGGATCACCGGCCCATGATGGCTGTAGTAGACGGTGATACGTTCTTCTCCTAGACTGTCACCGTCCTTGTACCTCATTACCATTTCTTTGGTGATAAAGGGACGCCATTCGTTGCCATGCTTATACTGGTATTTTCCGTCTAGTTGATCTACCGTAAGCGCATAGTGATCGATAACATCCGCCCTAGTAGAAGTATGCATCCACCCATTGAATTCATTGAATCCCTGATAAATAAAAAACTGTCCCCATGTAACCGCTCCATATGCGTTAAGTCCTTCCTTACTCACCATATGAACCTCCGGGCGAAAATAGAAGGACGTATGTGGATTTATCAGTAGTAGTGCATTCCCGTTTACTGTGAGTTCAGGGGCAATCGCAAAACCATTAGAACCACTTGGGTTTTCCTCCAGATCCCAAGCCTCAACGGGGACATATGCCTGAAATTTGTTGGCATAAAACGCCTTCAGTCCTGCTGGAGAAATCGATTCAATGTCACCTCCTATACTTCCTTCGCTGAAGGACAACGCCATCCACGGTTCAAATCGGGTCAGTAACTTGGGTTTGGTTTTCGGATTTTTAGCGAGGTAATAGTTTATCCCGTCTGCCCAAGCAGTCATCAATGCCTTTAGCCAGTCGGGACTTTCGTCGAATTCCTTTTGCAGCACGAGCGGATCGATATACATTTTCATGCGTAGATCCGTATAAATTTGCTCTTTCCCAGTGATCTCAGCGGTCCGGCCCATCGCGGTGATGTAATTCATCTCCACGCGGTTGAAGTCATCTTCGCATTGCGCGTAAATCATTCCAAATACTGCATCGGCATCTGTCTGGCCAAATACATGGGGTACCCCCCATTGATCCCTGATAATCTCTGTTTGCCCGGCGTGCATTTTCCATCGTTGGTTCTCGTTTTGTGCAAAAAGCAACGAGGGAAAAAGCAACAGGACAATCAAACACAACTTATTTTTCATGGTTGAAGTGGTTAGGTGGTTAGAAAGTGGTTAAAACAGTAAGCTATTATTTTTTTACGATGGGTAGGCTGATGCTACTGGGATATTTTCGGGAATGGTGAATGCTATTTGTAGCCACTGTTCCTTCGGTTTCATCGTAATTGTTTCCCCCTGTATTCAGATTTCGGTCAAATCTGGGGAAATTTGAACTAGAGACTTCTATGCGTATACGATGACCTTTATCAAAAAAGTTACTTGTAGACATCGGTGTAAGCGCAACTTTATAGATATTGCCTTCTTCCATAAACACTTCCTTGTCGTATCCTTCCCGATATCGTACGCGCTGAATCGTCTCATCGAGGTTATAGGCTGTTCCATCTGGATAAACATCAATTAGCTTGATCGTAAGGTCGGTATCCTTCACGTCCGAAGACAGGTACAAAACCGATTCGATAAAGCCGCTAACCTCAATTCCTTCCTCCAAAGGATCCGAAGTGTATACAAGGATGTCTTCCCGAAGCTCCATTTCCTGCTGATCAAAAGAGCCTCCTTGTATGGCGTTACCGGTACAGCATACATTTCCTCCATAGGAGGTCACTGGGTCCATAGGGTCATAGGTAAAGGTATCTGGGTTATCTTTAGAAGGACGTTTGCCTGTCAAGACACCATCTCCCAATCGGCTGTTTGCCGCTCCTTTGCTATCCAGGTAAAACGGAGTCATTTCCACAGATGAAGGAGGCCATTTATCAGAAGTTTGCCATTTATTAGAGCCCATGGTAAAATAGGTTACCCTTGGGAGCTTTTCTTTCATTCCGTTGTTCTCGCCCTTAAGCCAAAAATCAAACCAGCCATAAACCAGTTCGTCGTAATCCAAGCGGGCATCACCCATGCTTCTTTCTCCGACAATGGTATTTTCCGTAGCTCTTGTAAAGGCGCAATGAAGGGTTGGGGCAATTACCAAATACTGATTATCCCGAATTTCAGGATCGGCAGCATTTTCCCGCACATGGTTGAACAAGGCCAAATTTGGGCTGCTTGAAACGTCGTACCAAGAGACAAACCAGAAACTGGGGACAGCCAACTCCATGTCATCGTGATATAACCCACCTTCAAACCATTTGGGATCATTCGGCGTACGCGTCACCATGTCTTCAAATACGCCCTTCGGACCGTTTGCGTTTTTGATAATATCCTGAACGGGTAGATGGCTTAGTCCTTCTGCCCAGTCTACCCGGGGGTACCTCGGCGCCATATCATAGAATCGCTGCAGGCGTAGCAGGTCTTCTTGGCCGATTCCCTGAGGTAGCCTCGGTGCCATCGGATCGTGTTGGGTACTGTAGAGCCAAGAGATGAAAAGCATCTGCGTGGCGCCACCGCGGTACCAATTGCCTTGCTCCAAAAATTCGCCCACCCGGCCAACGCCTGCGCCAAATCCTTGAGGAATCATGGCAGCGTGTGCTGGATGATCCATTGCGCCCACCGCCATTTGCCATTCCGCGGTAGAGGAACATCCCAGCGTTCCAATTTTACCGTTACTCCAAGCTTGCTCGGACATCCAGGTAAACGCATCATATCCGTCTGTGAGTGGAGTACCTAAAATATCCCATTCGCCTTCAGAAAAAAATCTCCCCCGTTCATTTTGAACGACATAGGCGTATCCTTTGCTCACCGCTTTGTATGCAGCTTCTAGTGTTCTGGTTACTAACTCCCCATCCCGATAGCTATTGAAATTATAGGGGGTTCTTGAAAAGATAATGGGGACGGGAGTATCGGTTTTTGGCCTATAAATATCCGTTGCCAATCTCACACCATCCCTCATTGGCATCATTACTTTTTGGTCGATTACGGCTATTTCCTCGAGTTTTTGCAGGATGGTGCTTTCCTGAGCGTGTAGATGGCCAAGTGCCATCAAGCCGAGGATCAGAAAGGAAAATACAGTTTTTTTCATATGGTTATACTTGTTTTCTAGTGGTCATCGCGTGGCCGGATCAGAGTCTGGAGAATCTCCCATGGTAAATTAGCATCCCCTTGTCTGACCTTTTCGTTATGCTCTATTTTATGTTTGTATGATTAATTAAAGGCGACAAAGCATTTACAGCTTGCCGGCAGGATTCCATAGCTTTATTGCGCTCTGGGTATGACGTTCTCGTTATGCTCGATCTTTTGAAATAGGGACTTTATGAAGTAAAATATATTTCTAAAAATAAGGCTATTTCGGATATATCCGAAGAAGTACCTGTGATATTTACCCCTGCTTCGTAATAATGCGTTGTTATTTTCTTTAAGTGCTTACCTATCAAGCCGCTATTAACCCGGATCAGGTATTCAATAATTGCAGCGTATGAACGACTGCTATCCCTGCTGTTTCAGTCCTGAGTTTGTTTTTTCCAAGTGAACAGGGTGTAAATCCACGCTGAAAGGCGCTGGAGATTTCTCCCGGTCCGAAATCTCCCTCTGGCCCTACCAAAACAAGGTAGGATTGGTTGGGTTCCGCCACTTGTATCAAGTGACCCGGTATGGTTTCATCGACATAGCAAATGAATTTGGTGTAGGTGTCCAACGTCTTGTCAGCTAGAAACGTGTCCAAATCTGTCATTTCGTGAATGTCAGGAATCCACGTTTGACAGCTTTGTTTGCAGGCCGTTATTGCTTTCTTTCTGAGCCTTTCATAATTTACTTGGGTTCTTTCTGAATTTTCGGTTTGGATAAACGTGACTTCGTCTACACCTATTTCGGTAATTTTCTCCATCATCCACTCCATGCGGTCCGAGTTCTTTGTAGGTGCGATAGCAAGGTGAATGTAGTGGGTAGGTTTGGGGACAAATTCCTGACTGACGACTACTAGCTTGGTTTGCTTGGGATTATTATCCGTAATCCGGCATGTGTACAATGAACCTTTGCCGTTTGTAAACAGAACGATGTCGCCGATAGGTTTTCGCAACACCTTGGTAAGATGCCTGGATTCTTCCGGGTCCAGAATCATTTCTGTGCCTTTTATTTCTTCCTGATAAAAAAGCTGTGTCATACTACTACGTGTCTTACGAAGGTAAGGATATTGAAAAGATTTTTCCACCTTTTTGGACAATTTGATACCTTTGGCAAAAGATGAACGCTAACGAAACACATGTACTATGAATACTCCTGAGCTTAATCACTTGCTTGACACAATACAGGATGAAAACGCACCCAATCCGCAGCTTGGCATCCTTCAGCATATTTTAGAATACTTTTCCTGTACCACAGGTACTTACCACCGATTTGATACCCAAACGGAATTGCTACAATTGCAGGCACAGGTCGGGGTGCCGGACTTTCTTTTACCTAAAATGACGGAGATTCCCGTAGGTAAGGGGATGGCGGGGATCGCCGCAGCGCGAAAGGAACCGGTGCAGGTTTGTAACCTGCAGACAGACGAATCCGGTGTAGTAAGACCCGGAGCCAAAGATACCAAGGTGGAAGGAGCTATTACCATTCCTTTACTGCGGGAAGGGAAACTATTTGGCACCTTGGGCATAGCGAAAAAGGAACCCTATGAGTTTACTGAACTTGAAACGGCGCAGTTACTAGAAATTGGGCAGGTGCTAATTGATAAATTTGATAGGGGGTAATGCCGCTGAAGTAAATCATGCCGAACCTTGAGCTAAAGGGAATACAGCAACATATTGCTGAATTGCATCCCAGTAAAAAAGGATGGATTTTCAAATCCTAGGACATGATGAACTCAAGTAAGCAATTTAATTGGGAAGATCAGGCAGAAGTGGTTGATAGCTAGTGGGAATAGGGGAGTCTAAGATTGCTTCTTAAAAAATGAACAAAAAAAAAGGTGCTAAACAAATAGCACCTTTTTCATATAGATAGGTTTTTAACCTTTTGAAATCTCGAAATTCACCGCTTTTCCCTTTATGGTGTTGGTGTTCATCACGCTGATTACATGGTTTACATCTTTCTTTGGAACATCCACGAAGGAGAAGTTTTCGAAAATATCGATCCCGCCGATACTTTTTCCGGAAACACCGGTTTCTCCCGCAATTGCTCCCACGATATCATTTGGCCTGATGTGGTCTTTTTTACCTAGATTTAAAAAGAGGCGGGCCATATTGGCATCTTTTGCACTGTCCTTGCCATCTTTGCGTGGCCTTGCGCCCCTCTCAGGTTTGCCGCCACGACGGTCAAATCCGCCCCTGTCACCACCTCTGTCATAACTTCCACGATCTGAACGGAAATCTCTTCCCTCTCTTCTTCCTCCTCTTCCTTCATCACGACCGGGTCTACCCATGTCTAGATCGAAGTTCAATTCGTTAAGTTCTTTCACAGCTGGTCCCATTTGTAATTTAATCAAACCAATTGCTACTTGCTCCAAAGTCAGGCCATCAGCGAGCATTTTGCCGATACTGGCTTCGAATAGACTGTTGTCGTCTTCCTGTGCCAACTTTCTTTTTACATCCTTTACAAGCTGGTCTTGCTTCATTTCGAGCAGATCAGAAGCAGAAGGGGGAGACAATTTATTGATACTTGTCTTGATAAACTTTTCCAGGTCACGAATCTTACCCAAATCCCTTCTACCTGTCACAAAGTTAATTGCTGTTCCGAATTTACCGGCACGTCCGGTTCTTCCGATACGGTGAACGTAATTTTCTTCGTCAAGGGGCAGGTCGTAGTTAAACACGGCTTCAACGTTGTCTACATCAATTCCTCTTGCCGCTACATCGGTAGCTACCAAGACTGCGCAATGGCCCTTCCGGAACTTGTTCATTACCTTGGTTCGCTGTGCCTGCGACAGGTCTCCATGCAGGGCTTCCGCTTGAATGCCGCGGGCAATCAATTCTTCGGTTACCTGATCAGTTGCTCGTTTGGTGTTGCAGAAGATCAGACTCAACGCAAACTGGTGAACATTGATTAAACGGGTAACCAAATCCATTTTCAAGGGCGTCTTCACCTCATAATAGACCTGTGTGATGTTCTCTACCGTAAGTTCTTTACGGAGTACCTTTACAATCTTTGGATCTGTTTGGAATTTCCTTGTCAAATCCAAGATAGGCTTAGGCATAGTCGCCGAAAAAAAGACGGTTTGCCGTTCTTCTGGCATAGACTTTAGGATGGTTTCAATATCCTCACGAAAGCCCATGTCCAACATTTCGTCTGCTTCGTCCAACACGATCATGCTGACGTGACTTAAGTCCAATGTACCCCTATCAAGATGGTCCATTACTCTGCCGGGTGTTCCAACGACGATCTGAACGCCTTTGCGCAATGCTTTAATCTGACGGTCAATCGGATCTCCACCGTAAATACATGTGGAGTCAAGTCTTTTCTTGTATTTAGAAAGCTTCACAATTTCGCCTTCTACCTGTACCGCAAGTTCCCTCGTCGGACACAATATGATAGCCTGAGGCTTGTTTATGGCAGTATCTACCAAGTCTATAATGGGAATTCCAAACGATGCGGTCTTTCCTGTGCCTGTCTGTGCTTGACCAATTAGGTCATGACCTTCTAGCAATAAAGGAATAGTTTGTGTTTGAATGGGGGAAGGTTGGGTATAACCCATGTCTTCCACTGCCCTTAGGATTTCGTCAGAAATCCCAAGATCTGAGAACAATAATTCTTTTTCCATGAAATGTTTCCTTACTTCTCTGAGCCACGGCGTCCTAAATCCCACTAACTAGCAACAGTAAGGAAACCCACGGCAATCGAGAAAAATGTGATTGTTAAATTATGGTGCAAAAGTAGGTATTATTTTTATACTATCAAAATATCTAGCGATATAAAATTAAGTTAAAAAAAATAGTTGCTTTCTAGTGGAATCTTTTGCTTTTGAAAAAGGGAGCCAATACCCTTGGCTCCCTTTTTTTACTATTTAGCTTCTACCTTCCATAGCTACATAAGCCCTTTCCGTAGGGCCAACATATACTTGTCGGGGACGTCCGATAGGTTCGTTGTTTTCCCGCATTTCTTTCCACTGCGCGATCCAGCCAGGAAGCCTACCGAGGGCAAACATCACTGTAAACATGTCGGTTGGAATGCCTAGTGCCCGGTAAATTATACCGGAGTAGAAATCTACGTTTGGATAAAGCTTTCTTTCTACGAAATAGTCATCCTGCAGCGCAGCTGTTTCTAATTCTTTCGCTATATCAAGTACAGGATCGTCTATTCCGAGTTTTTCGAGCACTTCATCAGCAGCCTTCTTAATAATTTTAGCTCGAGGGTCAAAATTTTTGTATACCCGGTGTCCAAAACCCATCAGCCTAAACGGGTCATTTTTGTCTTTCGCTTTATCAAGCCATTTTTTGCTATCACCGCCATCATCTTTAATGGCCTCTAGCATCTCGATCACTGATTGGTTGGCACCGCCATGCAAAGGACCCCATAGGGCATTAATTCCAGCTGAGATCGACGCATAAATACTTGCCTGCGATGACCCAACTATTCTTACTGTCGATGTAGAGCAATTTTGCTCATGATCGGCATGAAGAATCAGCAGTTTATCGAGTGCCTTTGAGATGACTGGATCCGGTTCATATTTTTCAGCAGGTAACGCAAACATCATCTTCAGGAAATTGCTGCAATAGTCCAAGCCATTGTCTGGGTAATTGACTGGATGTCCTACTTTGTTTTTATATGCCCAAGTAGCAAAGGTGGGAAGTTTGGCCATCAGACGGACGATGCTCAAGTCAATTTCCTCTTTGGTATTGTTTGGGTCAAGTGAGTTGGGATAAAAAGCAGTCAGCGAACATATCAATGAAGAAAGGACACCCATTGGATGTGCTACAGAGGGAAACCCGTCTAGTATCTTTTTTATGTCTTCGTGGACTAAGGTGTGCTTGGTTATTTTCTTTGTAAACTTCGAATATTCGGCACTAGTAGGCAATTCGCCATAAATCAATAAATAGGAAACCTCCAAAAAGCTTGATTTTTCAGCTAATTCTTCTATGTTATATCCTCTATATCTTAAAATTCCTTCTTCTCCGTCCAAAAAAGTAATGGCACTTTTTGTTGATCCTGTGTTTTTAAAGCCAGGATCAAGGGTAATTAATCCAGATTGTCCCCTCAACTTGCCAATGTCTATGGCTCCTTCATTTTCGGTTCCCGTGGTTACTGGAAGTTCATACTCATTTCCCTGAAAGGATAATTTAGCAATTTCAGACATATGTTTTTAGTTAATCTATTTTGGAAGTTTACGCTTTATAAATTTTGAAATTCGCCCTTAAGATAAAGAATTTGCCTTAAAATTCCCCTAACTTTTATACATAGAGAAGCTATTGGCTAAGAACTCACACAAACAATTTATGTGAGTTCGTAGCAAATAGCTTCCACAACTTTCAGGTTGTCTTTCAATTTCAGATGTTTCATTGAGTTTAACCTGTATTACGAAATTTTATTCTAAATGTTTAGCGAAACAAATTTAAATACAAATTTATATATCCTAATGATTTATGCGGCGTTAATCATTCGCAGAAATGATCAAAAACTTCCACTAAATGATCGCCAATCATTTTTGCGTTTCGGCCTTCTATGTGGTGTCTTTCGATAAAATGCACAAGATTTCCGTCCTTAAAAAGCGCCATTGCAGGAGATGATGGGGGATAAGGCAACACATATTCCCGAACCTTAGCAACTGCGTCTCGATCATTTCCGGCGAATACGGTCGCCAACACATCCGGCTTCTTCGGCGAATTATCTAAGGCGTAGCGTATTCCAGGACGAGCAGCGCCTGCTGCACATCCGCAAACCGAATTCACTACAATCAAAGTGGTTCCTTTATGGGATTTCAAATGGGTATCTACATCTTCGGCAGATCGGAACTCTTGAAATCCTACATCTGTCAATTCCGCACGCATTGGTGCTATTAATTCCTCTGGATACATATGTTATTTTTTTTAAGGTACAAATTATAAAAAGCCCAATTCTAGCTTTGCTACTTCGGACATCATATCTTGTGAATAGGGGGGATCAAAAGTAAGTTCTACTTCAACGTTATTAACACCTTCAATTTCACTCACGCGATCTTTAACCTCCGAGGGAATGGCTTCCGCCGAAGGACAATTTGGTGAAGTAAGCGTCATGAGAATGTATACGTTGTTTACAGGAAAGACCGTAATTTCGTAGATTAATCCCAATTCATAGACATCAACCGGAATTTCCGGGTCAAATACCATCTTTATTGCCTGAACTACCTTTTGCTTTAATTCAGCAGTCTCTTCTTTGTTCGTCGCTTGAGTTTCCATAATGATAGTGTGCTTATAAGGCCTTACTCTTGGCTTGGTACGCGATAGCAAACCGTTTCATCTGCTTGATCATTGCCGTTAATCCGTTGGATCGCTGCGAGCCTATGATACTTCCCATCCCGATTTTCTCGATAAAATACAGGTCGCTGGAGATTATCTCCTCAGCAGTTCTTCCTGAAAGAACCCTAATCAGTAAACTGATCAAGCCCTTAGTAATATCTGTATTTGAATCTGCCAAGAAATACACCTTGCCGTTTTCTTCTCTGGTTGCCAGCCAAACCTTCGACTGACAACCCTTTATGATGTTATCGTCTATGCGTTCTTCCTCAGGAAAGGGGGATAATTTATCACCAAGTTCCATGATATAGAAAATGGTTGATTCCCGATCATCGCCCAGGATATCAAACTCTTCAATAATCTCATTCTGTACGGTAGTGATATCAGGCATTAATTCTTCCTTTTTGCGATTCGACTTATCCACTGATAAAGGGTATCTATCTCGTTTTTCGTATTGTAAACAGCAAACGATGCACGGACGGTTCCTTCGATATTAAATCTCTTCATAAGTGGCTGGGCGCAATGATGGCCAGTCCGAACAGCTATTCCGCCAGCGTCTAACATCACTCCGACGTCAAATGGATGCATATTTTCGATGAGAAAACTTAGCACACTTACCTTTTCGGACGCGGTGCCTACCGGTACAAATCCCTTAATAGTGGAAAGCTTCTCGGTAGCGTATTGAAGTAGCTCCTGTTCATGCGCATGAATGTTATGGCGACCCACCGCAAGTATAAAATCCAGTGCTTTTTGGAAGGCGATCACGTCCGCTATATTTGGCGTGCCAGCTTCAAACTTGAATGGAATATCGTTGTAGGTAGTGCCTTCGAAATCAACTTCTTTGATCATTTCCCCTCCTCCCTGATAGGGAGGCATGGATTCCAAGATATCCCTTTTCCCGTACAACACGCCAAGACCAGTAGGCCCGTAAAGCTTATGTGCTGAGAACGCCAGGAAATCACAGTCCAGTTCCTGTACATCTACCTCCAAATGTGATGTAGACTGAGCGCCGTCAACCAGTACCTTTGCACCTACTGCGTGGGCTTTCTGGATTATCTCAGCCATGGGGTTGACAGTCCCCAATGCATTCGATACATGAACGATAGATACGAGTTTGGTTTTAGGGGATAGTATGTTGGAAAACGCCTCCATTTCCAGTTCCCCCGTATCTGAGATGGGGATAATTTTAAGTATCGCTCCCGTGGATTGGCAGAGCATCTGCCAAGGCACAATGTTGGAGTGATGTTCCATGGTTGAGATTATGATCTCATCACCCTTACCTATATAGGTCTTACCGAAGGTAGAAGCCACCAAGTTAATGCTATCAGTTGTCCCCTTCGTGAAGATCACCTGATCGCTACTAGGAGCGTTAATAAACTCTTTTACGGTTGTTCTGGTTTTTTCATATTGTTCCGTGGCCCTAGCCGCTAATGTATGCGCGCCTCTGTGAATATTTGCATTGTCTAGCGAATAGTACGTTTTTAGCGCTTCAATAACTGTGAGTGGCTTTTGCGTAGTCGCGGCATTGTCGAGATACACCAGTGGATTTCCATTTACTACCTGATGTAGGATCGGAAAATGCGCTCTTATTGTCTCAACTGAAAAGGGGATATGTTTAGATGTGGTTTGATCCAAGTCGTTCTTGAACAAGTCCGACGCAATACTCTCTGAAGTTTTCATTGGTTATCTTTTCTAGTACCTCCCCGGCAAATGCGTACAGCAACATGCCCCTACTGCTTTCCTTGGATATTCCCCTCGACCTTAAGTAGAACAACGCCTCTTCATCGAGCTGCCCTGTGGTGCAACCATGAGAACATTTGACATCGTCTGCCCAAATTTCCAACTGGGGCTTGGTGTTAATTACGGCATCTTCCGACAGCAAAATGTTATTGTTTTGCTGGAAAGCATTTGTTTTCTGCGCATCTTGGCGAACAAATATTTTTCCGTTGAACACGCCTCTTGAGTGATCAGCAAGAATTCCCTTATAAAGTTCATTCGATTCTGCATGGGGCTTTGTATGGTCTACATTGGTATGGTTGTCTACATGACTGTGCCCGTTGAGGAGATACAAACCGTACATATTCCCCAGCGAGTTGGAGTCAAGTAAATTGATGCTCAGGTTATTCCGAATCATTAAGCCCTGTAGGGAAATCACTGCTGAAGAAAATGTTGCATCCCTAGGAACATTCACCTCTGTATTGTTCACCTCAATCGCAAATTTACTCTCATCCTGAAGGCGATAGAATGCTACCTGAGAATTTTCACCTACATTGATTTCCGTAACTCCATTGAGAAAGTATGGTGTGTCATCCAAGCTAACCACCTTTTCAATAAGGGTAGCAGCTGCATTTTTGCCAATTTGAATGTAAGACCGTTGGTGAACTGACTGTCCCTGAAGCGATCCCTCAACGAACTGAAGGATCAGCACCGGCTTCTTCAGGGCGGTACCCGTTGCAATTTCTATCCAAACACCACTTTCAATAGCCAATTGATTCAACGCAATGAAGGGATCTTTCCCAGCGGGTGCAATCTTCCCCAAGGTTTTTTCCAAACTGTCCGTCGGCATATCTCCAAATGAAGTTACAGTGACTTCTGAAGAATCAAATGCGGATAGGGTAGCATCATAACTTCCATTATTGAAAACCACTACATGGCTGTCCAATCCGGGAATCCGATGTTCGTCAACTTTCTCCGCGACCACATTGGATGAAGCAGGCGCGTGGGATAGGTTGCTTAAGGTATCCTGTATTTTCTTTGCTACCGGTGTAAATTTATATTCCTCTACTTTTGAAGCTGGAAGCCCCTGAGCGCTTAACAACGAAATCCCTTCCTTCCGTAAGGCACTATTCCAGTTAGATTGTGGCAGGTTTTTGCCTATTTCCAAAAAAGCATCAGTTATGGATACTGCATTTTTAGTGCTAGTTGTCATGGATTTTAATTCTTAAGTGGTTTGATTAGACAGCAGTTCCCGCAACTTCTTCTTTGATCCAATCGTATCCTTTTTCCTCTAGTTCCAAGGCCAGTTCTTTTGTTCCTGATTTTACGATCCTACCTTGATACAGCACATGGACAAAGTCAGGCACGATATAGTCTAACAGTCGCTGGTAATGCGTGACTACGATGGTGGCGTTATCCTTAGACTTTAGCTCATTAACCCCGTTAGAAACGATTTTAAGGGCATCGATATCAAGTCCTGAATCGGTTTCATCTAAAATAGATAGGGTAGGTTCGAGGATAGCCATTTGAAATATCTCATTTCTTTTTTTCTCGCCTCCGGAAAATCCTTCATTTAGCGAACGGCTTAGTAGTTTCTGATCGATTTCAACCAGTTTCATTTTTTCTTTCATTAAGGAAAGAAATTTTACGGCGTCCAAAGGTTCCTGACCCCGGTATTCCCGTACTTGATTAACGGCTGTACGAAGAAAATTTGTTGAGCTAACCCCAGGTATTTCCACTGGATACTGAAAAGCCAAAAAGACGCCTTCACGGGCACGGTCTTCTGGACTAAGATCCAACAGGTCCTTTCCCTTAAAAAGTACGCTGCCTTCGGTTACTTCGTATTCTTCCCTTCCGGCGAGAACAGACGCTAGGGTTGATTTTCCGGATCCGTTCGGGCCCATGATGGCATGAACCTCTCCGGGTTTTACTTCAAGATTGATTCCTCTTAATATTGGAGTGCCTTCTATTGAGGCGTGTAAATTAGTTATCTTCAGCATGTTTCAAAATCATTACGTATTATCCTACACTTCCCTCTAGGGTGAGTGCTAATAATTTTTGTGCTTCCACGGCAAATTCCATAGGAAGTTGGTTAAGGACTTCTTTCGCGTATCCGTTTACAATCAGTGCTACAGCGTCCTCTGTGGCGATTCCCCGTTGGTTGCAGTAGAAAATTTGATCTTCACCGATTTTTGAGGTAGTTGCCTCATGTTCTACCTGTGCGGTAGAATTGGAGATATCGATGTAGGGAAAGGTATGGGCACCACAAGTAGACCCCATCAGAAGGGAGTCGCACTGAGAGAAATTCCGTGCATTGGTTGCTCTTTTCATCACCTGCACTTGGCCTCGATAGGAATTTTGCGAATGGCCGGCAGAAATACCTTTTGATACAATCCTAGACCTGGTATTTTTACCGATGTGGATCATCTTTGTGCCAGTGTCTGCCTGTTGGTAATTATTGGTGACAGCCACGGAATAAAATTCTCCGATGCTGTAATTTCCTTTAAGTATGCAGGATGGATATTTCCAGGTAATAGCTGATCCGGTCTCTACTTGAGTCCAAGAAATTTTGGAATGATCGCCGGCACAAATGCCCCTTTTTGTAACGAAATTATATATTCCACCTTTTCCGTTTTTATCACCTGGGAACCAGTTTTGTACTGTAGAGTATTTCACTTCTGCGTTTTTTGCCGCATAGATCTCTACAACTGCAGCATGGAGTTGGTTTTCATCGCGTTGAGGTGCTGTACAGCCCTCA
The DNA here is from genome assembly GCA_016124425.1 of Cytophagales bacterium. Lineage (GTDB taxonomy): Bacteria > Bacteroidota > Bacteroidia > Cytophagales > Cyclobacteriaceae > Lunatibacter. The sequence goes on from WGNT01000084.1 coordinate 18,972, forward strand.
AGGTAGGATACATAAGAACTCTCTTCAGCAACTATCAGTGTCCTCTCAAACTGCCCGGTATTCGCTGCATTGATCCTGAAGTAGGTGGAAAGTTCCATGGGGCACCTTACGCCTTTTGGAATATAACAGAACGAACCGTCGGAAAAAACGGCCGAATTCAATGCTGCGTAGTAATTGTCTGAAATAGGAACTACCGATCCAAGGTATTTTTTGATTAACTCAGGGTGTTCTTTCACCGCTTCGCTAAATGAACAAAAGATAATTCCATGTTTAGAAAGCGTATCTCTAAAGGTAGTACCTACTGAAACGGAGTCTAAGACCGCGTCAACGGCTATCCCCTGAAGTCTTTTTTGTTCATTTAAGGAAATACCTAACCTATCATATATTTTCAACAACTCAGGATCGATTTCGTCGAGCGAGTCTGTTTTCTTCGATTTTTTGGGAGCAGAGTAGTACCGTGTGCGTTGAAAGTCAATTTTGGGATAGTGGATATTTGCCCATTCGGGCTCTGTCATTTGCTCCCATGTTTTATATGCTTTCAATCTCCAATCCAGCAACCATTGCGGTTCTTCTTTCTTCGCGGAAATCCAACGGATAATCCCCTCATTTAAGCCTAAAGGAGCCTCATCAGCCTCATATTCGACGGACCATCCGTGCTCATATTCCTTGGAGGTAAATTGCTCTAAAATTTCATTGTCTTTGGACATATCGGAGTTATTTAGACTAATTATATTCAACAGTACAAATATACAACGAATATCTAAATTATATTGTTCAGTAGGCGGTGTAAATGGGGCAAAATAGTCGCAAGTAATGAGTTAAATCGCTCCTTTATAGGAGTTTACAAAAATACATCAAAATTTTTACCTACAATAATGAACCAGAATGCATCATATTATAGCTTTAAATAATCTTAAAAATAATTTATTTAGATTTAATCTAAATAATTAAATTCTTCCGTTACTTTCCGTTTTCAAAAAGCTGAATAGGACGGTTGATACTCTCTTCTAACACGATGAGGGTTTCTGTGCGGTCGATTCCCTCCACCTGTTGTATCTTGTTTAAAACATCTCTCAGGTGATTAGTGTCTTTACAGATGATTTTTGCGAAAATACTATAGTTCCCTGTTGTGTAGTAGGCGTTGATTACTTCTGCAATCTCTTTCAGCCGCTCTATGACGGTATCGTAGAGGGAGCTTTTTTCCAAATAGATACCGAGAAACGCGGAGATGTCATACCCTAGCTTAGAAAAATCGATATTCAATGTGGCACTTTTCACGATACCCATATCCTCAAGCTTCCGCATTCTAACATGAACAGTACCCGATGAAACGAAGACTTTTTTCGCTATCTCGGTGTAGGGCGTTTTTGCATCTTCGTTAAGCAGAGAGATAATTTTCAGGTCTACATTATCAATGTCTAAAACTTTGTCCATTTTTTTGTGTGCAGGTTATCGGTTTGGGAATAAAGATGTATGATTATTATTAATTTGTCAAAAAAAAAGCCATCTTTTTTTCCAATCTCTAAAAAAGGACCGTTAAAGAACATTTTTTGACAGAGTACTTAATTGTCGAATCTTCCATAAAAAGTGAAATATATAGTATAAAAAATTCATCCAGCCTCATAGGCTGAAATTTTATATGGTAAACATGTTCTTTTTTGTAATAGGAGTATGTGCCGGTGCTTTATCTTTGTATATGCAGGTGTTGGAGCTACTGTGGGTTTTATCTCCACCTTGGGTCCAACGCTTGGGAAAATGATACTGGAAGTTGGTTTTGGATATGTTAAATAGTCATTGCTCCGTATGACGGGTAACTCATGTCTGTCTTTTCGGTGGGCGGTCCCGGTTTCATTTCCCGATAACCTTGATTCTCTATATATTTAAATCTAACATTTCATTTTTTTCTGCGTTCTATTGATAGCGTTACTATAATCCCTAAATTTAGCTTTTAACAAATTCCTTTTTGAATAAATTGATTCTTCGAAGGGATTTGATGATTTTGCCGCATACATTCGTCTAAGGACTTATCGGTATTAACAAAACCCAAAGTGAGACCACTGTCAAACCTAAGCGAAATAGACCTTGTCCGAGCCCTACGGCAGGGAGATATAAAGTCCTTCGATGAACTTTACTATCGGTATTTACCCCGGCTTCTCGCTTTTGCCAAAAGCTATTTACTCGATGGGCAGGAAGCTGAGGAGGCAGTCCAAGAGATTTTTGTAAAAATATGGGAGAAAAGAAGGGAACTTGATGAACACAAAAACTTTAGAGCCTATCTTTTTCGCGCCGTCAAAAATTTGCTCCTGAACAAAATCCGAAGCAAGAAGATAACCTGCTCCCTGGATAATATTCCCATGGAAAAGGAGCTTTATGGCGAAGACATTATGACAGAGCTAAATTATAAAGAGTTCGCGGAAAAGGTTTCCACGCTAATCAAAGCAATGCCTACAGTACAGCAACAGGTTTTCATAATGAGCCGGATGGAGGGGATGAGTACCTCCGAAATAGCCGGAAAGATGAACCTTTCGAAGCGGACCATAGAGAGTCATATCTACTCAGCTACCAAATTTTTAAAGATAGAATTGATTCACAAAGCTTCTGCTTACACGCCGTTTTTTGTTTTATTCTTTGATTAGTAGGCGATCTAATCCGTTATTATTCCTAGGGCTTTTTCAATAATGCATTAATCACTTCATGGTACGAAGCAAACGAATTGAATGGACCCCTGTTAAAGGGATTGGAACAGATTAAAAAAAAGAAAATTATTGCCTTTGAACTGACTAGGTTTTACGAGTTGATTCTAAAACTGGAAAATGAATTAGAATTAGCTATTTTTTGTGACTTAAGTTCTAATCAATACGTTGACGCGAATTGGGTTTTTAGGGATGGAGAGGATAATTACATTGTTACTAAAGCATACCATTTAAACATCATTAAGAAGTGATTAATAATCAGAAATTTATTGTTGCCAACCTGAAGCAACGGGGGCTACCGCCCAAGCGGGAAAATTTTTTTAAAAAAATGCCGTGTGTATCTAAGTAAACTCTTCTCTTGATGTGTATTGTAAAAAAGCACAACAAACGTTGGAAGAAGAAAAGATCATTCGATTTTTGAATAACCTGTCTTCCCTGAAGGAAAAACGGGAGGTTCTAGATTGGCTTGAACAACCTGGGGCGGATGAAGAAGTCATTCGGCATCTCGCAGACAGATGGGAAAAGCAAACCTCTTTACCTGTCTCTAAAGACAAGGCGCAACAGCTTTTGGACAAAATCCATGAAGCTTCGCTAAATAAAAAGCCATCTCCTTCAAAGCAGTTTTTGCCCAAGCTAGATACCATAGTTGCCTGGGGCCGTATCGCAGCAACCTATTTTTTAGTTGCCTTTTCGCTGTATTTTTTGAGGGAAGGATTTTTATATGAGAAGCCTACTCCTATTGATGAGGCAAGGATAGCCACGCTGGTAGAAAGGAAAACCCAGGCTGGTGAAAAAATGATTATTACGCTACCGGATAAAAGCACCGTCCTTTTGAATTCCCTCTCCGAGCTGAGGTTTTATTCCGATTATGGTATGGAAAAAAGGGAAATAGAACTTGTCGGAGAAGCTTTTTTTGAAGTAGCCGAAAATAAAGAAATCCCATTTGAAGTAATTGTTGGAGACATCACTACCACCGCACTCGGAACCGCCTTCAATGTTTTTAATAGAGGCGGTTTAATAAAGATCGCACTTACAGAGGGACGGGTACGTGTTGCCACAAAGGCCGATGGCCTGGAGCTTATTCCTGGTGAGATGGCGCTAAACAAGGGCAAAGCCAATGACAAGCTTTCTAAGAGAACCTTTGACCTGCTTGAGACGACAGGCTGGAAGGAGGGACAAATTTCCTTCAAGAGCAAGAAGTTTGGGGAGATTTTAGCCACGCTAGAAGCATGGTATGGGGTAAACTTTGTGGTGCACAATGAACTGAATATGGAACGTGAAATCACGGGCGTATTTAAAAATGAAAACCTAAAAGACATCCTAACTGGACTTGGTTACTTTATGCATTTTGATTACAAACTAGAAGGTAAAAAAGCCACATTAAATCCGACGCTGCCTATGGAATAAAAAAAACAGGGTAAAACTCCCATCGCCAAATGAAACATTTTACCCCGATGCTTTAATGAATCAATCAATAAAACACTCAAAATTATGAAAAGAAAAATACTATACCTAATCACGATGGTATCTAAAAATCTATTGTATGGTTGTATACTACAGTGCGCCTTTCTGACGGCATTATTTGCCAGCAATTCGGAGGCACAGATAAAGTCCATTGACAAAACGTTTCTGCGGCTTCAAAAAAACGAATGGACGATCAAGGAAATATTTCGGGACATGGAGTCCAGAACAAACTATACGTTTGTATTTCCTGATGACCTACTGGAAAATAAGGATTTTATAGCATTGAACACCGGTAGACATTCCGTCAATGATATTTTGGTAGAAATAGCCCAGCAATCCCATCTTCGGTTTAAGCAGGTGAATAATTCCATTTACGTCCGGGAGAGACCGGCGTCTTTAGGTAAGGAGCACATCGAAATATCCTTCGAGCAGATACGCATCACTGGAACAGTTACTGACCAAGAGGGTGCAGGCATACCCGGGGTTACGGTCATCGTAGACGGTACGAATACGGGAACCACAACAGATGTAGAAGGGAAATACAGCCTAGAGGTGCCGGAGGAAAGCGCGGTACTGGTTTTTTCTTTTATTGGCTATTCCAGCCAACGTGTATCCGTGGGTTCAAGAAGCGTAATAGATATCACGCTCCAAGAAGATTTATCCTCTTTGGACGAAATTGTCGTAGTAGGATACGGAACCCAGCGAAAGAGCGACTTGACAGGCGCCTTGTCATCCGTGAAATCGGAAGACATCACACGGCTATCGGAACGTCGCTTGGATAACCTCTTGCAGGGAAGAGCGGCGGGGGTGCAGGTAATGCGCAGTGAAGGAGCCCCGGGCGCAGCCTCTAGCATACATATACGCGGAGTAGGCTCCATCGGGAACACCGAACCGCTATGGATTATTGACGGGGTCCCCATGAATCCAGGCAATCACTTTAATCCTGCAGATATTGAATCCATGGAGATATTGAAGGATGCGG